>NZ_JAYLVT010000019.1:0-154882 GCF_035818815.1 Cupriavidus sp. SS-3
CCTGGATCACCACCTTGTGGCCCTGGGCGACGTATTTCTTGACGGTCTCCGGGGTGGCGGCGACGCGAGTCTCGCCGCGGAGTGTTTCCCGTGGAATACCAATTTGCATATTCGATTCCCTTGTGTCAGGCCAGCGTCAGCCCGCCGTCGACAAGCAGCGTCTCACCAACCATATAGGAGGCCAACGGCGAGGCCAGGAAAACGGCGACTCCGGCGATCTCGTGCGGCAAGCCCATGCGGCCCAGGGGCACGCGCGAAAGCGTTGCATCGAGCCGCGCCGGCGAAGCCGTGGTGACCTTGGTGAGCTTGGTATCGACCAGTCCCGGGGCAATGCCGTTGACGCGAATACCTTCGGCTGCCCAGGCTTCGCCCAGCGTGCGGGTCAGACCCACCACGCCTGACTTGGATGCGGCGTAGGCCGGGTTTCCGCGCACGGACCGGAAGCCCGCGATCGAGCTGAGCGTAACCAGGGAACCCTGGCTCTCGCGGAGCATCGGCCGGAACTTGACCGCGCACGCCATCACGCTGGACAGGTTGACGCTCAGCACCCTGTCAAAGGCTTCCATCTCGAACTCGGCCCGCTTGTACAGGATGGTGCCCTGTGACAGCACCAGCGCATCCAGGCGCTGGAAGGCGGGCTGCACGGCGTGGATGGCGGCCTGGTCGGAGACATCTACCTGCGCATAATGCAGACCGCAGAGGTCAGAGCCGTCGTCGGCGCTGTAGTCGGCCGCGCGGGCACGCGTGCCCCATGCGTGGACCTCTGCGCCGAGTTGCCGGAATGCCTGGGCAATGCCGTTGCCGATGCCGCTGGAGCCTCCCACCACCAGCACCGTCTTGCCGGTGAAGTCCAGGAATCCGGCAAGGCCGGGCTGCGCGATAGGGGTCGGTGTTGAATTCGCCATGATGCTGTGATGTTGGAAGAAGTGCCGGTCAGCGCGAATGCATTTGCAGATGCTTCCAGGCCATTGCCGCGACCGGCCTGGCCAGTTTCCCGGTTTCGAGCGCACGCGTGGAAGTCGCGGTGCCATCCGACGCCCGCTTCATGATGCCTTGCAGGATGCCCGCGGTGCGAAACATGCTGAAGGCGAGGTAGAAGTGCCAGTCCTGCGCAATCTTGCGTCCGGTACGTTGCTCATAGGCACGCCGATAGGCCTTCTCGTCCGGGATACCCAGGCTGGCGGCGTGAACGCCTGCCATGCCCCGGAGCGGGCCCGGTTCGATATGCCAGCTCATGCAGTGATAGCTGAAGTCCGCCATCGGATGGCCGAGGGTCGAGAGTTCCCAGTCGAGCAGCGCAAGGACACGAGGCTCGGTCGGATGGAAGATGAGGTTGTCGAGCCGGTAATCACCGTGAACGATGCAGACCTGCTCCTCCGCTTCGTGCGGGATGTGCCGGGGCAGGCATGACATCAGCGCATCCATCGCCGGAATGGACTCGGTCTGGGAAGACTTGTACTGCCTGCTCCACCGCTCGATCTGGCGGGAGAAATAGTTGCCTGGCTTGCCATAGTCGCCCAGGCCGACAGCCTTGCAGTCGACGCTGTGCAGCGCCGCGATGACCCGGTTCATCTCGTCGTAGATGGCCGCGCGCTCGTGCGGGGCCATGCCGGGCAGCGCCGGGTCCCACAGCACGCGCCCTTCGACATGCTCCATGATGTAGAAGGCGCGGCCGATCACTGCCTCGTCCTCGCACATGGCATAGGTCCTCGCAACCGGCACGTCCGTACCGGCAAGCGCTGCCATCACGCGGAACTCGCGCTCGATGGCATGCGCCGATGGCAGCAGCCTTGCCCGCGGCCCGGGCCTGGCACGCATGACATAGGTCTGATCCGGCGTGACCAGCTTGAAGGTGGGATTGGACTGGCCGCCGTTGAACTGCTCGATCGCCAGCGGGCCGGCGAAGCCCTCCACGTGCTGCGTCATCCAGTCCTGCAGTGCAGCGGGATCGAAGCCGATGGCTTCGGTCACCGGGCGCGTGCCGGCGAACGCGGAGAAGTCCATGCTCATGGGAGTCGCCGGGTTCATGGTGCCGCCAGCATCGACGACAGCGATGCCTCGTTCTTCTCCGCGCGCTCCAGCGCACCATAGGCGTAATACATCACGACGCACATGAGCGACCACGCCAGGCACGCGAGCACATAGAAGATGGCCTGCTCGTCATCGCCGGGGATCTTGTAAAAGTCGTAGATGGTGGCGACGGCCTGAGACGTCAGCAGGACTACGAGCACGCCGAGTGCAAGCAGACCCTCCCCGGCGCTCAGCAATCTCCAGGCAAAGTAGGCGAGGTACACCGAGAATGCGGACCACATCGCTACGTAGAAGTACGGCCGGGGCTGCGCCATGAAATCGGCCGACACCAGGACCCCCGTTGCCGCGATAGCGGCGGCAAATAACAGGACATCCGACAGGATGGACGGCTTGTAGCGATGCGTGACGCCCATCAGTCCGGCAGTGGCGATCACCGGAATACCGAAGCCCCGGGAGAACGCGTCCAGGAAGTAAGAGATGCGATAGGAGAATTCCACACCGCCCAGGAAATAGAGCAGGAAGTTCGATGCCGAGAACGTCACGACCAGCCACTCGAACCCGAGAAGATGGTTGCGCTTGCCCAGAAACTTCAGGCCGAAGATCAAGGACGTTGCCACCAGAGTGGCGATCGAAAGGCAGAGAATGTAGAAGCTGAGTTCCATTACGACTCCAGGTATATGTTTTCGGGCAGCTTCGTCACTTCTGCGGGGCGAGGCTGGCGAGGTAGCTCGCCATCGCCTTGCGGTCCTGCGCTGAAGCCGCCATGGCAATGCGTTTCATCATTCCGGTCGGATCGCCGCGCGTGCCGTCGGCGAACGCGTCGAACTGCGCAAGCAGGTAGTCATAACCCTGGCCGGCAAGGCGCGGAAACTGGTCGCGCCCCATCAACTGGCCGCCGTGGCAAGCGATGCAGTTGCCCGATGCCACCAGTTGCCTGCCCCGCTCCCGCAACACGGCATCCGGCGTGAAAGTCCGGTTGGCGACGGCCAGTTGCCTGGCAAAGTGATCGGCCAGATGGTTGATCTCGGTCTCGCTCATGGTCATCGCCAGCGGGCCCATGGTAGGGTTGTGCCGCTCGCCGCTTGCGAACTTGTGGAGCTGGGCCGCCACGTACGGGGCCGGCTGGCTTGCCAGGCTCGGATAACCCTGATGCATCGAATTGCCCCTGACGCCGTGGCACGCGATGCAAGCGTCCGTCACGTGAGGCCAGGGTCCGCTATTGGTCTCGTAGGCCGCCGCGGACGCGGAGATGTAGCGGTCAAGCCGATAGAGTCCGACGAGGTCGGGCCCCAACCAGGCCAGCAGTCCGGCAATGATGGCGCCGGCGGCGCCCAGCAATATCCGTTTCTTCATCCCTGCCTCCTACGCGCGACGCAGCGCGTTGAGCGCCTGGAGCGCGGCGTGGTGACCCGATCGCACGGCGCCGTCCATGTAGCCGGCCCAGATCTCGGCCGTCTCGGTGCCGGACCAGATCAGCTTCCCGCACGGTGGGCGCAAGGCCTCGCCGTGGGTGCTCCAGAAGCCCGGCGGGATCGCGGAAACGCAGGTGATCGTCCATGGATCAGCGCGGCCCCAGTCGTGATCGTGATATGACACCGGGGACAGCGCTTCGCGGCCAAAGGCACGGGCGTACAGCGCCGTCAGGAATTGCTGCGCGGCCTTGGGTTCCGACGGGACCTGCGCGTTCGAGATAAAGGCGTTGATGACGCCGATCTCCCCGCCTGGCGGAGAGTTGTCGAAAGCCCACAGGATGGGGCCGTTCACCTGGAAGATATGTCCGTTCAAGCCCTTGTCGCGCCAGAACGGCCGGGAATAGACCATGGCCGTCTTCCGCGCCGGCGAGTGGGCGGGCCAGGCCCGTTGCAGCGCGGCACGCTTTGCCGGGAGCGGGGGATCGAACCGGATCTGCTGGCACAAGGGTGGGCTCAGGGCCATGATGACCTGCCGGGCGCGCATCTCGCCATGGTCCGTGTGCAGCGTGACGATGTCGCGGTCCCATCCGGAGATGCGTCGCACCGGGCTCGACAGTCGCACCTTCCCGCCCAACGCCTGCGCCATCCGGTTGCTCAGTACCTGCGACCCGCCGACGAAGCGCGTTTCCTGCGCGCTATGCTTGATGCTGTCGAGCTGCATGTAGTCGCAGGCGGCCGAATTGATCATCGAGAGGAAATGCAGCAGTCCCATCTTGGCCGGCATCACGCCGCCTGAGAGCGCGAGGCTCGCATTCCAGCCGGTGCGGTCCTCCGGCTTGATGTTCTGTCGCGCCAGCCAGTCGCCGACCGAGAGCTTGTCCAGTTCGGCTGCCTTCGGTGACTTCCATGGCGCGCCGGCGGGAACTTCGCGCGAGAGCTCGCTGAGCTTGCTCCCGATCGCCTCGTCACTGCCGAACGTGCCCTTGAGGTCCATTTCCAGGCGGCCGTCGCCGCCGAGAATGACGGTGTTGCCCTTGTAGAAGCTCGGGAACGTGCCGACGTCCAGTTCACGCGCAAGGTCGGCCACGGCGGTCTGGCCAGGGCCGATCCACTGGCCGCCGACCTCGGACACTTGCCCGGAACCCACGTCGCAGTTCAGCGTCCGCCCGCCAACGCGATCACGCGCTTCGAGCACGACCAATGACTCGCAGCCGGCATGGCTCAGGTCCCGTGCCGCCGTCAGGCCCGCCAGGCCCGCGCCGACAATAACGACGTCGAGGACGTCCCCCGGCTTGCCGGCATGCGCCGGCCCAGGGCTCAGGCTGCCCATACTGCCTACCGCAGTCGAGATGCCAGCCAGCTTGAGCAGCTGCCTGCGCTGCGTGTTGATTGAAGGCTTCACCATGTTGTTTCGCAGTTTCATTGCCTCACTGCGGGTCGAGCGCAAACCTGCGCGCGCCCTTCCCGCTTCTCATGCTTCTGTGCCGGACAGCCCAGACCAGTCCGCGCAGCGCCTGCTGGTCAGCCTGTTGCACGGCTGCCGTACATTGCTCCAGGACCTCTGGTTCCGGGAACAACATCAGTTCTGCCGCGCTCCCGAGCACCAGCGCGATCTCGAACGGCGAGCCCGCCGCGAGCGCGTGGCGCAGGAGGGTCGACAAGAGGCGTTCGATGCCGGCGCCGTTTGCCGCATCCACGCGAATGCGCGCCACCGAGGCGCGGATCCGGTGCAGCAGCTCGCTGGAGCCGGGCTGCTGCCCCCATGCGGCTGCGCTCGCGCTGGAACATGTCGTCATGACTGCTTCTCACTGCAAAGGGCTGCTTTGTCCGTTGCGCTGCGCCGGCCGCCGCGACGGCCGGTGTCTGGCGCATGGCCGGACGCATGCCGATACGCTTACTCGCGCGCCCAACCATTCTGGTAAAGCCGCCCGGCCAGCACCCCCAGGCGCGAGGCGAGCACGTAGTTCTCGCCGTCCTCGATCAGTGCGGAGCGCACATCGCGGAAGAGCTTCTCGATCGGGAACTCGCGCGTGGTGCCGTTGGCACCGAAGAGCTGGAAGGCCTCGTGCGTGATCTTCATCGCCTCTTCGGTCACGCTGACCTTGGCTTGCGCGGTCGCATAGGGATGGCTCTGCGGCGACAAGCGCGCGAATGCCAGGCTGCGGCGTGCGATGGCGCGCGCCATCTCCAGCCGGCGCAGCATCTCGCCGACGCGCAAGTGGGTCATCTGGTGGTCCATCAGCAGCGCCCCACCCTGCTTGCGTTCGTGGCAATAGGCCAGCGCCAGCTCGAAGGCCGCACGCGCCACGCCGACGAAGACCTGGCACATGTGGGTGCCCGCGAACGACCAGGTCGAGGCCAGGTTGCCAAGGTAGTCGTCCTTCAGCGCAATGGCGAAGCGCTTCGGCACCCTGACGTTGTCGAAATAGATCTCCCCCTGGGGCAGGGAACGCTGGCCGATCTTGTCCAGCGGCTTGCCGCGCGAGATTCCTGGCAGGTCGAGCGGCAGGATCAGGCCAAGGCCGTTGGTGAACCCGCCCTGCTCCCCAGTGCCATGGAAGCCCTCGCCGTAGTCCGCCGCCATGTAGGCCAGCGCGACCTGCGCCACCGATCCGTTCGACACCCAGGCCGAGCTCTGGCCGTTGATGACGATCTCATCGGCACCGACCTTTGCGGTGACGTTGCCCACCGGCTGCTTGCCGCCGGCGCTCAGTTCCTCGCGGTACAGGATCGCGGCATCGGAACCGCGGTCGGGCTGTGTATTCATCCAGCAGCCGATCTTGCCCGCACACATCTCGACCAGTTCCTGGTTGCCGAGCGATTGCGCCATCGTCAGCGGCATGGTCGCGACGCCCAGCGAGACGGCCAGGCCGGCATCGCCCCACCCGAGCTCCTCACCGATCAGCGATTCGATGCGAACGGCAACCTCAGGCGGAAACTGCGCGATCAGCTGCGGGTCGAGCCCCAGCTTCGCGCTTTCCATCATCGCCACCCAATACGGCGACCCCGGGGCGATGACCTCCTCCGGCGTCATGCGGTCAAGCTCGCGGCCAACCGGCCGCAGTACCTCGCGAGCGAAACGATGAACGGTCTGCTGGATCGCGTTCTCCTCTTCGCTCAACGGCGTCTCGAATCCGGTCAGGCCGACTGCGGGCAGGGCCGTGGTCTGGTTCAGGCGAATCATCTCTGTCTCCTTTGTTCGTGGACAAACCGGGCGGCTGTCGGGACCAGTCGCTCATTTATTAGAACACTATACAAAACATAGGTCATGTTGCCAAACATACAAGCATAAAAAAAGACAGGGTAATCCCTGTCTTTCCGCATCCGGGCACCGACGTTGTGACGCCTAGCCGGCCTCTTCGGTCGACCGCTCGCCCAGCACGAGATGATTGACGCTGGCACGAAAGGCCTTGTTGAGGCCGCCGTGGTACGCACGCTTGCGTCGTCCCGCACCGAGCTGCAGGGCGAGTCCATCGGCCATGGCGATCAGCAGCGAGGCGACATGCAGACTTTCTGCCGTCTTCAGTTCAGGATTCACGGCTCGCGCCAGTTCAGCAATGCCGCGCGTGAGCGTGTCATACCACTCGTCGAACATGCGCGCACACTCGGGATCGGTGGAGGCCAGCGAAACGAAGTGCCACCACAACGCCGACTCCTTGTGGCTGCTGGCGTCTGTGAGCGCCTTATCCAGCAGCGTGTCGAGCGCCTCCCGCGGTGCCATGCGGCTGTCCAGCGCGCGCTTCAGGTCTTCGAGGTAGGCGTCGATGATCGGCGCCATGATGGCGCGCAGCACGGCCTGCCTGGTCGGGAAGTAGTACTGGAGGTTGCTGATGCTGATACCGGCGCCAAGGGCCACGGCGCGCAGCGAGAATTCCAGGCTGCCGCCTTCGAGCAGCAGCTTCCGCGCGACGCGGATGATGGCATTGCGCGTGCGCAGGCCCTGGGCCCGCAGTCCTTCGGGGTCTGCTCCGGTGGACGCTGCGGTCGTGGTGCGCCGCTTCCTGGTGGTGCGCGGTTCCGTAGGCACGGTCATCTCTTCTGCCTTGAATCAGGGCCTTTCGGCACTGGGGAAAGGATCGCGCCAGCGGGTCGCTGGGCGGGCGTCATTATAGCTGACGCCCGTCGGCGCGCATGGCGCCAGAGTCGCTTCGGCGGCGGGTCCCTCCTTGAAGATAGCAGTGAAATAGCATGCTGCCGCACCTTACCGGCGCGCGGCGTCCCTCGCCTTGCGGTTCACCCGGTGGTCCAGCCTGTTGGCCACGCCCAGCGCGGCATTGACCGCGCACCACTGCAGCGGTTCGGGCAGCGTCAGCGGCGTCTTGTGGCGCAACGCCGCAAGCAGCGGATTTTCCACGCCGCAGATCCGCTCGGCCAGCAGCAGCCCCATCAGCGACTGGGTGCCGACGCCATGTCCCGAACAACCGGCGGCATAGAGGACGTTGCGCTGTGCGCCGGCTTCGCCGACCACGGGCAGCGCGTCGTAGGCGAAACTGATATAGCCGCTCCAGCATGACCGGATGGCCAGGTCCCCCAGCATCGGGAAGCGCTGGTGCAGCCCGTTCGCCAGCGCCCGATAGGCTGCCTCGTCCGGCACATTCGGCGTCTGCCTGCCGTAGACGTAGTGCAGCCGCTTCGTCGTTGTCACAAGCGTGTTGCGCGCGGTCAGGCGATGGCTTTCCATGGTCCAGTGCGCCGTCACGATGCCTTCGCGCCGTGGCCAGCCGAGCGACGCCAGTTGTGCCGCGGACAGCGGCTCGGTCTCGAGCGCCGACACCCGCAACGGGATCACCTTGTTGCCCAGCAGGCCAAGCTGCGGCGTATAGGCATTGGTGGCAAGCACCAGGAATGGCGCGTGCGCGCGGCCCCGTTCGGTCTGCACCGTGACGGTTGGGCCGTCGGTCCAGGACAGCACCTTCGTGTTCTCGCAGATCCTCACCCCGGCACGCAGCGCCGCGCGCCGCAAGCCCATGACATATTTGCCCGGATCGAGCGTGCCACCGCCTGGCAGGTAGCAACCGAACAGGAATGCCGGCGGTATGCCGCGCGCGCGCATCGCGGCGTAATCAAGGAACTCCCCCGGCGAGCCGAGTGCCACGCCGGTCCGCAGGCTCTTGCGCAGCTTCTTCTCCTGCGAAGGATGAACCCCCGCACGGATAATGCCCGAGGCGTTGTAGTCGCAATCGATGCCGAGCTCGGCAAGCTTCCGCTCCACGTAATCCACGCCGTCATCGTAGAAGCGGATGATCTGCTTCGCCTGCGCGTGACCCACGCGCCTGAGGAACAGATCGTACTCGAGCCCTTGCCCGCCCGCGAGATAGCCCGCGTTGCGACCGCTCGCGCCAAATCCGGCGAACTCGCGCTCGAGGACGATCACTTTTGCGCCGCGCACGGCCAGCTCCAGCGCGGTGGAGAGGCCGGCAAAGCCGGCGCCGACAACGATCACGTCCGCGGCCGCCTCGCCCTCCAGTTCCGGCTGCTGGTCATCCGGCGCCTCCACCCAGCCGCCGAGCGGGCGATACACCTGCCTGCCCTGCCTGTCGAACCCAGCCATGCCTGTCTCCTTCAATCCTTGCGCAGAATATGGATGGCGAGCGCCGCTTCCTCGACGCCCTGCAAGCCCCCGCCGTTCTCCTGGATCGCGTGACGCGCGCCCTGCACCTGCCGCACGCCGGCTTCCCCGCGCAACTGGGTGACCAGTTCATAGAGCTGGCCAATGCCGGTCGCGCCCAAGGGATGACCCTTGGATTCGAGCCCGCCCGAGGTGTTGATGGGGATCCGTCCGCCCAGCGTGAACTCGCCGCGCTCGGCAGCCGGCCCGCCCTCCCCGATTGGCACCAGGCCGAGGTTCTCGGCCTGGATGATTTCACCCATCGCCGAGGCGTCATGGACTTCCGCGACGTGCATGTCCTGCGGGCCCAGGCCGGCCTGTTCATACGCCTGGCGTGCGGCCAGGTAGCCGATGTTGCGTTCCGGCGCATCGATGGGCCGGTGCGTGAAGCTGCGGATCACGCTCGCCGCAACCCGGATGCATCGGCCGCGGTCCGCGCCGATGCGCCGCAGGCCTGCCTCGGTGCAAAGAATGGCGGCCGCCGCGCCGTCCGAGACCGGCGCGCACATCGGCAGCGTGATCGGATACGTGATCGGCGGCGCGGCAAGCACCTCGTCGAGCGTGAACGGCCGGCGGAACTGCGAGTGCGGGTTATGCACCGAATGCCCATGGTTCTTCGCCGACACAGCCGCGATCTGGCGCTGTGTGGTGCCGTAGGTCTTCATGTGATACCGGCACAGCGCGGCATAGATCTTCATGAAACGGCTGTAGGGCTTGTCGGACTCCGATCCGGGCGGTGGCTCGATCCCTTCGCCCAGCCGTGCCAGCGTCGCGAAATTCTCCTCGACCCTGGACACGTCCCACCCCCCTTCGAACAGCGCAAATGACCTGGCCTTGTCCGGAACGTTCATCTTCTCGGCGCCGATGGCCAGCGCCACGTCGCACGCTCCGGCCCTGAGGTGCTGCACCGCCAGGTGAACGGCGGTGCTGCCCGAGGCGCAGGCGTTCTCGACGTTGAACACCGGAATGCCCTCGACCCCGGTCTTGCTGAAGACAACTTGTCCGGGGACCGACAACTGGCCCTGCAGCGCGCCATTGGTGATGCCGGAGTAGAACGCCGCGCCAACGGCGCCGGCGGTGCAGCCGGCGTCCGCCAGCGCGCCGCGCAGCGCCTCGCCGGCAAGGTCCTCGATGCTGCGCTCGGGATGCCGGCCGAATACGGTCATGGCGATGCCGGCGATGTAGATATTGCTCATAGCTTGTCGTTCCCCGAAAACCCGATCAGATCTTGCGTTGCAGGCCTTGCCAGTATTGCTCGCGCAGGTCTTTCTTCAGGACTTTGCCGACCGGGCTGCGCGGCAGCGCGGCGACGAAATCCACGCTCTTGGGCGCCTTCACCGAGCCTAGCTTCTGCTTGCACAGGCCGACCAGTTCGTCCGCACTGACGCTATGGCCCGCGTTCAGTTCCACCACCGCCTTCACCGCCTCGCCCCACGTCTCGTCGGGCACGCCGATCACCGCGCAGTCCTGCACCGCCGGATGCGCCCAGATGACCTGTTCGACTTCGCTGGGATACACGTTGAAACCACCGCTGATGATCATGTCCTTCTTGCGGTCGGTGATATGCAGATAGCCGTCCGCGTCGAGATGGCCGATGTCGCCGGTGTGCAGCCAGCCGTCGACAATGGTCTCGGCCGTCTTGTCGGGCGCCTTGTAGTAACCCTTCATGACGAGGTCCCCGCGCACGCAGATCTCGCCGCTCTCGCCCTGGGGCAGCACCTCGCCACGGTCGTTCAGGATCTCCACGCGAATCAGCGGGTTCGGCCGGCCCACCGAGGACAGCCGCTCGTCCGATGCCAGCCGTCCGCCGACGAAATGCTCGGCCGGTGTCAGGTAGGAGATCGACGCCGGCGCCTCGGTCTGGCCGTAGCCGCCCGCCATGACCGGGCCAAACACTTCGAGCGCGCGCTTGAGCTTCTCGACCGACATCGGCGCGGCGCCATAAAGGAAGCACTTGAGCGAGGAGAAGTCCTGCTTCGAGATGCCGGGGATGTCGAGCAGACGATAGATGACCGTGGGCGGCAGGAAGAACTCCGTCACCCGGTGCCGCGCAATCGCGCCCAGCACGGCCGCGGGATCGGGCTTGGGCAGGACCACCACGGTGCCGCCCCGAGCGGTGCAAGGCAGCGACAGCATCCCGGCCGTATGCGTCATCGGCGCGGCGGCGAGGTTCACGGGGCGCTCCTCGCCCTGGTAGGGGAACGCCGTCATGAACTGCGCGAAATAGGTCTGGTAGGCGCGGTGCGTGTTCATCACGCCCTTGGGCCGGCCCGTGGTGCCGCCCGTGGCCGACAGGGTCACGACATCGTCCATGTCGTAGTCGACCACCGGTGCGCTCGACGGCTGGCCCGCGCTCCACGTCGCGAGGGACGGCGCCCACGGCAGGTCGGCGTCGATGCACACCCAGAGCTTCACCTTCGGCAGCCCGCCACGCAACGCATCGATCACCGATGCGAACGCCTGCTGGAAGAACAGCACCTTGCAGTCGAAGGCGTCGAGGATGAACTGGTTCTCGTCGGGCGAATTGCGCCCGTTGACGGGGATATACGCCATCCCCGCGCGCCATAGCCCCAGCGCACAGCCCCAGGCCGTGACATCGTTGTCCGCCCAGACCGCACCCTTGGTCTCCCTGGCGAGTCCTTCAGCGAGCAGCCCGTTGGCGATGCGGCACGACAGTTCGCCGATCTCCCGGAACGTAAAGCTGCGCTCGTCCTGGATATAGGCGATGCCGTGCGGATTGATGCGCAGGCCGCGGTCAAAAAAATCAATGATTGCCATGTCAGGCGTTCCTTACTCTCAGCGTGTTCTGACGAATTCTGTGAAACTAATCTGCGCAGCTATTCCCCGCCCTGAGGCGGGCAAGGAATAGCCGGACCGGCGAGTTAAAGGCTGGTCACCGTGGCGCGGGCCAGCCCGCGCTGCTCGAGGAAGCCGAGCAGGTACCGATGGCCGAAGGCCTTCGAGCCCGAGGCAAAGCCGACGCGTGCCGTGTCGCCGTCAAGCAGCTTGATGACCTCGGCCGCCTGGATCGCACCGGTGGCGATGTAGGGCGTGATGCCGTGCACGGTCGCGCGCACCGATGCGAGCTGGCCGCGACCGATGGCAAAGTCCACCGTGCGCTGCAGCGTGGTGCGTTCGCGCGGCGGCATGGCCGGCGTGGTCGAATCGACCAGCTGCTTGAGTACTGCGTCCTGCTGCTCGGGCGAGAGGTGCTTGTATTCGGACTCCCACTTTTGTCCGATCGCATGCACCATGCGCATGGCGTTGTTGTCATAGAACCCCACGCAGGACGTACAGCTGCGCACGCGCGGATCGTGCTCGAAGTAGACCGGCAGCGAGGTGCCGCCCCACGGCAGGCAGAACACCGGCTGCATGAACGCCGGGTCGACGATGTTGAACGATGCATCCGGCGCATGGCGTTCCAGCTTCTTCTCCCACAGGAAGCACGCTTCCTGGCGGTAGCCTTCGAAGATGGTCGCGGTCGAGCCGACGCTGACGCCGGCGCCGCCGCGCGGGCCGCGGCACAGCGCAGCGGTCTCGAGCGCGTCAACGCCCGGCGTCTCCAGCGCGAGTTCCGCCGCGATCTCCGAGAACGTATACATGTACGCGTTCGACGGGGACACCAGCAGCCCGGCCTGGCGATACTGCTCGCCGAACTCGTCGCGAACCTGGCGGATGTAGTGCTGCTCGCCGGCCGGGTCGAGGTAGTGGCATCCGGCCTTGAGCGCCGCCTCGACGGCTACCATGCCGAAGCGGAAGAACGGCCCGACGGTGCTGCACACCACCCTGGCGCCGCGGAAGGCCTTGGTGAGCGAGTCGACGTCGTGTTCCGCCTCGATGATCTCGTACTCCGCCGCTTCGAGGCGGACGACGCGCTGCGCCATCATTTCCTTGGTCCGCGCTGCATTGCGCGCGACGGCGGTGAAGGGAATGTTCTGGTCGATCAGCCAGTCCATGATCAGCATGCCGGTGTAGCCGCTTGCGCCATAGATGACGACGGGGTGCTTTGCCATGATTGTCTCCTTGAGAGTATGGGCAGGTTGGTTCTGCTCGGTGAATGAAGGTGTTGCAGTGCCGCGTGTGCGCGAAGGTCTATCGCTGCGCCGGGCCGGACGCCACCAACGGGCCGGTCATCGACACCGGCAGCGCGCGCGCGCCGTCAGCAAGCACCGCTGTCAGCGCCTCTTGCCCGGCGCGCTCCGAGCGCGCAAAGGTCTTGCCGTGGTCCGTGCTCGCGAGCACGGTGCCGCCCATGCCGACGATGGTCACGCTGCCGTCGGCGAGCTCCGCGATGCCGGTCAGCGACTGGGTGGTATGCGCGTCGACGGCTTGCCACGTCTTGCCGTCGTCGCTGCTGCGATAGAGGTGGCCGCGCATGCCGCAGACGAGCAGCGTGCCGTCCAAAAGCGCAAGGCCGTGCCAGAGCGAGCCCTTGCCTGCAGTGGTCGTCGGTTCCCATGACTTGCCCCGGTCGGTCGAGCGGTAAATCGTCCCGCCCTCGCCGACGACGAACAGCGAGCCGCGGGCGGTAGCGAATATGTGCAGCAGATGCCGGTCGGCACTTTCGCCTGACGCGATCGCCAGGTCGGTCCAGGTCCGGCCTGCGTCGTGTGTCTCGATCGCCCAACCGTACAGGCCCACGGCGATGCCATGCCCGAGGCTGTCGAAGTGCATCGCCAGGATCGGCTGCTCGACGCCGGGCGTAGCGCGCAGCAAGCTCCAGGTCTCGCCCCCGTCCTGCGTCGCCAGCACCACGCCATCGTGGCCCGCCGCATAGCCGTGGCGGGCGTCGACGAACTGGACCGTGGTCAGCAGCGTACGGACCGGGACGGCTTTCGCCTGCCGGAAGCTGACGCCGTCATCCGAAAGCAGGATCACGCCGTGGTCGCCGACCGCGACAAGGCGCTTCCCGGCGCGCGCGGCCGCCAGCAGTGGCGCGGCGGCCGCGTTCGAAACCTGGCGGGCCGGTTCCATGGTCGGCCAGGGCGCGGCCGTGGTTCCGGCCGCGGTCGCGGGCAACGACAGGCCCGCCATCAGCGCAGCAAAGGGCAGGTATCGGAGCGGGCTCATAAAAAGGGGGCTCATCGTTGTGTCCTAGTGCTTCAGAATTTCCGGCATGTACACCGGTCCGCGCCGCGGGAAGAACTTCTCGAGCATCGCCGCGAAGGCGGGCAGCAGCGTGATGGCCATCACCATGTTCACGATGAACATGAAGGTCAGCAGCGCGCCCATGTCGGCCTGGAACTTGAGGCTCGAGAACGTCCACGTGGCCACGCCGACCGACAGCGTGATGGCGGTGAATACGGTGGCAAGCCCGGTCTCCTTCATCGCCAGCTCGAGTGCCCGGGTGAACTCCAGACCGTGCGCAAGCTGCACCTGCAGGCGGTTGTAGATGTAGAAGGCGTAGTCCACGCCGACGCCGACCGCGAGCACCATCACCGGCAGCGTGGCCACGGTCAGGCCGATCTCCAACTGCTTCATGAACCAGTAGCCGATCCACGTCGCGACGGTCAGCGGCAGGCAGCAGGCGATCATCGCGCGCCAGTCGCGGTAGACCAGGAACACCAGGATCAGGATGGCGGCGTAGACGTAGAGCATCATCGGCAGCTCGCTTGCCTCCAGCACCTCGTTGGTGGCGGCCTGCACGCCCGCGTTGCCGCTCGCCAGCCGCACGTGCACCCCGTCGATCCGGTTGGCGTCGCGGAAGTCCTTCACCGCCTCCACCACGCCCTTGATGGTCGGGGCGCGGTGGTCCGGCAGGTAGAGGTTGACGCCCTGCACGCGGCAGTCGATCGACGACAGGCCGGCGATGCGGTTGTTCACGCCCTGGAACTGCGAGCCAAGGCCGCGCGGGTCGCGCGTCACGGTCGCCATCTTGGGGCTGCCTTCGTTCATGCCGACGTTGTAGAGCTTGAGCTGCGCGGCCAGCGAGTCGGTCGACACGACCCCAGGCACGCTGCCCATGCGCCAGGCAAAGTCGTCGATGAACAGCAGCTCGTCGGCGCGGGAACAGACTTCGCCTTTGTGCTCCGGTCTCGCCTCGAACACGACGGTCAGCCAGTCCAGGCCCACGTCGAAGCGGTCGACGATCGCCGCCACGTCAAGGTTGTAGCGCGAGTCCGCGCTCAGTTCCGGCGCTCCCGCCTGCAGGCTGCCGATGTGGCGCCCCTGGCTCTGCCATAGCGCCAGGCCGAAGACCACCGCGCCGGCAAGCGTCACCAGCGCGGCGTTGCGCGGCCGCGCGATGCGGGCGATGGCTTCCAGCCACACGTTATGGCGCTCGCGCCGAGCCAGTGACCGGCGCGCGAACTCCGGCGAAAAGCGGAAGTACGACGCGGCCACCGGCAGCATCATCAGGTTGGTGACGATCTTGTAGCCCACCCCGATCGCCGCGGTCAGCGCCAGCTCGCGGATCATCGGAATCGGGATCAGGAGCAGCGTGACGAAGCTGACCAGCGCGGTGATCAGCGCAAGCGAGCCGGGAATCAGCAAGCCCGTGAAGCTGCGCCGCGCGGCCATGGCGGAATCGGTGCCTTGCGCAACTTCACGCACGATGAAGTTGATCTGCTGGATACCGTGCGAGACGCCGATGGCGAACACCAGGAACGGCACCAGGATCGCCAGCGGATCAAGCCCGTATCCGAGCAGGCGCAGCGTGCCGAACTGCCACACCAGCGACACCAGCGAGCACGCGAGCGGCAGCAGCGTCAGCCGGAGCGAGCGGCAGTACCAGTACACGGCGAGCCCGGTGAGCAGGAAGGCGATGGCGAAGAAGCGAGCCACGTCCGCAGCGCGGTCGGCGATGTCGCCGGTCTGCTTGGCAAACCCGATGATCTGGATCTCGACCTTGTCATTCTCGAACGGGCGCCGGATCTTCTCCTCCAGCAAGCGGTTGAACTGGATATAGTCGAGCTTCCTGCCCGTGGCCGGGTCGACATCACCAAGCTCCGCCGTGATCAGCGCGCTGGTCTGGTCGCGCGCGACCAGCGTGCCGATATGGCCGCCGGCGGTGGCACGCTGGCGGACCATCCCGATGACCTCGGCCGAGAGCTTCTCCGGCACGACGTCTCCGCCGGTCACCGCCTCGGCGCGGAAGCCGTCTTCGGTGATCTCGGTGAAGAAGACGTTCGGCGTCCACAGCGAAGTCACGCTCGCCCGGTCCACGCCGGGCAGGTAGGTGACGGCTTCTGTCACCTTGAGCACCTGGGTCAGCGCCTGCGCGTTCCAGATGTCGCCGTCGCGGGCATGGACGGCGATGGTCAGCCGGTTGGCGCCGAACAGCTGGTGGCGGTACTGCTCGAAGGTCTTGATGTATTCATGGCCCTGCGGCAGCTGCTTTTCGAAGCCGGCTTCGAGTTCGAGCTTCGCCCCCAGCACGCCCATGACGGCCGTGAAGCCCGCCAGCAGCAGCAGGAATGGAAGGCGATGCCCGAACAGGGCAGCTTCTAGACGGGTTAACAGGCGTGCAAGCATCAGAATGCGGTGGTCATGCTGAGGGAAAAGAAGTCACGGTCGCGCAGCAGATTGCTGCCGCTACCGCCCCAGTTGTGGGTGTAATCCAGGCGCAGCCTGGTTTCCGGCTTTGTCTTGAAATCGATGGTCGCGCCGATCACCGCGGCGCCCGCGCCCTGGATGAAGCCCGGCAGCGCCGTTGCCGAATAGCCACCGATGCCCTGCATCACGGCGATATCCGGCGACAGCGACGCCCTCGTGCCGAAGATGTTGGGATAGGTCACCGACGCCGCCAGCACCATGCCCGCCGAAAGCTTCGTCGGCAGCTTGTAGTCGGCGGTGACCGCATACGGGATGCCGGCGTTGAGCTTCAGCTTCGGGTAGTACGCCAGCGCACCCTCGGCGGTGAGCGTGCCCTCGCTGGCGCCCAGCGCGCGCAGCAGCCAGCCGAACGACCCCGATGGCGACATGATGTGGATGCCGGTCAGGTGCAGCTGGTAGTGCTGCGTGTCGACCCAGCCCTTGCAGCTGCTGCCGACCGGCTTCACGGTGAAATCGGCGAGCGCATTGCAGTAGTACGGATTGCCCGGATCGATCACCGTGGTGGGGTCGATCGCGACGCCATCGCGCGGCCGATAGGAAAGCTCCGTGCCGATCACCCATTCGCCCGCCTGGAAGTTGTACGACAGGCCGAACAGGTCGCGGTTCTTGCCGTAGTCGAGCGACGCCTGCCAGCCGAAGGGGTTGGCCGTGGTGGTGCCCACCTGGTAGCTGACGAATGGCACCTTGTCGCTGTAGTGCTGGTAGTAGAAGCCGAGCTCGTTGCCGCTATCGGGGAACTTGTAGCGCAGCGCGAGCCCGCCCTGACCGGCATTGGTCGGCTTGTTGTCCGGGCCGCGCGGGACGAACGTGCCGGCGCCAAGCAGCGGCCCCACCGGGTTGGCGCCAGGGTCAGCCAGCTCGCCGGCGCTCAGGGGGCGGTTGTAGGGCAACCCGGTCGCGGGATTGATGCCGACGATCCGGGTGCCGTTGTCGCCGATGGTGGCGCGCGGAAACGGCGGCAAGCCCGCGGCGCCCAGCGCCGCATTGAGCGTCGAGGTCGGGATATAGAGGCCGCGCCCGCCACTGCCGACGAAGTCGCTGGTGGAAAAGAACGTCCCCGGCGCGTCGAACACGAAGCTGTTCCACTTCCACTGGTAGAAGGCTTCGATGCCCAGGTCCGGACCCAGCGACGAACTGGCCGAGACCATCGGCGATGGGATGAACAGATTCTTCAGCGGCGTGCCGGGCTGGTGCGCCGACGGCAGGTAGATCGGGTTGATCGAGTTCACGCCGCCCGGGATGTAGAGGTTCTCACCCCAGCTCAGCACCTGGCTGCCGACGCGCACGCGCGCCTGCTGGTCGCCGACCTCGAACTCCTTGGTCACGTAGGCGTCGAGCAGGCGCGGGTTGCTGGTGGCGAAGTTGCGCGCCGACGGGTCGAGGTCGCTGCGCCGGGTATGGTCGACCGCGAAGTCGTAGTTGACGACACCGCGCAGCAGCCCGCTCCAGCCGTCTGAAGCCTTGACGTACAGGTCGCTGGTCCACTGCGCATTGGCGGAGACCGGCTGCCAGCGCTTGTAGTTCAGGTTGCCGTCGTCCTGGTTCACGCGCAGCACGTCCTGGCTCGACGAGAACACGGCCGGGTTGCTCTGCTGCAGCGGCGTCGACGCGTCGCCGACGCAACCGCCGTTGTCATTGCCGACGAAGCTGCAGTTCGCTTTCGACGTGCGCACCGCCACGCCGAACGACACCGTCGAGTCGAAGGCCACCTGCCAGCCGTTGTCGAGCGTCCATTGCGCGGCGCGGGCCGCTCCTGCATTGGCCCCGGCCAGCACGCCGACGATCGCGGTGCAGACCAGCTTCCGGTCCAGTTTCCTTGCGCGTGCACATGCATTCGCACTCGCCCTGCCGATCGCCCCGGCGACCGGTCCCGCGTGATCACGCAGTTTCATGATGGCCTCTCCGTACCCTTGTGATCGCTTAGCGCGTGGTGAATCGGCGCAGGCCGTCCGGCTCGAAAGTCTTCTCCTTCAGGCGTCCTTCGCGCGTGGCCAGCCAGTCCGGCTCCTTGCGGCCCGCGACCACGCGGTCGAGCACCGCGCGCCGGGTCTGGTGGTCATAGCTGGTGTTCGCCGCCCACACGCAGGCCGGGATTTCCCAGGCCATGTACGGGCCCATCTCGGTCGTGCGCCAGACCTTGCCCTGCGCGTCGTACATGTCTTCCACCAGGATGGTCCAGGTGTCCTCGTCGAGATAGAACACGCGCTTGGGGAAGGTATGGCGCATGCCGGACTTGAGCGTGGCCTCCACCACCCACATGCGGTGCAGCTCGTAGCGCGTGTGGTCGCGGCTGAGGAACTTTGGCTTGACGACATCCTCGACCTTGTTCGCGGAAGAGTTGAGGCGATAGGTGTTGTACGGAACGTACATCTCCTTCTTGCCGACCAGCTTCCAGTCGTAGCGGTCCAGCGGACCGTTGAACTGCATGTACTGGTCGACCGTCAGCAAATTCTCCGTATTGAGCTGCGGCGCGTCGTACTGGTACGTCGGCGCCCGGCGTACGCGGCGCTGGCTGGCGAAGTACAGCCAGACGTCGTTGGCCTCGGCGAACTTGTACTGCGTGAGCGTGGCATCCCCGGCGATCGACGGCGGGCTGGTGAAGGTGTTGAGGTACAGGCTTTCGATGCCGCGCGCGTCGGCGACGCCCTTGTTCGACGGCGACCACATCGGCGACGTCTGCCATTCCTCCTGGCCGAGCGGCTCGCCGATGCTGTCGCCGCCTTTGGGCGGGATATAGCCGGCGTAGCTCATCTGGAAGCCCTCGCCCTTCCAGTGCAGCTTGTGGTTCCACATCGCTTCGACGCCGCTTTGCGGGATCGGGAAAGGCACGCCGGCACCGAGCGCCTCGGCCAGGTTCTGGCCGTTGTCGGCAAGCCTGGCGCTCGCCGCATTCTTCTTCGTGCGCTCGTAGTAGAAGTCGGGGAAGCCACAGGAACGGCGCGTCGTATAGACGTCCATGCGGTAGCCCGGGATCGTCTTCACCATCTCGACCTGCCCGGGGGCGAGCTTGTCCTTGTAGCGGTCGACATTGGACGCGTCGATCGACAGCAGGCGCTTGTCGTTCGCATAGGGATCGGGGCGCGGCGTGCCGGGCTTCCAGCCGCCTGGCGCCTTCATGTCGCCACCGGTCCATTCCGGAATGGACCCGTCCTTGTTGCCGGCACGCTCGGCACCCACCGGGGTAAGGTCCTTGCCAAGCCGGGCCATGTCCTGCTCGGGAGCGGCGGCGTAAGCTGCGCCGCCGAGCGCCACGGTCGCGCTGATCAACCACGTCGTGTATTTCATCTGTGTCTCCTACCACCAGGTTCAACCGGTTACTGTCCCGGCTTCTTTTTATACAGAGTGCCTAACATAGGACACTATGACAAACATAGGCGCCAAAAAATGGTAGTTGTCGCCCACCAGCTACCAGGCTCAGGTTTCGCCGCTGCCCACTACCGCAACCGCCTGGATCTCGATGCACAGCCCGGGCAGCGCCAGCTCGGTCACGCCGACCGCAGTCCAGGAGGGATAGCGGTTAGGGATGTACTCGTCCTTCACCTTGGTGAATTCGGCGAGCTCGCTGCGAAAGCGGGTGTGGTAGGTCGTCAGTTCGACCACGTCGGCAAGGCTGGCACCGGCGGTCGCCAGGACGCCCTTCAGCGCTTCGAAGGCGAGCCGCGCCTGCGCCTCCATGCCTTCTGCCGGTGTCATGGTGGCGTCGACGCCGACTTGCCCGGAAACCCAGATGGTGTCGCCAACGCGGGTCGCGGGAGAGAAATGGAGGGCGTCGTACAGCGCCTCGGTGCCGTGCGGAATGATGGACTGTCGGGTCATGGGGGGAGTCGTCATGTCAGGGATGGCCTTGGCTTAGAAGATTTGACGGAAGCAGGAAGCGCGGAACGGGTCGCCCGCCTTCAGCGATGCCAGTTCTTCAACAAACAGGACGCCCGCCGGCGTGAAACCCGCATCGCTGTGCTCTGGCAGCGGACTGAAAACCGCATCGTCGCCGAAGAAACGCATCACCAGCGTGTGGCGATTCGGGAAGTCGGCGTCGACGGCGCCGCCCCCGTGCAGCACGCCGGGATGCAGTAGCAGCACGTCGCCGGGCCGGGTCGCCCAGGAGATGATGTTGTAGGCATCGGGGTTGGCATGGCGCTCGGCCTCGATGTTCGGCAGCCGAGGCCAGACGCCGCCACCGTGCAAGGGCTCGGTGGGATCGTCCGGGTTCTGGAAGGTGCTGCCGTCGTGACGCGTGCCGAGATGCGAGCCGCGGACGATCTCCAGCGCGTTGCGCTTGGGAACCGCCTCGAAACTGATCCAGGCATTGGCAAAGTGCTTGCCGGCCCAGGGCAGGTAGGAGGTGTCCTGGTGCCACGGCGAGCGCCCTGCGTTGCCGCCGGCCTTCAGGAACAGTTCCTCGGCGAAATACCAGACGTGCTCGGAGCCCCACAGGTCGGCAAACAACCTGCCAAAGGGCAGCGCGACGGCCAGTTCATCCAGCCTGCCCTTGGCAAAGGGATTTGCGTTGTCGACATGCGACTTCTGCACCGAGCCCTCGAACAGGCTGTGCGCATTGGGACCGGGATTCTCGATGCCCCAGTCGAACGCCTGCCGGCACAGCGCCAGCTGTTCTGCATTGAGACAGCCTTCGATAAGGACGGCCCCGTCCTCCGCGAAAGCCTTGCGCTTGGATTGATCCATGGGTGAACTCCTGTCGTTCCGTGGCCGACTCGTTAATAGGCCAACACACCAAAGTTAGGTAACTATGACAAACTTAGAAAGAAGAAAAAAGACAGGGTATTCCCTTCCCTGACTTGTCCGTCATGGGGTGAAGCGATGCCGAAACCACCTACCTCGCGGTCTTTTGACTTGTTTGTCTTTTCGTCCTATATTTGAACTCATATACTACTTTTGGCTTTCACCGAACAATGAGCGAGCAGACAAGGCGCCGGGATGGCGCGGCACGGGTCGAGGGGATACAGAACAGGGCGCCCGGCTCCGCGCCGGACTCACACACACGGCGCCGGCTGCTCGGCATTGCGGCAGCGGCGGCGGCCGCATCGTTGGCGGTAGCCGCACCGCATGCCGCCAGCGCCGCACCCCTGCGCGCGGGCGCTGCACGCGCACAGCGCGACGTGCTGGACGTGGCCATCCTCGGCGCCGGCCTGGCCGGACTGACCGCCGCGCGCGACCTGCAGCGCGCCGGCTGCCAGTCCTTCGTGGTGCTGGAGGCCCGCAACCGCGTCGGTGGCCGCACCTACAACCACGACCTCGGCAACAGCGTGGTCTCCGAAGCGGGCGGCCAGTGGATCGGCCCCGGCCAGACCGCCATTGCCGACCTGGCGCGCGAGCTCGGCGTCGAGACCTTCGGCACCTATTACGCCGGCAAGACCGTATTCCTCGCCGACAACATCCGCGTAACCCAGGACCTGCATGGGGGCATCGGTGCCCAGGGACAGGTGGCCGCCAGGCTCAGCGAGATGGCGCGCGGCGTGCCCAGCGGCGCGCCATGGAAGGCGTCGAAAGCAGCGGAATACGACAAGCTGACGCTTGGCGACTGGCTGGCGCGGCAAGGCCTGAGCAACGAGGAGAAATTCTCCTTCGGCATGGCGGCGACCCTGTCGCTCGGCGCGCCGCCCGCACAACTCGGGCTGTTGCACTATCTGTCGGTGATCAACAGCGCGAACAGTGACTACGACACGCTCGAGAAGATCAAGGACGGCGCACAGGAAACCCGCTTCGTCGGCGGCTCGCAGATTCTCAGCATCCGGATGGCGCAAGACCTCGGCGACAAGGTCCGGCTGTCCTGCCCGGTGCGCAAGATCGTCGGCTGGGACCGCGAGATCGTCGAACTGCACACCGATCACGGCGTGGTGCGGGCGCGTCACGTGATTGCCGCGCTGAACCCGGCGCTGTGCCAGCAGATTGTGTTCGATCCCCCGCTGCCGCCCGGCCGGGCACAGTTGCACCGGGCCTGGCCTGCCCATGCGCCCATGCGCAAGGCCGCACATGTCTACCCACGGCCGTTCTGGAGGGAGAAAGGCTTCAACGGTCAGGTGGTGCCGCTCGACGGCCCGCTGATCTGGTCGGTCGACAACTCGCCGCCGGACGGCTCGGTCGGCGTGCTCAGCGCCTTCGTCAAACCCGGCTACCTGCCGGCCGACCCGAACGCCGCCGAGCCCATCCTGTCCGCCATCTATGCCAGGGCATTCGGAGACCAGGCGCTGAAGCCCACGCAATACCACGACCTTGACTGGGGCAAGGTCGACCCCTGGTCGATGAGCTGCATCAACCCGATGCCCGCCGGCTTCTGGACCAAGCTGGGCCAACACCTGCATCCACCGCTGGGCCGGCTGATCTGGTCGGGGACCGAGACGGCCGACATCTGGGCCGGCGCCATGGACGGCGCCGTGCGCTCGGGCCACCGTGCCGCCCTGCAGGCACTCGGCGCGCTGCAAGCGGCGCTGCCCTCTCCCGTCCCGGAGGCATAAATGAAGATGAAGCGCATGGTGCTCGCGACGGCTGCAGTAGTGGCGGCAGCGGCCGCATTCCTCGTTCCCGAACTGGTGGACTACCACCGGTTCGGCACGGCACTGGACAACCAGGCCCGGGCAAGCCAGGCCAATGGTGGCGCATGGCCACAGTTTTCGGAGACCTGCTTCGCCTGCCATGGTCCGTACGGGCAATCCCGGAACGCGGAGTACCCGGCCCTGGCCGGGCAGCCGGCAGCGTATCTCGAGGCGCAGCTGCGCGCGTTCGCCAGCGGGCAGCGCGACAACCCGACCATGGGGCCACTTGCCAGGAGCCTGACCGCCGAGCAGATCCGGTCACTGGCAGCCTACTACGCAAGGCAGGCACCGGCCGATAGCACGGACGCGACAGAGAGCGCCGCGCTCGAGGCGCGCGGCAAGGCCGTGGTCCAGGCCCGCAGCTGCCAGGCCTGCCATGGGGAAGCACTGACGGGCAAGGAGCTGGCACCGCGTCTCGCCGGCCAGGGAGAGCATTACCTCGCGCACCAACTTGCGGCGTTCAAGAGCGGCAAGCGCCATGACGCTACCGGCGCGATGGACGGCATTGCCGCCACCTTGTCGAACGAAGATATCCCGGCCGTGGCCCGCTATCTCGCCAGGATGTAGTGGCATCCAGCCTCGGTTGAGTTGGCCGGAGTGGTGCACTATCGACTTGCGAGTGGATCAGCAACTTCACCGCGCCGGCCGGTTTGCACCGGCAGTGGCCGGGCGTATTCTTTCCCCTGAGACACGGATTCCGGCCGGCCTGCCATCGCCGCTTGCATGCAGGCGCCAGCCCGCGGACTGCGGGGGTAGAGCGTCCCACACTCGGCTAGCCTAGGCACTTGTCCGGGCGTCCGCCGCGTGGCCCGGCCATGGCTGGTCCACCAGGAAGCGCTCGCATAGCAGCGCCCAGTAAGCCGCGCCCACCGGAATATTCGCGTCGTTGAAGTCATAGCCTGGGTTGTGCACCATGCAGCCGCCCTCGCCCCCCTCGCCATTGCCAATCCACAGGTAGCAACCAGGCACCGCGTCGAGCATGAAGGCGAAGTCCTCGCTCGCCGCGATCGGTGGTGCCTGGCAGTTGACGTGAGCGGGCCCCAGCAGTTCCAGCGCAACCTGGCCAGCAAACGCCGTTTCCGCCGGCGTGTTCACCAGCACCGGATAACCGCGCTCGTAGTCGATCTGCGCCGCCACGCCGTAGCTTTGCGCCTGAGCAGTGACCAGTTCGCAGATGCGCTGCTCGACCCGATCGCGTACCTGGCGATCCAGCGCGCGCACACTCAGCCTGAGCACGGCCTGCGCAGGGATGATGTTGGAAACGGTGCCCGCCTGGAAAGCGCCCACCGTGATCACCGCCGTTTGCAGCGGATCGACATTGCGCGCCACGATGGTCTGCAAGGCCATCACAATCGAAGCGCCGGCCACGACCGGATCGGCCGCGTTGTGCGGGAACGCCGCATGGCCGCCGATGCCTGTAAGCGTGATGGTCACGTTGTCGGCCGAAGCCTGCGCCGCGCCCTGGCGCATCAGCAGCCGGCCCGGCGCCGAGCCGGGGACGTTGTGCATGGCGAAGATAGCATCGCAAGGGTACTTGTCGAATAGCCCCGCTTCCATCATCCGCCTGGCCCCACCCAGGCCCTCCTCCGCCGGCTGGAAGATCAGGTTCAGCGTGCCGCTGAAATTACCATGCAGTGCGAGATGCCTGGCCGCGCAAAGCAGCATGGCGGTATGCCCGTCGTGCCCGCAGGCATGCATTACGCCGGGATGGGTGCTGGCATAGGGCAGCCCGGTGGCTTCGGCCATCGGCAGCGCGTCCATGTCGGCGCGGATGCCGAGACTGCCGCTGCCGCTGCCGCGCCGCAGCCGGCCAACGACGCCGGTGGTGCCGAGCCCGCGTTCCACCTCGTAGCCCCATTCGGCGAGCAGGCGCGCCACGATCTCGCTGGTGCGGTGCTCCTCGAAGCCGAGTTCCGGATGGCGATGGATGTCGCGGCGGATGGCAACGAACGCTTCCGTGCTGTCCCGCAGCGCTGCCAGGAGGGGATGCATGGCGTCCTTCATTGCGGCTGCAGGCCGATGGCACGGGCGATGCCGCGGTACTGGTCGATGCTCTGCTGGTAGGCCTTCTGGCTCTCCGCCAGCGATGCCGGACGGGATGCGGGCAGGTTCGCGGCATCCAGGCTGGCACGTACCGCGGGGTCGGCCAGCGTCTGCGCCAGCGCCTTGTGCAGCGCCTGCACGACCGGCTCGGCGGTGTCCTTCTTCACGAAGACGCCGGCCCAGGTCGAGTAGTTGAAGCCGCGCAGCGCCCTGCTTTCATTGACGCTCGGCACGGACCTGACCGCGTCGAGCCGCGTGGGTGACAGCACCGCCAGCATCCTGACCTGACCGGTGCGCATGCGCTCGATGTCGGGCTTGCCGAACGGCGAGATAAAGATATCGACGATGCCGCCCACCAGGTCCTGGATCACGGGCGCGCCGCCCTTGTAGGGCACGTGCGTCATCGGCGCGCCGATGGTCTGCGACAGGTGCGCTCCGAGCAGGTGGTAGAGCGAGCCGATGCCGACGCTGGCATAGGTCAGCGGCTTGCCCGCGCGGGCCGCCTGCGCGGCATGGGCCGCGAGTTCATCGACATCCTTCACCGGCAGGTCCTTGCGCACCAGGATGGCCAGGTCGACCGCGCCGACCATGTGTACCAGCCGGAAGTCCTCGCTCTTGTACTTGATGGCGGCATTCGCCAGCGGCGTCGTGATCAGTTCGCCGGGGCCGGCCTGCAACAGCAGGTGCCCGTCGGCCGGCGCATGCAGGACCTTCTGCGCGGCGATCGCGCCGCCGGCCCCGCCCAGGTTCTCGACGATGACCGGCTGGCCGAACTGCCGGCCCAGCGGCGCATTGAGGTTGCGGGCGACCACGTCCGACAGCCCGCCTGCCGGGAACGGCACCAGCAGCGTGACGGGCCGCTCGGGATAGGCGTAGGCCGGCGCCAGGCCCACGGACAGCAGGCCGGCCGCCGCGCCGCGCAGCAGCCGGCGGGCAATGTTCTGGAATCGGATTCGGGTCATGGCAGTCTCCTCGCGCCTTGCGTCGCTTTGTGTGTTGTGCGACGAATCGTATCGGCCCAGCCTGCTATGTGTCCAATGCATTACTCGTCTAAAATTTATTCATAAAACTCATTCACGAGGCATCGATGCACCTCAAGCACCTGCGGCACCTGCTCATGGTCGCGGACGCGGAATCGTTCAGCCGCGCCGCGCAACGGCTGCACCTGACCCAGTCGGCGCTAAGCCGCAGCATCCAGGCGCTGGAGGACGAGCTCGGCGGCAAGCTGATCGACCGCCATGGCCGGCGCAATGTACTGACCCCGCTGGGCGAACTGATCGCCGAGCGGGCCCGGCGCATGCTGTTCGAGGAAGCCGAGCTGCATCGCAGCGTCGAACTGTTCCACCGCCATCACCTCGGCGCCATCCGTGTCGGGCTGGGCGCGGGCCCCGGCGCGGTGCTGATGACGCCGTTTCTGCGCCACATGGCCATGCATCACCCTGGGATCCAGGCGGCGGTGTCACTCGGCACTTCCGACGCGCTGATGATCCAGCTGCGCCAGCGCACGCTGGACGCGGTGATCGTCGAGGTCACCAGCGTGGCGCCGGCCACCGATCTGCGCCACGAACTGCTGGCGCAGCTTCAGGGCCGCTTCATCTGCCGCGCGGGCCACCCGTTGCTGCTGCAGGCCGCCGCCGGCGAGGCCGTGACCTTCGACGATGTCATGCGCTATCCGCTGGCGTCGGCTCCGCTGAGCCCGGAAGTCGCGCGCGGGCTGGTAAAGCGCTTCGGCCCGCGCGCCGACCCAGAGCATTGCCTGAGCCTGCGCTGCGAGAACGTGCGCAGCCTGGTGGAGGCCGTGCTGGTTTCGGACGCGATCCTGTTCAGCATCGTCGCGGCGGTGCGGACGGAAATCGCCGAAGGGAAGCTGTGCCAACTTGCGACCACGCCGGCGGTCGACGACGGCCCCCGCTATGCGTTCTTCACGCTGGCGGGCCGGACCGAGGCGCCGAGCATGGCGCTGTTCCGGCGCTTCGTGGACGAGCACCTGCACGACTGACGGGGCTTTGGGCGACGCGATTTGAAAGTGTTACCGGCGAGAGCCTGTCCGAGTGGCTTTCGATGCCATCCGTTGGCACGTCCGGTTTGCGCGACCGTTCAGGCGCTATCACTTGCCGAATGCTGCGTGGCAGCAGCGTCTCAGTTCGGCCATGCGGCGTCGTTCGACCGCCTATGGACTGAGACGCTCAGCCGACCGCCAATTGGAAACAGCCAGTCGGCCACCGACTATGCAGGTCGAATCATCGGCCATCGCTGCCACTCCATGTGACGAAGATAGGCCGGTGTAGCCCCAAGCCCTTCCATTAATCTCCTAATCTAGAGTCACTCTTCCCCCCATTCTTCAACAGGGAGTTCGCCATGGCGCTTGATCTCGAAAATCGCTTCGGCCGCATCTCGCTTGGCTTCTTCCCATCGCCGATTCATCGGCTCAATCGCCTGTCCGATGTGCTCGGCATTTCGGTGTGGGCAAAGCGCGACGATGTGTCGTCCGGGCTCGCGTTTGGCGGCAACAAGATTCGCAAGCTTGAGTGGCTCGCCGCTGACGCAGTGAAACAAGGCGCCGACACGCTCGTTTCCATCGGCAACATTCAGTCGAATCACACGCGCCAGGTTGCGGCCGTCGCGGCGGTGCTCGGCATGCGCTGCCGGCTAGTGCAGGAGGAGTGGACACACTGGGACGATCCGGTCTACGACAAGGTCGGCAATATCTTGCTGTCGCGGCTGATGGGCGCCGAGACGCTGCTGGAGGGAGAGGGCTACTCGACCGAGGTGAAGGAGACGTGGTCGCGCGCCCTCGAGCAGGTGCACCGGGAAGGCGGCAAGCCTTACGCGATTCCGGCGGGTGCATCCGATCATCGCCTTGGTGGCCTCGGCTATGCGAACTTCACCGATGAACTCGCGCGTCAGGAACAGGAAATGGGCGTATTCTTCGACACCGTGATCACCGCGACCTGCACCGGCTCGACACAGGGCGGCATGGTCGCAGGCTTCAAAGCGCAGGACAGACCACGCCGCCTGATTGGCATCGATACCGCATGCAACGAGGCGATGACGCGCCGCGCCGTGGCGAAGAGCGCGCGACAGACGGCGGAACTGATCGGCATCGGCAAGCCAATCGACGACGCCGACGTGATCGTCGATCCTCGTTTCGCGGGTCCGGACTATGGCCTGCCCGACGATCGGACGATCGATGCGATCCGCACGGCAGCGCGGCTTGAGGCGATGCTCACCGATCCGGTGTACGAGGGCAAATCGATGGCGGGCCTGATCGCGATGGCGAAGGCGGGTGAGATTCCGAAGGGAACGAACGTGCTGTACGTGCATCTGGGCGGCGCGCCCGCTCTCAACGCGTATCACAAGGCGTTCGCATGATCGGCTTGCACAAGATCGTATGAGCCCCGCGATCACTCAGTCATTCGAACGTCGAGTCTCGCCATGACTCCCATAACGCGCCTGCCTTGTTCCCACCACACCAACTTCAAGTACTTGGCCGCCTCCATTGCGAATCGTCTGATCGCCATCCCCCACCGAGAAGGCAAAACTAAGCCTATCACCGAAACAACGGTGATCGGGCGTCGCAACCCGCTATTCTCTCTGACGGATGGTCGCTCATGTGACCATCCCACACGCACGCGCGCGTCGCTTCACTATGGCGGGCCGGGTGGGGCAGCCATAAGGCTGGCCGGTGTTCGTCAGAGAGCCGGTATTGCGACCCCCGCTGTCAGGCCCGCCACCCTCTTCCGATTGCGTCAGGCGGGTCTCCCAACCTTCTTCAGGAGAACGCAATGCAAGAGAAAACCCATCCGCAGCACGAAACCATTTTCATTGGCATACCGTCAGAAACCCTGGAATCGCTCGACCGCGTCCAGGCCGGCATGGTGAGCGCCCTGTCGCTGCTGGAAATTGAAAGCGAACGCTCGGAAGGCTGCCACGGCGTCCATTGCCTGCTGACGATGATCAGGATGCAGCTTGATCAGGTGGCAGAGGCGTTGAGCCCCGAGGCTGAGGCGTCATGACACCTGCTGATCCGGCTCAGCCCCGGCCCCGTCTTCGCGCAGCCAGACGCTAAATTCCGCGCCCTGCCCGACCGTACTTTCCACGGTAATGCGGCCACCATAACGCTCGACCAGCGCGTAGCTGATGGACAGGCCGAGCCCGGTCCCCTTCTGCTTCTTGGTGGTGAAAAACGGATTGAACAGGTTGGGCAGGTCTTCCGCGCGGATGCCGCGGCCGGTGTCGCGCACATGCAATGTCACACCGTGCTCGTCCCAGTCGCGCGTGGCCAGCGTCAGGGTGCCGCCTTCAGGCATGGCATGGATGGCATTGGTCAAAAGGTTGACGATGACCTGCTGCAGTTCGCTGCGGCTAATGCGCACCTGGCGCGTGGCGGTGAAGGCCAGTTCGACGCGGATGGCCGCGTCCTTCAGCATATGCCGGACCAGGTCGACGCAGCCGCCCGCAACCTCGCCCAGGTCCAGGCGCTCGGTATTGCCGGCGTATGCCTCGGGCCGGACAAACTGCAGCAGCCGGTTGGTCAGCAGGTAGATGCGCCGAACCTGCTCATCGATCAGGCGCAATTCATGCCGGACCGGCTCCGCCGCCGGGCCGAGGATATCGCGGGCCACGTCGAGGTTGCCCTGGATCACCGCGATCGGATTGTTGATTTCATGGGCCACGCCAGCGGTCAGCTGCCCGGCAAGCGCGAGCTTTTCCGAGGTAATCAGTTGCTGCCGGGTTGCGCGCAGCACGGCGTTCGCATCTTCCAGCTCGCGGGTCCGCTCGGCAACCTTGCGGTCGAGCGCGTCGCCCCAGTCCCTGAGTTCGGCATTGCGCTGCTGCAGGTCTGACAGCAGCTGATCGAACTGGCGGGCCAGCTGGCCCAGTTCATCCTCGCTGCGCACTGGGCCGACGCGCGCATGATCGTTGCCGGCCTTGAGCGCGCGCATGGTGCCGACCATGCGCGTCATCGGCGTGAATACGCGCCTGGCCCACAGCAGCGAGAACAGCGCGCCCGCCACGGCCAGCAGCACGAACAGGCTCACCAGCACGCCCAGCGCCAGGTTCTTGGCCTGGCTGATGGGCCTGGCCAGGTAGCCGACGTAGAGCATGCCGATGCGCTGGCCCCGGCTGTCGACGATGGGCTCGTAGGCGCTCATGTAGCGGTCGTTGACGACGAAGGCCAGGTCCAGCCATTTTTCGCCGCGCAGCAGCACCTGGTCGCGCACCTCGCGCGAGACGCGCGTGCCCAGGGCGCGCTCGCCATGGAACAGCCGCACGTTGGTGGCGATGCGGGTGTCGTCCAGGAACAGGGTCGCGGTGCCCTGGCTGCCGCGGGGCAGGGATTCTGGCTGGTAGACCAGGGCGTTGATGGTGTCGATAAAGCCGAGGTTGTGGTTGAGCAGCGTGCCGCCGTGCAGCACGGCCACCAGCTTGCCCGCGGCATCGAACACCGGCGCCGCCGCGTGCACCACCATGCCGCGGGTTTCGATGGTGCGGTCGGTCGGCGCCGCATTGGCGGTGGCGCGCAGCGTGACCGGAGCGCGCCGGGCAAGGTCGGCGGAGACGGCGGCCAGCCGCGCGGCGGACCAGGCGTCGGTGGCGGCGTCGGCGCGGCCAGCCGCGGCGCTTTCCACCACGCGCCAGGCGGCATAGCCGGTATCCGCTGCACCAGCCGGCGCAGCGGCAAGCAGCCGCCCTTTGGGATCGAGCAATTGCAGGAAATCAAGGCCGTGCGTGCGCCGCGCCTCCGCCAGGATGGCGGGCATGGTGCTGCTACGGCCAAGCGCGTCCACCAGCCCGTGCGACCGGGCCTCCTGCAGAACCCGGTCCTTCACACCGCCGACCATGTGCTCGAAATACTCGTGGGCGACCAGCAGGTCGCTGTTGACCTTGTAGGCCAGCAACGCCTGGAAGGTGCGGTTGCCCCACAGCGCCATCAGCAGCAGCAACGCGACCAGCGCCACCAGCAAGGGCGCAATCACGATCGACACCAGTTTGGCGCGCAGCGACGCGCGATAGCGGCGCACCAGCGCCCAGCCGCGCGGGTCGCGCGTGGTCAAGGACGCAGCCCCCACTGCAGGCATTTGCGGTCCAGCGTGCGCCGCGAAATGCCGAGCCGGCGCGCCGCTTCGGCGCGGTTGCCGCCCTCGGACGCCAGCACCTGGAGGATGTGCCGGCGCTCCACCGATTCCAGCAGCACGGCGTCGTCTGCCGGCGCATGCTCATCGGCTGCCGCGTGCGCGGCTGGCGCGGGTTCGCCATGCGCCAGCAGCTCGACCGGGTACTCGCCCAGAATCAGGGCCCGCTCCACCAGGTTGCGCAGCTCGCGCGCATTGCCCGGCCAGTCATAGGCTTCAAGCAGGCGCACCAGCGACGGCGACAGCGGCACCACGGGCAGCCCCAGCTGGGCCGACAGCTGCTCCGAGAAATGCCCGGCCAGCGGCACGATGTCTTCCGGCCGCGTGCGCAGCGGCGGAATCGCGATCGAGACCACGTCGAGCCGGTAATACAGGTCCTGGCGGAAGCGCCCGGCCGCCACCTCCTGGGCCAGGCTGCGGTTGCAGGCCGCGACGATGCGCACGTCCACCACCATCTCGCGCTCGGTGCCGAGCGGACGGATGCGCCGGTCTTCGATCACCCGCAGCAGCTTGGCCTGCATCGGCAGCGGCAGTTCTGAGATCTCGTCCAGGAACAGCGTGCCGCCGTCGGCATAGAGGAACAGGCCATGGCGCGCGCCCGCGGCGCCGGTGAAGGCGCCGCGGGCATGGCCGAACAGCTCGCTTTCGATCAGCTCCGGCGCCATCGCGCCGCAGTTCAGCGGCACGAACTGGCCCTGCCGTCCGCTCAGGCGGTGCAGCTCGCGCGCCACCACTTCCTTGCCGGTGCCGGATTCGCCCGTGACCAGTACCGTCGACGGCATCGGCGCGACGCGCGCGACCAGCGCCATCACCTTGCGCATGGCCTCGGAGTTGCCGACCACATGCTTGTGGATGGTGTACTGGTCCAGCTCGCGGCGCAGCAGGTAGTTCTCGCGCGCCAGGCGCGCACGGTCGAAGCAGCGCCGGATCGCGTTGAGCATCTGGTCGACGCGGAACGGCTTGACGATGAAGTCCGCCGCGCCCGAGCGCAACGCCTCGATGGCGGTCTCCATGTCGGCGAAGGCGGTCATCAGGATCACGTCGGCGGGGTTGCCGGCGGCTCGCAGCGCCTTGAGCCATTCCACGCCGCTGGCGCCCGGCAACGCCACGTCGAGGAGGATCAGGTCGACATGGCGCTGCTCCAGCAGCGCAGCGCCGGCTTCGGCGCTGTCGGCGGTCAGCACGGCATCGACCTTGCCTTCCAGCGCGCGCGACAGGAACGAACGCATGCCGGCCTCGTCGTCCACCACCAGGATGGTGCGGCGCTGCCAGTTGTCGGTATCGGCCGCATTGCTTTGTCGTTCGCTCATCACTTTGGTTGTTGCGGGGCGGAGAGACGGAGAGTGCAAGAGTCTAGCGACAGTCGGTGCAAGCGCTGTATTGGGAGTTAAACCGAGGCCGAGCCGGCCAACCCGCAGCGGATGGACATTTTGGCCGGGACACCGGGCCGGCGCGCGGACATTTTGTCCAACGCATCGCGCCCGCAAGCGGGCCATTCGGCGTCATGCGTTGATGGCAAAGGGCTTGAACCTTGGGCACAGGACTTGCTGGACGACGCGCTCCAGCCCGCCGCGCCCCGCGCAACAAGAGGCTGCCACTTCCAGGTAGGAGACAACTTCATGCCATATCCCGCGCCAGCGCAGACGCCCTCGTCCACCCCGCGCATCCCCACCAACACGAGCACCGCGCGGCCCTCGCGCTTCTCCAAGGAGGCCATCATCGCCCGGCCCGGCTTCAACCGCTGGATGGTGCCCCCGGCCGCGCTGGCGGTGCATCTGTGCATCGGCCAGGCCTACGCCTTCTCGGTGTTCAACGAGCCGCTGACCCGCATCCTCGGCGTCACGCAATCCGCGCCCGGCGACTGGCAGCTGACCACGCTGGGCTGGGTGTTCTCGCTGGCAATCTTCTTCCTCGGCATCTCGGCCGCGTTTGCCGGCAAGTGGCTGGAGAAGGTCGGCCCGCGGCGCACCATGTTCACCGCGGCCTGCTGTTTCGGCGGCGGCTTCGTGGTCTCGGCGCTCGGCATCTGGCTGCACCAGATCTGGCTTCTCTACCTGGGCTACGGCGTATTGGGCGGCATCGGCCTGGGGTTGGGCTACGTCTCGCCGGTGTCGACGCTGATCCGCTGGTTCCCGGACCGGCGCGGCATGGCCACGGGGATGGCGATCATGGGCTTCGGCGGCGGCGCGATGATCGGCGCGCCGCTGTCGGTGGCGCTGATGAACCATTTCAAGAGCGCCACCAGCGCGGGGGTGGCGGAGACCTTCCTGGTGATGGGCGTGATCTACTTCATCTCGATGTCGATCGGCGCGCTCGCGATTCGCATCCCGGCCCCGGTATGGACGCCGCCTGGCTACGTCCCCCCGGCCAGGCCGAGCAAGATGGTGACACACGCCAACGTGCATATCGACCAGGCCCTGAAGACGCCGCAGTTCTACCTGCTGTGGCTGATCCTGTTCCTCAACATCACGGCCGGCATCGGCGTGCTGGGCCAGGCCGCGGTGATGATCCAGGAAACCTTCAAGGGCACCATCACCGCCGCGGCCGCGGCGGGCTTTGTCGGCCTGCTCAGCATCGGCAACATGACCGGACGCTTCCTGTGGAGCTCCGCCAGCGACTACTTCGGCCGCAAGCTTACCTACGCCATCTTCTTCGCCTTCGGCGCGGCGCTCTACATGGCGGTGCCGGCGGTGGGCGCATCCGGCAACGTGGCCCTGTTCGTGGCCTGCTACTTCCTGATCCTGACCATGTATGGCGGCGGCTTCAGCACCATCCCGGCCTACCTGGCGGACATGTTCGGCACCGCCTACGTCGGCGGCATCCATGGCCGCCTGCTGACCGCCTGGGCCGCCGCGGGCATTGCCGGGCCGGCGCTGGTCAACTACATCCGCGAGTACAAGCTCGCACTAGGTGTGCCAAGGTCGGAGGTCTATGTCGATACCCTGCATATCATGGCCGGCCTGCTGGTGGTGGGCTTCGCGTGCAACCTGCTGATGCGGCCCGTGCATGCGCGGCATCATCTGCGCGAAGCCGCCGGCGCGGTTTGAGCGGCTTCCCCTCATCTATCGCACGGAGATTCGCCATGCAAGACGATCGCACCTTCGGCAAGGCCCTGCTGTTGTTCGCGTTCTGGGCTTATGTATTGATTCCGCTCGGCACCGGCATCTGGTCCACCCTGGGCAAGGCGCTGGCGCTGTTCAGCTGAGCGCATTTGCCACTGCCGATTGGGTACTCCCTCTCCCTCTGGGAGAGGGTTGGGGTGAGGGCCGGGCGCTGCCACGAAGCACATGCCCTTGCTATTGCCAGCGCCGGCCCTCACCCCCGCCCCTCTCCCGCAAGCGGGAAAGGGGAGAAAAACAGTCGGGATTCGTGGGCCATCAAGTCTCGGCCTCGACAACTGAGCTTGCACAGATCCCCAAAAACTGTATCCCTGCCAGCCACGCCGTCATCCCTACCCTTGTCCGTAGTGTCGCGCGACATGCCGTCGTGCCGGCGGCAACCCCACGGAGAGCACATCGATGCACGGACTCACAGCGCTGGACCTTGCCCGGATCCAGTTCGGATTCACGGTTTCCTTTCATATCCTGTTTCCCGCCATCACCATCGGGCTGGCGTGTTTCCTGGCCTTCCTGGAGGCTCGCTGGCTCTACACCAAAGACCCGGTGTACCGGTCCTTGTACCAGTTCTGGATCAAGATCTTCGCGCTGAACTTCGGCATGGGCGTCGTTTCCGGCCTGGTCATGGCTTATGAGTTCGGCACCAACTGGTCCGGCTTCTCGCAGTTCGCCGGCAGCATCACCGGCCCGCTGCTGACCTACGAAGTGCTGACGGCGTTCTTCCTGGAAGCCGGCTTTCTCGGCGTGATGCTGTTTGGCTGGAACCGCGTCGGGCCGGGGCTGCACTTCTTCGCGACCGTGATGGTGGCGCTGGGCACGCTGATCTCGTCGACCTGGATCCTGGCCTCCAACAGCTGGATGCATACGCCGGCGGGCTACGTCGTCGTCGCCGGCAAGGTGGTGCCGACCGACTGGCTCGAGGTGATCTTCAACCCGTCGTTCCCTTACCGCCTCGCGCACATGGTGATTGCGGCGCTGCTGTCCACGGCGCTGTTCGTGGCGGCGGCGTCGGCCTGGCAGCTGCTGCATGGCCGCGCCGTGCCCGCCGCGCGCAAGATGCTGTCGATGGCGCTGTGGATGGTGCTGGTGGCCGCGCCGCTGCAAGCGGTGGTGGGCGACGCGCATGGGCTTAACACGCTGGCGCACCAGCCCGCCAAGATCGCGGCGATGGAGGGGCACTGGAATACCGCGCCCAGCGGCGACAAGGGCGGCTTCCCGCTGATCGTCTTCGGCATTCCCGACATGGAGCGCGAGGAAACCCGCTACGCCATCGAGATCCCGCGCCTGGGCAGCCTGATCCTGACGCACAGCCTGGACGGCCAGATCCGCGGGCTCAAGGACTTCCCCAAAGCGGACCGTCCCAACGCCACCGTGGTGTTCTTCACCTTCCGCGCCATGGTGGGCCTGGGCGTGGCGATGATCCTGTTCGGCCTGCTCGGCTGGATCCTGCGCCGCAATGGCGCGGTGTACCGCTCGCGCGCATTCCTGCGTCTGGCGGTGGCGATGGGGCCCACCGGCCTGATCGCATTGCTGGCGGGCTGGATGACCACGGAGATCGGACGCCAGCCATGGGTGGTCTATGGACTGCTGCGCACCCACGATGCCGTGTCCGCGCATCAGGCGGGGCCGGTGGCGCTGTCGCTGGCGCTGTTCGTGGTTGTCTATTTCGTCTGCTTCGGCGTGGGCATCCGCTACATGCTCAGGCTGGCCAGCGCCGGCCCGGCGCCGGATACGCACCACCCGCACCCCCATCCGGACGACCGGCCGTCCTACGGCCCCGGCAGCGTCGTTCCCGCCGCCCTCGCCGCCGCTTCCACTCCCAACGCGATGGCCCCGCACGGCCGCCGCGAATCCTGAACAGGTGATCGACATGGGTATCAACCTTCCCGTTATCTGGGCTGCGCTGATCTTCTTCGGCGTGATGATGTACGTCATCATGGACGGATTCGACCTCGGCATCGGCATCCTCTTCCCCTTCGTCGGCGACCGCCATGACCGCGACGTGATGATGAATACGGTCGCGCCGGTGTGGGACGGCAACGAAACCTGGCTGGTGCTGGGCGGCGCGGCGCTGCTGGGCGCCTTCCCGCTGGCGTATTCGGTGCTGCTCAGCGCCTTCTACCTGCCGCTGGTGTTCATGCTGCTGGGGCTGATCTTCCGCGGCGTCGCCTTCGAATTCCGCTTCAAGGCCAGCGACCGCAGCCGCCCGTACTGGGACGCCGCGTTCACCTGGGGCTCGGTGGTCGCTGCCTTCTTCCAGGGCGTGACGCTGGGCGCCTATATCGACGGCATCGCCATGGACGGCACCACCTTCAGCGGCGGCGCGCTCGACTGGCTGGCGCCGTTTCCGCTGTTCTGCGGCGTTGGCGTGGTGATCACTTACGCGTTCCTCGGCGTCACCTGGCTCATCATGAAGACCGAGGGCCGGCTGCAGTGGACCATGCTGCGCGTGACCAACGTACTGACCGGCGTGATGCTGGCGATGGTGGGCGCGGTCAGTATCTGGACGCCGCTGACCCACCCGGAGATCGCGCAGCGCTGGTTCGCGCTGCCCAACCTGCTGTTCTTCCTGCCGGTGCCGCTGCTGGTGCTGGGCTCGGCCTGGGGCATCTACCGGTCGCTGCGCCGGCAGCCCAATGTGTCGCCGTTCCTGTATGCGCTGCTGATGGTCTTCATGGGCTATACCGGGCTGGCCATCAGCATCTGGCCCAACATCATCCCGCCGTCGGTGTCGATCTTCGATGCCTCGTCGCCGCCGCAAAGCCAGGGCTTCGCGCTGGTCGGCACGCTCTTCATCGTGCCGATCATCCTGGCCTACACCTCGTGGTCGTACTACGTGTTCCGCGGCAAGGTCCGGCGCGGCGAGGGGTACCACTGATGGCCAGGACTCCGCATAAGACGCCGAGCGCACCGCTGGCGACCCGACTGGGCTGGCTGCTGGCGCTGTGGCTGGCTGGGGTCGGCACGGTGTTCGCCTGCGCCAGCCTGATGAAGCTGCTGATGCGCGCCGCGGGCCTCGCGCACTGACGCCATGTCCGCTTCCCGCCCGCTTTCTCCCGTCACGCCACGGCCACGCCCTGCCGGGATGGCCAGCGCGTTCGCCGCGGCGTGGGCGGGCGCCCCTGACCTTGCGCCCTGGCTGCATTCCCTCAAGGTGTTCGGCGCGGCGATGCTGGCGCTCGGCACGGCGCTGGCGCTGGGCCTGCCGCGGCCCTACTGGGCCATGGCGACGGTCTACCTGGTGTCCAGCCCGCTCGCCGGCGCGACGCATGCCAAGGGCGCCTACCGCGTCGTCGGCACGCTGCTGGGGGCCATCGGCGCGGTCGCGCTGGTGCCCTGTCTGGTTGATCAGCCCGTGCTGCTGATGGCGGCGATCGCCTGCTGGACCGGCACCCTGCTCTACCTGTCCTTGCTGGAGCCGGCACCGCGCAACTACATTTGCCTGCTGGCCGCCTATACGCTGCCGATCGTGGCGCTGCCGACCGTGACCCACCCCGGCACGGTGTTCGACGTCGCGCTGACGCGGATCGAGGAGATCGTGATCGGCATCGTCTGCGCCAGCGTGGTCAGCGCGGTGGTGTTTCCATCGCGCACCGCGCCGGCGCTGGCCGCGCGCGCGGCGGCATGGATGGAGCACGCCTCGCGCTGGAGCGTCGACATGCTGGCCGGCGGCGCCAGCGCGGGGCAACGCCACGACAGCTTCAGCACGCTCGCCGCCGATATCCTCGCGCTGGAAACCCAGATGGCCCAGCTCGCCTATGAATCCGGCAACGCGCACAAGCTGCGGCGCGCACGCGCGCTGCACCAGCGCATGACCGCGCTGCTGCCGCTGGTGCTGGCGCTGGCCGATGCCGCAAACGCGCTGCGCCGGCATCGCGCCGGCATGCCGGACCACGTCGCGCAGCGCCTGCGTGCCATGCTGGACTGGATCGCCGGTGCGGCCGGCGCGTCGCGCCCGCCGCCGTCGTGGTACCCGGCGGGCACGGCGCCGACCGCGCCCGCCGACTGGCACGCGCGGCTGGTCGCGGCGACCTTCGACTACCTCGATGAACTAGGCGACCTCTGGCAGGACTGCCGCCTGCTGCAGGCCAGCCTGCGCCAGCGCGGCAGCGAGCCCGCGGCGCTGCGTTACCGCGTGGAGCCGGCCGGCCAGGCGCGGCATCATGACCACGCGCAGCTATTGTTCCGCGCCGCCACAGCGGGCTCGGCGACGCTGGTGGCCGGCCTGCTGTGGATGGCATCCGGCTGGGTGGACGGCGCCGTGCCGGTCGGCCTGGCGGCGCTGGCCAGCTGCTTCATCGCCTGCACGCCCGAGCCGCGGCTGGTGGCTGGCCGCGTGATCGCGTGGAGCGTGGCCTGCGCGCTGCTGTCCTGGTACTACCAGTTCGTGGTGCTGCAGCTGGCCCATGACTTCGGCTCGCTCGCCGCGCTGCTGTTCGGGCCTTACCTGGTGATCGGCGCGATGACCACGCAGCCGCGCTTCGCGTTGTTCGGCGTGCTGCTGGCCGTGACCGCGGCGTCGTTCCCGGGGCCGCAGGACCTGGGAAAGGCGAGTTTTGCCGGCATTTTCAACGGCAGCCTGGCAAGCCTGGCGGCACTGGTGTTCGCCGCGCTGTGGGCGGTGCTGATGCAGCCGTTTGGCCAGCAGCTGGTGGCATACCGGCTGGCGCGCGCCAACTGGAAAGAGATCGCGCTGGCCGCCCATCCGCGCGCGCCGGTCAATAGCGCGCGGCTGCGCGGCCGCCTGCTCGACCGCCTGCTGCGCCAGTGGCCGCCGCTGACGCGCCGCAACCATGCCAGCCATGAGCAGGCGGCCAATGCGCTGGCCGACTTCCTGGTCGAAGTTGCCGTGCTGGCGCTGCGGCGCGCCACGGATCGCGCAGTCGCCCGCGTGCTTGCCGGGGTCGCGCGGCACTACCGCCACTGCGCGCGTGCCGGCCATGCCATCCCGCCCGCGCCGGCGCTGGCTGCGCAGATCGACGCGGCCTTCGCGGCGCTGGCCACGTCCGCGCACGGCAGCTCCCGCTCCACGCTGACGGCGCTCGCCACGCTGCGCCTTGCTCTCTATCCCCATGACCAGGAAAGACGCCATGCACGCCACTGAGTTCGACCTGTATGGCGTGTTCGTGCCCGCCACCGTGGTGTGGATGCTGGCCGCGTTCGCGGTCGCCGCCGCACTGCGTGCCGTGCTGGTCCGGGTCGGCTTCTACCGCATCGTGTGGCACCGGTCCTTGTTCAACCTCTCGCTGTACATCCTCGTATTGGGCGCCATCGTCGCGCTCGTCTGGCAGGCCCCATCATGATTCGCAAGCTCTCGCTGCTCGTCCCGGTTGCTGTGACCCTGGCCGCGGTGGCCGCCGCGGCGATGACCGCCTGGCACCTCTGGCAGTACTACACCGCGGCGCCATGGACCCGCGACGGCCACGTGCGCGCCGCGGTGATCCAGGTCGCGCCCGATGTCTCGGGTCCCGTCACGGCCGTGCTGATCAGCGACAACGCGCGGGTGCAACGCGGCCAGGTGCTGTTCGAGGTGGATCCGGAGCGCTTCCGCCTGCGCCTGGAGCAGGCGCAGGCCGAAGCCGCGTCGGCACGCGCGGCGCTGGCGCTGGCGCGGCGGCTCCGCAACGCGGCCGCCGTAGCCGCCGCACAGGCGCGCGTCGACCAGGCTCGGGCCGCGGTCGACGTCGCCGCGCTGGACCTGGCGCGTTGCCGCGTCACCAGCCCGGTCGACGGCCAGGTCAGTGACCGCCTGCCGCGCGCAGGCGACTTCGCCACCCGCGGCAAGCCGGCCCTGTCGGTGGTGGCAAGCGGCTCGCAATACGTCGAGGGCTATTTCGAGGAGACCAAGCTGCCCGCGATCCGGATCGGCAGCGCCGCCGAAGTGCATGTCATGGGGCAGCGCGCGCCGCTGCACGGACAGGTGCAGAGCATCGCGCCCGGCATCGAGGACCAGGACCGCGCACTCGGCCCGAACCTGCTGCCGAGCGTCAACCCGACCTTCAACTGGGTGCGGCTGGCGCAGCGGATACCGGTGCGCATCGCGCTCGATCCGGTCCCGGAAGGCGTCCAGCTGATTGCCGGCCAGACCGCCACGGTACGCATCCGCGAGCCGCACCCCTGACGCCGCAGCGCTCGGGCCGCAACTGTTCTGCTTGCACGCCGGCCGCTTTGTACGCCTGCGGCGCGGTCGCCGGCACCTACGATGGACCGCATACGCTTATGGAGACTCCCCATGCAAGCAGCGCCTGTGCAAGCCTTGCCGGCCACGTCCGGCCATCCCGCCGCCGCGCCGGGCCCCGTCACGCCCGCCGTGCTCGACCAGCTTGGTCGCCCGCTGCGCGACCTGCGCCTGTCGGTGATCGACCAGTGCAATTTCCGCTGCACCTACTGCATGCCCAAGTCGCGCTTCGGGCGCGACTATCCGTTCCTCACGCCCGCGCAGCGCCTATCCGACGACGAACTGCTGCGCATCGTGCGCGCCTTTGTCGGCCTGGGCGTCGAGAAGGTGCGCCTGACCGGCGGCGAGCCGCTGCTGCGCAAGGGCATCGAGTCACTGGTCGAACGGATTGCCGCGATGCGCACGCGCGAGGGGAAGCCGGTGGCAGTGGCGATGACCACCAACGGCAGCCTGCTGGCGCGCAAGGCCCGCGCACTGCGCGACGCGGGGCTGGACCGGGTCACGGTCAGCCTCGACAGCCTGGACGACGGCATCTTCCGCGCCATGAACGATGTGGAAGTTCCGGTTGGCCGCGTGCTGGAGGGCATCGACGCAGCCCGCGCCGCCGGCCTGGCCCCGGTCAAGGTCAACTGCGTGGTCGAGCGCGGCACCAATGACGGCCAGGTGCTGCCGCTGGTCGAACACTTTCGCGGCAGCGGCGTCACGCTGCGCTTTATCGAGTATATGGACGTGGAAGGTCCCAGCGGCTGGTCGCAAGCGCGCGTAGTGCCGTCGGAGGAATTGCGCGCTGCGATCGAGCGCGCGCATGCGCTGCTGCCGCTCGCCAGGCGCGCTGGCGAGACCGCCAGCAATTTCTTGCTGGCCGATGGCAGCCTGAAGCTGGGCTTTATCTCCAGCGTGTCGCAGCCGTTCTGCGGCGATTGCACCCGCGCCCGCGTGTCGGTCGATGGCCGGCTGCACCTGTGCCTGTTTGCCACCCGGTCGGTCGACCTGCGCCAGCATCTGGGCGCCGCGTGCCCGGAGCAAGACCTGGCGCAGGCGATCCGGCAGGCATGGCAGGCGCGCGGCGACCGTTATTCGGAGCTGCGCGCCGGAATACGCGCGGAAAGGTTTGCCAGCGGCAAACGGCAATATCCCACGGTACGCATGTCGCTGGTGGGCGGCTGAGCCGCGGCCCCGGAGCCGGCACGATGTCAGGCTTCGGGGAAAACCTGTGCGGCGAGCTCAGCGCCGGCCGGGGTCAGGCTCGCATGGCCGCGACCCGCTTCGTCGATCGACATGTCGGCCAGTCCGGCCGCCTGCAGCTGCGTCAGCACGCGCCGCAGCACGCTCATCGGCAGGCCGGAACGCTTGGCGATCCGGGCAAGCGACCAGGGGCCGCCGCCGTCGCGGCCGGCCTGGCACAGCACCTGGAGCACCGCAACGATGGCGGGATCGATGTCGGCGTCCTGCATGCTAGCGTTCATCCTCACTTTGCTCGCGGCTGCGCGCCAGCAGGTGCTGCGCGATCTTGCCCAGCGTCTGCACGGCGGATTCGATGCCGGGCGACCATTCCCCGCTGTAATTCAGCCGGATGCAGTGCCGATAGGTGGCGCCCGGCGCAAACATATGCCCCGGCGCCACGGTGATGCGGTGCTCCAGCGCGGCGTGGTACATCTCCATCGCGTCGATGCCCGCGGGCAGCTGCACCCACAGCACGTAGCCCCCCGCCGGTTGCGAGGTGGTGGTGCCATCCGGGAAGAACCGGCGCACCGTGGCCGCCATGATGCTGGCCTGCTGCGCATAGGCCTTGCGCACGCGCCGCAGGTGGAAATCGTAGCCGTCGTTCTTCAGGAACTCGGCGATCGCCAGTTGCGGAATCGCCGGCGTGGTCAGCGTATTGAGGAACTTGAGCCGTTCCACCGCCTCGCGGTAGCGCCCCGGCAGCGCCCAGCCGATGCGGTAGGCATTGGTCAGGGTCTTGGAGAACGAGGAGCAATGCAACACGATGCCGGCCTCGTCATAGGCCTTCAATGAACTGGGATGGGCCTCGCCGTAATAAAGTTCGCCGTAGACGTCGTTCTCGATGACCGGTATGTCCTTCGCGGTCAGCATCGTCACCAGCGCGCGCTTGTTCTGGTCCGGCATCTGGAAGCCGAGCGGGTTCTGGAAGTTGGGCATCACCATGCAGGCGGCCACGCCCTTTTCATCGATCAGCCGCGCCAGCGCATCGATGTCGATGCCATCGGCGGGATCGGTCGCCACCTCGATGGCGCGCATGCCCAGCCGTTCGATGGCATGGAGCATGGCGTAGTAGGTCGGTGACTCCACCGCGATGGTATCGCCGGGCCTGGCCACCGCCTGCAGGCACAGGTTGATCGCCTCGGTCGCGCCGATGGTGACGATGACCTCGTTCGGGTCGATGGCGTAGCCGTTCTCGAGATAGCGGCGCGAGATCTGCCGGATCAGCTCGGGGCTGCCGGGCGGCAGGTCGTCCAGCATGGTCCACTTGGCATAGCGGCGCGCGATATTGTTGGCGTACTGGTTGATGCGCTGCCACGGGAACAGCGAAGGATCCGGATAGGGAGAACCCAGCGGCACGGCCTCGTCCGAACGGATCGAGCGCAGCGTCGACAGCACCAGCGCGCTGACATCCACCGCCGAAGGCTTGGCGCTGGGCCGCGACGGGCGCAGCGCGGCCACCGGCTCGCCCGCCCGCGCGCGCACGAAGTAGCCGGACTGCGGCCGGCTTTCGATGATGCCGCGGCTCTCCAGCAGCACGTAGGCGCGGATCACGGTGGTAATGCTCATGCGGTGGTGCTGGCTGGTCTGCCGCACCGAGGGAATCCGCTCGCCGGGCAGCAGCACGCCCTGTTGCACCAGGGCCTCGATATCCGCAGCCAGCTTTTCATAGAGTTTCACGCCGCGCTCCCCTTGCTTGCCGTCCGCTGCGGCCCCGGCCCGCTGCCTGCGCCGGCCACGCGCCGCCGGCATCAGCTGAGCCAACGCTGGAGATCATAGTACGGCAGCGGCACGTTTTGCAGGGATCCGGCGCATTGGGGTTCCACCCGCACGAAGCCGCACGCCTGGCCGAGCGCGGATACGGACGCCGCGCCCTGCTGTGCATTGACCTGCACGAAGCTGTCGCGCCCCCCGAAATTGCCGATCTCGCCCACGCGCCAGAAGGCATCGCCGCGGTGCGGTCGCGTTCCGGCCAATGCCGCCCTGACCCGGCCGACTGGCGGAAATAGCTCCGACCGTCCTTGCAGGCGGCGCAGCAAGGGCGTCACCAGCAGCGCGAAGGTGGCATAGGCGGCAGCGGGATTACCCGGCAGGCACACCACGGGCTTGCCGCGCAGGCGCCCCACCGTGACCGGCTTGCCGGGCTTCATGTTGACGCCCCGGCAAAGCAGTTCGCCACCGGCGGAAGCCAGCGCCGCCGCCACCAGGTCGCGCTGCCCGACCGAGGCCCCGCCGGTGACCAGCACCAGGTCGGCGGCGCCGGCCAGCTCGCGCAGCATGTCGTGCAGCGCGCGCTCGTCGTCGCGCACATGGCGGTGGCAGCTGACCACCGCACCCATCGCCTGCACCAGCGATTCCAGCATGGGGCCGTTGACGTCATGCACCTGGTACACGTCGCTCGGCTCGTCGTGCACGGCGACCTCGTCGCCGGAAGTCAGGATCGCCACCTCGACCAGCCGGCAGACTTCGGCCTCGGCCACGCCCTGGGATGCCAGCGCGGCAATATGGCCGGCATGCAGCAAGGTGCCTGCCGACAGCAGCTGGTCCCCCCGGCGCGCATCCTCGCCCTGGCGGCGGATATGCTGGCCGGGCAGCGGCGGGCGCGCGCACACCATACCCTGGTAAGTCTCGTCGGCATCCTCCAGCGCGACCACGGCGTCGGCGCCGGGCGGGATCACGCCGCCGGTGTAGATGCGGATGGCATGGCCGGGCAGCAGCGGCTGCGGCCGGGTGCCGGCATAGACCACCTGCTGCAGCGGCAGGCAGGCATCGGCGCGGCAGTCCGCGCAGCGCACCGCATAGCCATCCATGGCGCTGCGGTCGGCCGCCGGCGTATCGATCACCGCGGCCACGTCGCGGGCCAGCACGCGGCCGGTCAGCAGGCCCAGCCACACGGTCTCGGTCTCGCGCACCGGCTGCGCGCACATTGCGAAGACGGCCTGGGCCTCGTCGAAGTTCAGCATGCCGCGTCTCCGCGCGTGCCTTGCATAGACGCACTGGTGTAGTCGACGTAACCGTCCTGCCGGCAGAAGCTGAGCAGGCGCACACCGGCCTGCTCGGCGATGCGGATGGCCAGCGCGGTCGGTGCCGAGATCGTCGCCAGCATCTGGATGTTCATGCGCGCGACCTTGCGCACCAGTTCATAGCTGGCGCGGCTGGACAGCAGCACGAAACCGTCCGCCATGTCCACGCGCTGGATCGCCAGGTGGCCGATCAGCTTGTCCAGGCCATTGTGGCGGCCGACATCCTCGAACACATGGAGGATCTCGCCGCCGGCATCGCACCAGGCCGCGGCATGGACGCCACCGGTGGCCTGCATCAGCCGCTGGCGCGACGGCAGCGCGGCGACGGCGCGCTCGATCATGGCGCGCGACGGCGCGATCCGGGCGGCCGGCTCGGGCATGCGCGCCGGCTCCAGGTCCAGCAGCGCGATGCTTTCGAGACCGCACACGCCGCAGCCGGTGCGTCCGGCCAGCGCGCGCCGGCGCGCGCGCATGGTGGCGAAGGCGTGTTCGCTGATCTCCATCTGCACTTCGGCGCCGTGCGCATGCATGCGCACCTCGAGATCGTGGATCTCGGCGTTGCGTGCGACGATGCCCTCGGTCAGCGAGAAGCCGACCGCGAAGGCCTCGAGGTCCAGCGGCGTGCACATCATCACCGCATGCGAGATGCCGTTGTACACCAGCGCCACCGGCAGCTCCTCGGCGACGTTGTCGGTGGCCGGCTGGGTCTCGCAGCGCTTGTGCCGCACGATGTCACGCGTTTCAAAGCCGGTGTGTCCGGCCAGTTCGGTGGATTCCATTGGGGTGTCTTGAAGAAAACTGATGCAGCGCTTGCGGTAGCTCCACCCCTCTCCCGCGCTGCGGGAGAGGGGTGCGTTCACCAGGGGCGTCGGTCGCTTGATGAGTGGTCTTGCGCGGGCGCGGGATCAGCTCGGCGCGGTTTGCTGGTGCCGTGAGGGTGTCAGCAGCACCGGCACCGACTTGGACGTGGGCGTGCCGCAGCCATCGCCTGTGCTCTCCAGCGGCACCAGGGGATTGGTCTCGGGGTAGTACGCCCCGACGCACCCTTGCGGGATGTCGTATTCGACCAGCACGAAGTCCTCGACCCGGCGTTGTACGCCGTCGTCCCAGACGCTGGTGATGTCGACGTGTTGCCCCGCCTCCAGGCCCAGCCGCGCCAGGTCCGCGGCGTTGATGAAGACCACCCGGCGCAGGCCGAACACCCCGCGGTAGCGGTCGTCCAGGCCATAGATCGTGGTGTTGTACTGGTCGTGCGAGCGCGTGGTCATCATCACCATCAGCCGGTCGCCATACTGCTGGCGCGCACGGTTGATGGGGGTGTCCTTGTCGATGCGGTTGACCAGGAACTGCGCCTTGCCCGATGGCGTATGCCAGACCCGGTGGCACGCCGGCGGGGTCAGGTGGAAGCCGCCCGGCACCGCCACGCGCTCGTTATAGCTGTCGAAGCCGTCGATCACCTGCTCGATGGCATCGCGGATGCGGGCGTAGTCCTGCGCATACCAGAGCCAGTCGATCGTCTCCGAGCCCAGCGTGGCCGCCGCCATGCGCGCGACGATGGCGATCTCCGACAACAGGTGCGGCGATGCCGGCGCGTTCATGCCGAAGGAGATATGGACCATGCAGACCGAGTCCTCGACCGTCACGCCCTGCGCCACGCCGTCCTGCTGGTCGATCTCGGTGCGGCCCAGCGTCGGCAGGATCAGGGCTTCCTTGCCGTGCACCAGGTGGCTGCGGTTGAGCTTGGTGGCAATGTGCACGGTCAGGTCGCACTGGCGCAGCGCCGCGAAGGTGCGCGGCGTATCCGGCGTGGCGGTGGAGAAGTTGCCGCCCAGCCCGACAAAGACCTTGACCTTGCCCGCCAGCATCGCCGAGATGGTGTGCACCACGTCATAGCCATGCTGGCGCGGCGGCTCGAAGCCGAAGGCGGCCTGCAGGCGATCGAGGAATTCCGGCTCGGGCTTCTCCTCGATCCCCACCGTGCGGTCGCCCTGCACGTTGGAATGCCCGCGCACCGGCAGCAGCCCGGCTCCCGGGCGGCCGATATTGCCGCGCATCATCATCAGGTTGGACAGGATCTGCACCGTCGGCACCGAATGCTTGTGTTGCGTCAGCCCCATGCCCCAGCAGGCGATCACGCGCTTGCCGCGCGCATAGACCTGCGTGAGCGCGTCGATATCCTGCTGCGGCACGCCCGACTCGGCAACGATGTCGGCCCAGCTTTCGGCACGCAGGTCATCGACAAAGTCGCTGAAACCGACGGTGTGCTCGCGCACGAAGTCCACGTCGATCAGGCGCTCGCGGCCGTGACGGATGGCCTCGTCGTCCAACTCGAGCAGGCGCTTGGCCATGCCCTTGATCAGCGCAAAGTCGCCGCCCAGCCGGGGCTGCACGAACATCGACGCGATCTTGGTGCTGGACCCGGTCAGCATCTCCACCGGGTGCTGCGGGCTGGTGAAGCGCTCCACGCCGCGCTCGCGCAGCGGATTGATCGACACGATGGTGGCGCCGCGCCGGGCGCATTCGCGCAGTTCGCCCAGCATGCGCGGATGGTTGGTGGCCGCGTTGTGGCCGAACAGCAGGATAGTGTCGGCATGCTCGAAGTCATCCAGCACCACGGTGGCCTTGCCCACGCCGATGGTCTGCGGCAGGCCACGGCTAGTGGCCTCGTGGCACATATTGGAGCAGTCGGGAAAGTTGTTGGTGCCATAGGCGCGCACGAACAGCTGGTACAGGAACGCGGCCTCGTTGCTGGCGCGGCCCGAGGTATAGAACGCGGCCTGGTTCGGATCCGGCAACGCGCGCAGGTGGCGCGCGATCAGCGCAAAGGCCTCGTCCCAGGCGATCGGCCGGTACTTGTCGGTCTGCGCATCGTAGGCCATCGGCTGCGTCAGGCGCCCGTGCTGCTCCAGCTCATAGTCCGTCTGCGCCATCAGCGACGTCACCGTGTGCTGCGCGAAAAACTCCGGGGTCACGCGCATGCTGGTCGACTCGGCCGCCACCGCCTTGACGCCGTTTTCGCAGAACTCGAAGGTCGAGGCATGCTGCCGGTCCGGCCAGGCACAGCCGGGGCAGTCGAAGCCGTCGGCCTGGTTCTGCTTGAACAGCATCTTGTAGTTGCCGCCGGCCACCTTCTCCTTGATCAGGTTGATGGCAACGTACTTCAGCGCGCCCCAGCCGGCGGCGGGATGGGTATAGGGGGCGATGTGGCCTGTTTCAGGCTTGGGGGTGCTCATTGGCTTGGTGTCCTGTAACGGGGCGCCGCCCGGCCCGTCCTGTCTTGCGGAGCCAGGACGGCCGGAGCGTTGCGGTGACACCAGAGTAGATTTCCGGCGGCCTGGCCGGTGTGTACAAAGCGGAGGGCGGGCAGGGAGTACAGTTTTGTGGTGTGCCCCGAAGCGGCCGCGACGCAGCCGCGGCAACCGTTCTACTTCGCGCCAGGGGCAGTGGCCAGATGCCGCGCCAGGGCTCCGCCGGCCCTTCGGGCGCTGTCGGCATCCACGCGTTCGGCAAGTACGCGGGTAAGCTGCCGCAGTTGAGCGGCCGTGAGGCCGACGTTCAGGCTGATACGCATATGCGCCTGCAGCTGCGACTCGGCGCCGGGCAGCGCCGACAGCATGCCGAGCGTGGCCAGTTCGCGGCTTTGCCAGTCGAGGTTGTCGCGCTCGAAGATATCGCCGAACAAGTGGGTCTTCAGGTAGTCATCGATGGCCGGGGCGAAGTCAAACAACGCGCCCTTGACCGGCGCGCCGGACAAGCGGGTCTGGTTGGCCGTTCCCGCGGCCAGCAGCGCGTCGCCCTGCGGCGGGGGGCGGCTGGGCAAGGTGCCGGCTGCGTCCTGGATGCCGCGCTGCCTGCGCCCTTCCACCACCTTCATCAGTTCGGCCAGCGCATTGAGGCTGCGCGGAAAGCCGGCGTACGCGTATAGCTGGACCAGGACTTCCTTCACCTCATTGACCGTCAGGCCGGCATCCAGCCCCTGGTTCAAGGCACCGTTCAGCCTGGCGATGTCGCCCGCTGCACCCAGCGCGCCGATCGGCACGATGGCCTGCTGGCGCGCGGTCAGGGTTTCAGCTGGGCTAGGTGCGGCTGCTGGCGTGCTGGTCATGTTGCGGGACTCCTCCGCTGCCGGGGCAGCACGGCTCGCGGCGACAAGGCCGCAGCCGATAACCAGTGCGATCACGCCGGCCCGCAAACCCCGGCGCAGCCTAGCGGGCGTTGTATTGCGCATCGGTGACCTTCTCCATCCATGTGACGTTCTTTCCTTCCACGGTGCCGGTGACGGCCAGGTGGGTCATCGCGGTGGAGGGCGCAGCGCCGTGCCAGTGCTTGACACCGGGGGGACACCAGACTACATCGCCGGGACGGATCTCCTGCACCGGCTTGCCCCATTCCTGCGTGAGTCCCACGCCCGATATCACCACCAGTCGCTGCCCGGCCGGGTGCGTGTGCCAGGCCGAGCGCGCGCCGGGCTCGAACGTCACCAGCCCGCCGGAGGCGTTGATATGCGGGTCGGCCGGCCAGACCGGATCGATCCGAGCCCGGCCGGTAAAGTAGTCGGCGGGACCGGCCATCGACGGCTGGCTGCCGGCGCGTGCGATCTGCTGGGCGGGTGCGCCCGGCGGCGAACTTGCCTGCGGACCTGCTGCGCAGGCGACTGCGCATGGCAGCGCGGTGGCACACAGGGCCAGGGTCTTGAGGTCGTGCATGAGCCTCCTTGATGGATTAAAACCGGGGCGGTGGCCAATGACACGGGCCACACGGCCTCTACGTCGCGCGGCACGCGTCAGGGTTCAACCCGCTCGATCCGTACCTGGTATGGCCCCGGCTGTGCCAGGATGGGCAAGCCTTCGTTCACCTTGCCAAGCGGCAGCAGGCTGCGCGCATAGGACCGGCCCTGGATGAAAATCGCCAGGTTGCCCCACGGTGCGTAATGGGTCAGCTCGCCGGCCACGGGAGCCATGCCATCAGGCGCGCCCTGCGTGGACAGCTTGCGCGGCAGGCCGGCGACGCGTTCGATGGTGGCGTAGTCCTCCATCGTCAGCGATAGCGGCAGCAATGCGGCGAAATCGCGCGCGGTAGCGTTGTCGTACAGCGTGGCGGTGGCGCTCTGGCCGTTGACGGTCAGGCGAATCTTCATGAGGGTCTGGTTCGAACTGGACTGCGGCAACCAGGCCATGGCCTGGGTCGGCAAGCAAGCTGCCAGGGCAAGCAGCGCACTGGCGAGCAGCCGCGGCGCCCGGCGCTGCAAAGGGGTCCAGGGAGCAAATCGACGCGTTGTCATCCGCTGCATCTTCGCGGATTCATGCCGGACTGAGTAGCAAATGGATGCTTAAAGGCTTTATAAGCCGGGCTAATCAATGGCCGCGCGCCGACTGGCTGATACGCGGGACGAATCAGAGCTCCCGTGAGTGCGCGGACCGGCTGTGAGGTGGGGTTGAAAATGGTGCATGGTTGCCCTAGTGTTCATACGGCGAATTCGACAGCTACGCCTCCCTTGCGTCTGGCGCAACCAGCAAGACTTAACATCGAGCGGCATATCCGTCCATCCCGGCCATACCATGTCAATGCAATTTAGGGGCATTCGCGCGCCGTGGCATCTTCACCACTGAAAGGCGTGGATGCCGATAAGTCGGGCCGTTGAATACATGTCCCAACGGAGGCATGCGATGCGTCAGCCCAAGATTGTCATTGTTGGGGCGGGCCTGGTGGGCGGCTCAGCGGCACTATTTACGGCTCTGGCCATTCCAAGCGCAGAGATCGTCGTCATCGACCTCGCGCGAGTCCGGGCGGAAGGACAGGTGCTCGACCTGGCCCATGCCGCGGCGTTCTGGGGGCACAATCGCTTCCACGCTGGTGAATACGAAGACGCCCGCGACGCAGATATCATCGCGATAACGGCCGGCGTCGGTGTGAAACCGGGCCAGACACGCCTGGACCTGGCCAAGACGAATGCGGAAGTCGCGCTCGAAATTGTCGATCGGGTGGCCGGGCTCGCACCCAATGCAATTTACGTCATTGCCGCCAACCCCTGCGACGTTCTTGCCGCTGTCGTATTTGACCGCCTCGGTTGCGCGCGGGCGCGTGTCATTAGTACTGGCACCTCGCTCGATACGGGGCGACTGCGCTCGCTGCTCTCCGAGCGCCTGGGCGTCGTCGCACCGGCGATTCATGCGTACGTCCTGGGCGAACACGGCGAGTCCGCACTGATCGCCTGGTCCGGGGCGACGGTTTCCGGGATGCCCCTCGACGCATTCCTGACCAAGACCGGCAAGGAGCTCGGGCCTGCCAGCCGCGATCTGATCCTGCGTTCCGTCCACGAAGCAGCCAAGCTGATCAAGGAAGGAAAAGGTGCCACCCACTATGGCATCGCCAGTGCGATCGGCCGCATCTGCGAGGCTCTCGTGCACAACACCGACCTGATCATCACGGTCGGTATTGTGCATGCCGAAATCGAAGGAATTTCCGAGGTATGTCTGTCGCTGCCGCTGGTGCTCAATAGCACCGGCGCCCAACTGCTGGCCTACCCGGACCTTGACGCCATTGAGCGTACGTCCCTGCAACGCAGCGCAAGCATCGTCAAAGCGGCAACCGACAGCGTCCGGGCAGCCCTGTAGATGCATGGCTTCAGGCTGGAAACTCGTCAAAATACAATGCCATCAGGAGGCAAATCATGGCTCTGTCTCATGCCAAGAAAACGCCGCCGTCGAGTACTCCCGCGACGAAGCCAACGCTTCCCGCCAGTCAACTTGGCAAGACCTGGAAATTCCTGGTCCCGCTTGGCATCGGCATTATTTTGTGGTTCCTTCCGCCGCCGGCCGGGCTAGAGCTAAAAGCGTGGCACATGTTTGCAGTATTCGTTGCCACCATTGCCGGCATCATGACAGCACCGCTGCCGATGGCGGCAGTCGCCATCATTGGCGCAACCGCAGGCGTGCTGGTTGGGGTCGTGTCTTTTGCAGACGTGACCAGATCCACGGGTACCGATTTGGTCTGGCTCGTGCTGCTCGCCTTCTTCATTTCCCGCGGCGTAATCAAGACCGGTCTGGGGCGTCGGATCGCGTTGCTCTTCATGCGACTATTGGGCAAGCGGACAGTGGGCTTGGGTTACGGACTGGCCATGACCGAACTGCTGATTTCGCCCGCCATGCCAAGCATCACCGCCCGCGCCGGCGGAGTCATGCTGCCGATTACCCGTGCGATCGCAGAAGTGCTTGGCAGCCATGCCGGCGATCCCGAATCCCGGGGCAAGGTAGGAAGCTATCTGATCCTTTGTGCCTTCCACGCGAATATCATTACGGCGGGGATGTTCGTCACCGCGATGGCAGGTAATCCGCTTTCCGTCAAGCTGGCCGCAGACCAGGGGGTCTCGATCAGCTGGCTTGAGTGGGCGGTGGCTGCGTCCGTCCCCGGGTTGCTATGCCTGGCGATCATTCCCCTGGCCATGCTGTGGATTGCCCCGCCGGAGATCCGGAAAACGCCCGATGCGACGGCGCTGGCGCAGAGAGAGCTTGCTGCGATGGGGAGCATCTCCTCCAAGGAGATCATCATGGGCACGATCTTCATCGGCTTGCTGGTCCTCTGGATTTTTGGCGAGTACCTGAAGATCAGTGCGACGCTCGCCGCTGCCATCGGTGTCTCGCTGCTTTTCATCACCGGTGTGCTGACCTGGCAGGACGCCCTCGACGAGAAGTCAGCGTGGGACACCATGATCTGGATTGGCTTGCTTATCATGCTTGCGTCCAAGCTCAACGAATACGGCATGGTCAAGTGGTTCGGCAAGGAATTCGGCGCCTATCTCGAGGGCTTCCCAAGGCTGGCTGTCTATATGCTGGTGGCGGCAATCTACTGCTACATACACTACTTTTTCGCCAGCGCCACGGCACATATCAGCGCTCTGTTTCCACTGTCGATGGCACTGATGGTTGCCGCTGGCATCCCTCCCTTCACCGCAGCCGTGGCCCTTGGCATTCTGAGCAACATCAACGGTTGTCTGACGCAATACGGCATCGGTTCCGGTCCCGTAATGTTTGGCGCTGGCCATGTTTCGCAAGGAGATTGGTGGAAGGCCGGGTTCTTCATGAGCCTGATCTACATGGTCATCTGGCTGGTCGTGGGTCCGCTTTGGTGGAAGTTGCTCGGGCATGTCTGAGGCGCAGCCCTCTTGCCAGCAACGGTCCCGCAGGTAGTTGCCAGGAGGCCCTCTATGGTTTGGCTGCCGCCGCTATTTCTGCACCTGCCTGATCGCGCGCTCGCGCGACGCCTGCATGTCCTGCATCAGCCGGTACGCCGCGTAGTACTTGAAGATATTGCGCACATAGGTGGTGGTCTCGATGCCGATCTTCTCCGCCACCACGATCTCGACGTTGTTGAACCACTTGTCGGGATCCAGTCCGCGCGCCGCCGCTTCCTTGCGCATCTTGGCGATATTGCCCGGCCCGGCGTTATAGCTGGCGAAGGCGAACAGCGGCCGGTCCGCTTCCGAGAAATGCGCGTCGGGAAAGTACTTCGTCATCAGCCGGTCCATGTACTTGGCGCCGGCGTGGACGTTGGCCTCGGCCATCCGGATATTGCCGACATTCAGTTCCTTGCCGGTGGCCGGCATGATCTGCATGATGCCGACCGCGCCCACATGGCTGCGCGCCTCCTGGTTCAGCTGTGATTCCTGGAAACCCTGCGCGGCCAGCATCAGCGGGTCGAAGCCATAGTCCTTGCCGTACTTCTCGAAAAAGGCGATGGTCTGCTGGAAGCGCTTGTACTCGGCATCGTCGGTATTGTTCTTGATCTGCTTGATGCGCAGCATGGTCTGCTTTAGCCGGTACTCCGCTCCGCCCTGCTTCTTGACGACATTGAGGTAGAAGTCCTCGATTGCCTGCCGCAGCTGCGGGCTGTTCTTGCGGTAGGCCCAGCCGGTATAGCTACCATCGCGCACGGCCAGGTCATCGCGCACCTTGACGTTCGGCAGGATCTGCGCCCACGTCGCAGCCTTCCAGTCATCGACCACCAGGATCTGCAGCACGCCCGCGTTGAGCATCTCGAGCGCGTCTTCGTCCTCGAGCGCGTCGGGCAGCATGACCAGCTTGACCGGCGCCTTGCCGGCGCGGCGCAGGCCGTCGTTCAGCACGGTCAGGCTTTCGAAATAGCTGCTGGCGCGACGGACATGCACGGTCTTTCCGGCAAGATCGTCGAGGCGCTGCAACGGCGGCGCCTTTGGCCCCGTGACCACCAGCTCGCGCACCGGCTTGCGGTCGCGCGGCGCGGTGAAGTCCACCTGCCTGAGCCTGCTTTCGGTCTCGGTGAGGTTGCCGGCGGCGATATCGCCAAGCCCCGCCATCAGGTCGGGCAGCAGCCGGTCGCGCGTGGTCGGGATGATGACGATGGTCAGCGGGCGCTTGCCGAGCTGGTCGGCGTATTTCTTGTTCAGGTAACGCTCGAAGTCACGCACCAGCTCGGCGGTCAGTCCGCGCTCGCGGCCCTTGTCGCTGAAGTAAAGCGTGCGGCTGTACGGCACCAGCACGCGAATGACGCGGCTCTTGAGCATCACGTCGAAGTCGCCGGTACGGGGCTTGTTGGCAAGGTTCAGGCCGCGCGGCGTGGCGGGAGTGGCCTGGCCGGTCGCGGCGGTGGCGGCAGGGGACGACGCTGGCGGATTTGGCGATGGCGGAGCTTGCTGGGCTGCGGCAGCGGGTCCGCAAAGGCTGAGCGCGCCCATCAGGCCGTACAGAAGAAGGCCTGCCAGCCAACGGGAAGGGCGGACAGCGGACATGGCGGGATCGCAAGCCGTGCAAGCAAGCGCGCGGGTTGCTCATATGGAGTCTAGGCATGAAATGGGGAGTTGCAAGCGTGTGCCGGCACCGGCATTGCGCATCAACTACTATGAACTGGATCTGCCCAGGTTATTCCCTGCTCACCTCATCTATCTTCACTGCCCATGCAAGAGCGCGATCCGGCAACCGTATTTGCACCATTCAACGTCACCGTGCGCGACGGTCGCGAGCTCCTGGTGCGGGAGATCGGCGAACGTGACAAGGCCGGCCTGCTGGCCGCGTTCAACCAGCTGTCCGCCGATGCGCGGTATACCCGCTTCATGGCGGCCATGCGGCAACTGCCGGAGGCAATGCTCGAGCAGGCGACGCATCCGTCGCCGGAGCGCGAGTTTGCCCTGGTGGCGATCGCCACGGAGAACGACGCGCCCGCCATCGTCGGCGGCGCCCGCTATGCTGCCGCACCGGGCAGCGACGCTTGCGAGTTCGCCGTGACGGTCAGTGACGACTGGCATGGGCTGGGCCTCGCCAGCCAGTTGCTGCGGGTACTGATCGATGTTGCCAGGCGCCGCGGCTATCGGCGCATGGACGGCTATGTGCTGTCGTCGAATACCGCCATGCGACGCCTGGCGAAGCGCCTGGGATTTGCCGACACACCGTGCCCCGACGACGCCACGCTACGTGTCGTCACGCTGGCGTTGCAGGCCAGCGGGCAATAACTGGCGCGGGCGCCCGGTCACACCCGGCGCTCAGGCCATGATGTTGACGCCCCCATCGACATACAGGGTTTCACCCGACAGCCGCCGGGCGTACGGCGTGGCCAGGAACGCGCAGGTGTAGCCCACGTCCATGATGTCGACCAGTTCGCCGAGCGGCGCGCGCTGCACCGCGTCGGCGAGCATCAGGTCGAAATCCTTCAGGCCCGATGCGGCGCGGGTCTGGAGCGGCCCGGGCGAGATCGCATGCACGCGGATACCCTGCGGGCCAAGTTCGTACGCCAGGTAGCGCGACACCGCTTCGAGCGCCGCTTTCACGGGTCCCATGACGTTATAGTTCGGCACCACCTTGTTGGCGCCGTGATAGCTCATGGTGAACATCGTGCCGCCATCGCGCATCAGCGGCGCCGCCAGGCGGGCCATGCGTATGAAAGAGTGACAGGAAACGTCCATGGCCCGGGCGAAGCCTTCCGCCGAACAATTGAGCAGGCCGCCCTGCAGGTCGTCCTTCGGGGCCCAGGCCACCGAATGCAACAGGATATCGAGCTTTCCCCACTGGTCCCGGATCCGCGTGAACAGCGCATCCATTTCCGCCTCGCTGGTCACATCCAGCGGAAGGAAGATCGGGGCGGAAAGTTCCTCTGCCACCGGCTCGACATATTGACGGGCTTTTTCGCCGGCATAGGTGATGGCAACTTCCGCGCCCAGTTCGTGGAAGGCCCTGGCGCAACCGTAGGCAATGGAATGCGTGTTCGCAATCCCGCAGACGAGTGCCCTGGTATTGGCGAGAATCGGCTGTCTGTTCTCGGGTGTCATGTCGCGTCCCCTGAAGGTTCATTGCTGACGCGGCGCCCATCGCGCCCCGTCGGTCCACTGCTCTGCCGGTTCGGCGGTCATGGCGCGGGCGTCGCGATGATCTCCCGGGTATGCCTGGCGATCATCAACTCCTCGTCGGTCGGGATGACCCAGACGGGTACCTTGCCCGATACCTCGCTGATCCGCGGCCCGTTACGCGCATTGGCCGCGGCATCGATGCTTACGCCCAGCCATGCCGCCTGCCGGCACACGCGCTCGCGAACCGGTGCCGCATGCTCGCCGATGCCCGCGGTAAATACCAGCGCGTCCAGTCCTTGCGCGGCCGCGGCGAGCGAGCCAAGCTCGCGCGCGATGCGGTACGTGTACACCTCGACCGCAAAGCGGGCACGCGCGTCGTCGCTGGCAAGCAGTGCGCGCATATCGCTCGACACGCCGGACATGCCGAGCAACCCCGACCTGCGGTAGATCAGGTCCTCGATGGCCCCGGCATCCATGCCGAGCTCGCCGATCAGGTACAGGATCACGCCCGGATCCATGCTGCCGCAGCGCGTTCCCATGGGCAGCCCGTCCACGGCGGTGAAGCCCATGGTGCTGGCCACGCTGCGCCCCGCCACCAGTGCGCACATGCTGCTGCCATTGCCGAGATGGGCGACGACGGTGCGGCCCGCGGCCGCGGCGGCGTCGATGCGCGGCAGGACGCTGGCAATGTACTCGTAGGACAATCCATGGAAGCCATAGCGCCTGACGCCGCGTCCGGTAATCTCCACCGGCAGCGCGAACGCCTGCGCCGCTTCGGGCTGCGCGCGGTGGAAGGCGGTGTCGAAACACGCCACTTGCGGCAAGGCCGGACGCCGCTGCGCGAGAATGCGGATGGCTTTGAGATTGTGCGGCTGGTGCAACGGCGCGAGCGGGCAAAGCGTGTCGAGCTCCGCCAGCAGCGCATCGGTCACCCTTGCCGGCTGCGTGAAGCGCACGCCGCCGTGCACCACCCGGTGCCCCACCGCGGCGAGCGTATGCCCTTCCCCATGGCCGCGCAGGAAATCCGCCAGGTAGGCGATAGCGCCTTCGTGCCCGAGCTGGGTGCCGGCATCCCACTGCCTGGCTTCGACTTCGGCGCCGGCCGCATCGGCCGCGCGAAACGCCGGAGCGGTGTAAAGCCCTTCGATGCTGCCGCGCAGTACCAGCCTCAGTGCGTTGTCATGGACATCGTAGGCGCGGTACTTGAGGCTTGACGAGCCTGCGTTCAGGACCAGGATGATCTCTGCCATGACGTCACCCCGCCACCTGGGTGGACTCTCGCCGCGCCTTGGCGACCAGGGCAGCCACCGCGCACGACGCCAGCCGCGTCGTCACCGTGTCGGCACGGCTGGTCAGGATGATGGGCACGCGCGCGCCCAGCACGATGCCGGCGGCATCCGCGCCGGCAAGGAACGTCAGGCTCTTGGCGAGCATGTTGCCGGCGTCCAGGTCGGGCACCAGCAAGACGTTGGCGCGCCCGGCCACCGGCGAATCGATCTTCTTGATGCGTGCCGCATCCAGGTTGATGGCATTGTCCAGCGCGAGCGGGCCGTCGACCACCGCGCCGGTGATCTGGTGGCGGTCGACCATCTTGCACAGCGCGGCGGCTTCGATGGTGGATGGCACCTTGGGATTGATGGTCTCCATGGCCGACAGGATCGCCACGCGGACTTCCTTCAGTTGCAGGGCGTGGGCCAGGTCGATCGCGTTCTGGAGGATATCGGCCTTTTCGGACAGGGTCGGGGCGATATTGACGGCGGCGTCGGTCACGATCAACGCGTCCTCGTGCCCGGGCACGTCCATCACGAAGCAGTGGCTGATGCGCCGGGCGGTGCGCAGGCCGCTGTCGGCCCCGACCACCGCCCCCATCAGCTCGTCGGTGTGCAGGCTGCCCTTCATGATGGCCTCGGCCTTGCCTTCGCGCACCAGTTGCACCGCGGCCGCAGCCGCCGCGTGGCTGTGCGGCGCATCGACGATCGGGTACGCGCCGAGGTCGATGCCGCTGGCACGCGCGGCGTCCTCGATGCGGCTGCGCGGCCCGACCAGGATCGGCGCGATCAGGCCCATGCGGGCCGCCTCGGCTGCGCCTTCCAGCGACGCGTGATCGCATGGATGCGCCACCGCGGTCGGGGTGGGCGGGATGGTCTTGCAATAGTCGATCAGCCGCTGGTACTTCTCATGTCTGGCGTTCACGGCATGCTCCTGCTCTGGTTTCAGCGTGGTCGGCGGGCGGCGCTGGGTACCCACGTGGTCTCGTACCGCATCGCCCTAGGACGCACGGGTGAGCGGTGCGCCCGCGGCGCGGCCGCGCTCGGGTTTCGGCGCCAGCACCGCGCGGATCCGCCCCAGCATTGCAGCCTGCTCCGCCGTGGGGCTGGTGCCAAGCAGGCGCTCGTCGGTGCGCAGTTTTTCGGCCAGCGCATGCAGCCGCTGGCGGTCAGCCTGGTGCCTGAGCAAGGCCGGCAGCGTCTCCAGCGCCTGCTCGGGCGCGTACCGGGTGATCAGCTCCTGCTGGCCCCGGGTCTTGCGCCAGGCGTCAGGGGGCAGTTCGGGCAGGAAGTCCGCGTAGTCCGTCACCAGCTCCTTGCGCAGTTCCAGCCGGGACAGCGGCAACGGCTCGCCCTTGCGATTGAGCAGGCAGGCCAGCCGGGCAATCGCCTCGGTGTAGCCGCCCTCGCCGACCGAGGCCAGCGCGGCCCTGACTTCCGGCGGTTCCTGCGGTGCCATGGCTGCCGGCGCGGAAGGCTTGTCCAGCGACAGGAACGAGAACAGGTTGGCGTACAGGTTGAAGAACGATGCCTCCGTCATCGCGTCGCGCACGGCGCGGTAAGCGTCGAGGCCGGCACTGAGCATTTCCGCCCCCGCCTGTTCCTGCTGCCTCAGCGGATGGTCATCCGCCATGGCCTGGCGGTTCGCCCTGACCGCCTCGGCCGCGGGCTTCAGCCAGGCCATCCAGGGATTCAGGTCCGAGAACGCCCAGTTCTGCACCCGCAGCGGATGGAACTCGCGCAGCATCCGTGCCGACGCCTCGTTCGACATGGCCTGGACCAACGGTTGCGCGAACAGTTCATAGGCGCGCTGGTTGAAGTCCGACAGCGCGGCAACGGCCTCGAACGGTTTCTCGTCGGCCCGCTCGAAGCGGTTGAGCCGGCCGGCGAGCTCCTCCAGCGAATGTTCCTCGAACTCGACCTCGTATTCGATGCCATCGCCGCGCTTGTGTTCATGGATGACCATGCCGTAGAGGCCCGGGGGCAGCAGTTCGATGCTCTTGAGCACCGAAACGATCTGGGCATGCTCCTTCTTTGCGACCTTGCCGGAGACGAAGATGCCAAGATGGCCCACGCTCCGGTGCATCATCCCGACGATCACCTGGCCGCGCGCCTTGATTTCATCGGTACTGCCATAGACGTCAACGACCCAGTTGAAGGCCTGCTGCGGCGGCGTGATGTTGTCGCCCATCGAGGCAAACAGAACGATCGGCGCCCGGATCTCGCGCAGGTCGAAGCCCTTGCCGCCTGCCGCCTTGACGTCGCCGCTCCACAGCTTGTTGCCGACGAACAGGTTGCGCGTGATCCATTCGATCTCCTCGCGGTTCATCAGGTAGTAGCCGCCCCACCAGCGCTCGAACTCGAGGAAGCGCGGCGGCTCGGTGTCGGCCTTGCGGTACAGGTTGTAGTACTTGTCCCACAGGCTGTTGGCCGGGTTCAGGTTCTCGAAGTTCTGGACCAGCCAGGCGCCGTCGAACTTGCCGTTGCCGAGGTCCGCCGTAAGCGATGCCAGCCAGGTGCCGCCCAGCAGGCCGCCGGAATAGCGCATCGGGTTGTCGCCCTCGCCCGCGCTCCAGGCACCGCTCCAGTACGACATCGGCGCACCGTTGATGACGATCGGGCCGGTGTCGTCCGGGTCCGATGCACCGAGCATCATCGCGGCCCAGCCCCCCTGGCAATTGCCGATGATGGCCGGCTTGGCGCTGTCCGGATGCAGGGCGCGCACCTTGCGGATGAACTGTTGCTCCGCCTCGCATACGTCGAGCAGCGTCTGCCCCGGCTCCGGGTCACGGAAGAAGATAACAAAGTAGACCGGGTGGCCGGCACGCATCGCCACGCCCACCTGCGAATCGTCCTTGAACCCGCCGATACCCGGGCCATGCCCGGCACGCGGATCGATGATGACATAGGGACGGCGGCTGTCATCGATGGTCACGCCTTCGGGCGGCGTGATTTTCAGCAGTGCGTAGTTGACTGGCCGCGCGAACTGGCGCCCATCCATCACGGTTTCGTAGTCGAAGTGCAGGACCGGCTTGAGGCCGTGCGTAGCGTTTTCCACAAAGTGGTTGCCCCGCTCCCTGAGCGTGTCCCAGAACAGGATGGCACGCTGCATGCTGTCGACCGCGTAGGCATAGCCGTTCATCGGATCGAGGCCGGCGGTCCACTTTGCCGGCGCGGGGGCCGCGTTGTCCTCGCCCATGGCCTGCTGCACACGATGTATGTAGGCCTCCTGCGCGTTCCTCAGCCGCTTTTGCAGCACGACGCCCGTCTTGACGCCCACTTCACGCGCGTGAGCCAGTTGCTTGCCTGCATCCATGCCGTCCTCCGCCAGGAATCCTGCAATATCCAGTGCCTATGGTGGATACACCCCCTCCAGCCTGCCCGGGTTGTGCCGCCACACCCTGGACCGGCCCCGCGGGTGTATCCCGGGTGCCTACATATTCTTGCTCTGACCAACTTTAATGGGAGCCGGTCCCGCGGCAGAGATGAAATTTTTCCAAATGCGAGATAAGTAAAACCGCCCACCCGACAGGGTGATGCCCAGCTCACGAATCACACCATGCGCCCCCCATCCGGGGGGGCGTGCTGCGTGCGTCAAGGCGTGCGCTGAAGCGGTTGACTATGCGCGCAGGAAGCGGCCGATGGTTCTGGCCGCGCTGTCGGCGCCGGTCACAAGAAAGAGGTGGCCGTCGTCGACCAGCTGCAGCGCCGCGTGGGGAATGGCCGCGGCCAGGATCCTGGCATTGACCGGCGGCACGATCGGGTCGTCGGTCCCGTGCATCACCAGCGTAGGCTGCTTCAGCGCGCCCAGCCAGGGCAGGCTGCTCCAGCCCCAGGCCGCCAGCAGCTGGTAGAGGTAGCCGCGTCCGCGCGGCGGCTGCATGTGCCGGCCGTGCTGGTCGAGCCATGCGGGGTCATGGCGCAAGGCGCCGCCATACAGGTCGGCGCCAACGCGGCGCAGGTACTGCGGATCGGTATAGCGGCGCAGGCCGATCATCTTGGTCAGCACTGACAGCCTGCCGGGCACCATGATGACGCCGGGCGAGGTCGCCGCCAGGACCAGGCGCCTGCAACGGTGGGCCTGAAGCCGGGCAAACTCCTGCGCCAGCGCTCCGCCCCACGACACGCCCAGCGCATCGACCTGGCCATCGTAGCCAAGGCGCGACAGCAGCCGGTCGGCCAGCACGCAGAGACTGGAGAAGCGGTAAGGCATCAGCGGCGCGGGCGAGCCGCCCACGCCGGGAACGTCGAAGAGAATCACTTCGATGTCGGGCAGTGCGTCGACAAAGGGCCTGAGCAGTTCGAAGTTGGCGCCGATGCCGTTGAAGACCAGCAGCGGCGGGCCTGCGTCCCGGCCCGGCCGGATGCCGGCCCGCAGTACCTGGCCGTCCAGGTCCACGGTCCGGACCCGGAGCTTGTGGCCGGCTGGCGTGCCGGCATTGATGGTTGTCATCGGTTCGTCCTGGAGACGTTGGCGCGCGGGCATGGCCGGCGCGCCGGCCTTGCCCGCCTGCGTTCATGCCTTGGGGCGCAGGATGCCCTTGACCTCCTCGACGTTCTCCGCGATGCGCCGGCCGACCGTGGCGATGCTGTCCGCCTGGGTCTTGTAGAGCGTATCGCTCAGCCCGCGCAGGCCGGCCACGGCCTTGTGCAGCGAGCGCGGCAGCGCTTGCGCCACCGTGGCGGAAGCCTTGCCCTCGGCGGCCTGGCCGCCGCGCGCCAGCGCCTGCAGGTCGGCGGCGGTGTCGCACAGGTACTCGGCCTGCAGGCGCACCACCGATTGCAGGCCGCTCAGCAGCGTGATGTTGATGCTGGCCAGCGCCTCGATGTCCTTGCGGCGCGACTCGAGGATCGCGGCCGGGTCCAGGCGATTGTGCCGGACGAAGTCAAGCAGCTTGCGGTGCGGGGCCTGGGACGCCTGCCGGGCGGCGGCGTCCGCGGTGTTGGTCGATTCCATCTGGGTATCTCCTCACGGTTGGGTTGCAAAAATCGAAACTTGGGTTGGCCGCTGCGGCATGGGCCGGCGTCCATGGGCTGCGCATCACGCTTCGGTCACATAGCGTCCGGGCGCATCGCCACAGGGTGCGAATTGCGCGCTGCCGGGAACGTCGGGCGCGCGGCGCTTTGGTCCCGAGCGCGCCTGCAGCCACTGGCTCCAGTGTTCCCACCACGAGTCCTGCACGGCGGTCGCGTCGTCAAGCCAGGCCTGCGGATCGGCGGCCGGCGCGCCGCCGCGGAAGAACTTCGCCTTCGGGTTGCCGGGGGGATTGACCAGGCTCTGCACGTGGCCGCTGGAACTCAGCACGAACTCGGTGCGCCCGCCAAAGGCGCGCATCGACCGGTAAACCGCCTTCCATGGCGTGATGTGGTCGGTCATGCCGGCCAGCACATACTTGTCGCAGGTCACGTCCGACAGCGTGATGGCGTGGCCCAGCACGTGCAGCGTGCGCGGCGTGGCGAGCTGGTTCAGCGTGAGCATGTCGAGGAACTGGCCGTGCAGGCCGGCGGGCAGCCGCGTGGTGTCGTTGTTCCAGTAGAGGACATCGAAGGCCGGCGGCGCATTGCCGAGCAGGTAGTTGTTGACCCAGTAATTCCACACCAGGTCGTTCGGCCGCAGCCAGGCAAAAATGCGTCCCAGCGCCGCGCCGTCGAGCACGCCGAGCGCCTGGCTGCCCTGCCGCGCTGCGGTGACGGCCTCGGGCGTGCTGAACAGCCCGAGCTGCGACTGCGCATCGAGTCCGAACACCGATACCATCAGCGTCGCGGCATGCACCAGCTTTTCGCCGCTGGCGGCGCAATAACCCATCAGCGCCGCCATGGTCATCGCACCGGAGCAGGCGCCATGCAGGTTGACGTCGGCACTGCCGGTGATGTCGCGGATCGCCCCGATCGCCTCGATCAGCGCGCTGACATAGGTATCCAGGTTCCAGTCGCGCTGCGCCGCGGTGGGATTGCGCCAGCTGACGATGAATACCTGCAGCTCCCGCGCCAGCAGGTACTCCACCATGCTCTTGCCGGGGGCCAGGTCGAACACGTAGAACTTGTTGACCTGCGGCGGCACGATCAGCTGCGGCCGCGCATGCACGCGGGCCGTGGACGGCGCGTACTGGATCAGTTCCAGCAGTTCGTTGCGGAACACCACCGCGCCCGGCGTCGTCGCCAGGTTCTGGCCGACGCTGAAGGCTTCCTTGTCCACCTGGGCCGGCATGCCGCCGTTGCCCAGGGTATCGGCAACCAGGTTGGCCAGCCCGCTGACCAGGTTCATCCCGCACGACTCCACCGTCTTTCTCAGCGCGGCGGGGTTGCCTAGCAGGGTATTGGTCGGGGCCAGCGCATCGATCACCAGCTCGGTGAAGTACTGCGCGCGGTGCTTGCTGCGCGCGTCCATCACCGAGCGCCGCACCAAGCCGCCCAGTGCGTCTCGCCAGGCCTGGTAGCCCTGCAGCGACATCCGGTACAACGGGTTGTCGCGCCAGGCGGCATCGCCAAAGCGCCGGTCCCGCGCCGACGGCAACGGCGCCGAACCATCCAGGACGCTGACGAGATCGTGCGCCAGTTGCGCCTGCTGCTCGAGCACGAGCACCGGCTCCTGTACGCACTGGGCGCCGATCTGCTGCGCGGCGCTGACGAAGTCCTCCGGCCTCAGGCCGACGAATGGATTGGGACCGGCCAGCGCCGGGTTCGCGTCGATGGCTTCGACGGCTTCGACGGCTTCGACGGCTTCAATGGCTTCGATGGCCCCGGCCGCGGTGGCGGCCATCACCGTCGCGGCCTGCCGGTTCCTGCCGGCTTTGCTGGCCGGCGCGCGCGCCCTGGATGCGGTTGTCATGTTGCTGCTCCTGCCTCTGCCTTGTTTTCTGCCCTGTTCCGGTGTCGTGTCCCGCTTCATGCCATGACAAGCGCGAGGGCTTCCGCCACCATTGCCGGCCTGGCTTCACCCTCGACTTCCATCGTGTTCTCCATGCGCAACAGCACGCGGCCGTCGCCCTTGTCATCGACGGCCAACAGCCTGACGCGGTTGCGCACGCGCCCGCCTGCCCTGACCGGCGCCAGGAAGCGGGTCTTCTCCAGGCCGTAGTTCACCGCGGCGCGCGCGTCGCCCGGCACCACGCCCATGCCGGTCAGCTTTCCCGCCAGCAGCGACAGCGTCAGGTAGCCATGGGCGATGGTGCCGCCGAACGGGCTTTCCTTGCGGGCGCGCTCGACGTCAACGTGGATCCACTGGCGGTCCTCCGTGCATTCCGCGAACGCGTTGATGCGCGCCTGGTCCACTTCCATCCACTCGGACACGCCGAGTTCCTTGCCGACGAACGCGCAGAGCGTTGCCATGCTGTAGCCTTCGATTGCCATATGTCCCCTCGCTTGATTCGGTGCCGCGCGTTGGCCCGCGCGGATCTGATGCCGGCATCGTAGTGGCGGCGCGCGCCAGCGCGGCTACCAAATCCGGCCCAATCGCTGACAAAACCTGCCGCTTTGCGCGCGTGTGCCGCGGCAGCCGCGCAATGCGCTCGCGAAGCCGCCCGTGATGGCGGAAACGGTCAGTCGCCGGCCGGCATAGTCGGCACATTGCCTGGCTGCGATACTCGGCTGTGATACGCGGCTGTGATACGCGGCTACGGCGCGCGGCGGTAGGCATTCGGCGTGCTGCCGGTCCAGTGGCGAAAGGCACGATGGAACGCGGTGGGATTGTCGAAGCCCACGTCGAAGGCAATGGCCGCGATCGGATCCGCCGAGCGTGTCAGGCGCTGAATGGCGATATCGCGCCGGACATCGTCCTTGATGGCCTGGAAGGTGGTGCCTTCCGCGGCAAGGCGGCGGCACAGCGTGCGCACCGAACAATGCAGCGCCAGCGCCGCGGCCTCGATCGTGGGCGGTTCCGGCAGGCGCTCGGCCACGTACTGCCGCACGCGATGACAGGTCATCTGCTCGTCGAACGAGACAAAGATCCAGTCCTCGGGCGCGCGCGCCAGGAATTTCTCCAGATCCGGCTTGCGTTGGCGCACCGGCATGTCGAGGTAAGCCGCGTCAAAGATCATGCGGGTCCGCTGGCAGCCGAAATGCACCGGACCGGGAAACAGGTAGAGATGGTCGCTGGCCAGCGGCGGCCGGCCGGATGGCAGTTCCACCGCCTGCAGCGCAATCTCCTTGCGAACCAGCCACGACGTGACGCCATGCACCAGCTTCAGCATCAGTTCGCGGCCCAGCATGCTCACGGCGGGCGACGCCGGATACTCCATCAGCTCCACATAGCCCGAAGCCCCATCGCGCCGCGACTCGACGCGGAAATCGTCGAGGATCAGGTGGAAGAACTGCCCGAACCGGTGCAGCGCCACTTCCAGCCTTGGCGCATCCAGCAAGCTCAGGCACAGGTACTTGAGCGTGCCATTGCGCAGCGGGCGGCTGAAGATGCCCGGCATTTCATCGTCGTGTTCGTGCGCGAGCAGCCGGTACAACGTGGCGAACTGCTCTTGCGTCACGCGCGCCGCCGGCTCCGCCAGCAGTTCGGCCGCAATGCCGGAGCGCTCCGCCAGCCGCGCGATCGCCATGGGGTTGGCGCCGCAAAGAAAGCCGTTGACGACGGAGATGGGGACGGTAGGAGACAAAGCGTTCACGCTAGCGCGCCGGCAATGCATGCCGCGGGAAATAGGTCGGCGCATTCTGCGGCTGCCGCCGGCGAACGCGCAAGCTGCCACGGGCCCGCCGGACATCGTGTTTTCCCTGCCTGTCACGAAATGTCAATTGATCGTCCCGTATTGTCAAAAATTCGTCGGACCCCTGGACCAAACTCCGTGCTCACCGCAGACGGCAACAAAAGCCGCCGGACCGCGCCGCCGGAGACCCGGCAGGCGCGCGCACCGATGACATGATCAGGAGCCAACGCATGCAATGCCCCGACAATTCCCCACACCCCGACAACGGTTCCAGGCGCCAGTCGTTTGCCCTGGAACAACCGGCGACGCTTTCGGTCGAGGCCTATTTCGACCTGATCTGCCCCTGGTGCCTGATCGGCAAGAAGCACCTGGAAACCGCCATCGATTGGCTTGGCCGCGAGCGCCCGGACGTCGCCGTGCAGGTGGCGTGGCGTTCTTATCCGCTGATCCCCACGACCCCGCCTGCCGGCCTGCCGTACCGCGAGTTCTACCTGGCGCGGCTGGGCAGCCCCGAGGCCGTGGCGATGCGCCAGGCGCAGGTGCGTGCCGCGGCAAAGGATGCCGGCCTCACGCTGGCACTGGAGCGCATCGAAACCTTCCCGAACACGCTGCTGGCCCACCGGCTGGTGCGCCATGCGCGCCAGCAGGCGGGCGCTGGCGTGGCTGGCTTGCTGATCGAAGAACTGTTCCAGCGCTACTTCATTCGCGCCGAAAATATCGGCGACCCGCAGGTACTGCGGCAGGCCGCGGCTTCGTGCGGCATCGCCTTGCCGGAGCATGCCGACAGCACCGGCGCGCATGACCTGGACTGGCTGCCATCGGTGCACGGCCCGCTCGACCCGCCGGCGCGCCCCGGTCTCGGCGTTCCCTGTTTTATGTTCAACGGCACGCACAGCGTGTCGGGTGCGCGGCCGCCCGAGGTGCTGCTCCAAACCATGCACCAGGCGCTGGCACGTGCCAAACGGCGCGCCACGTTGGCGGCCGGCTAAGGACTTGAGCGCTGGCCGCAAGGCCAAGGCCCGACAAATCCTCCCACCCCTGATACGCGAAGACACCCGGAAAAGCGGCGCACCTCGTTGCCGAACGGCCGCGGCTCACCCCGCGCCGGCCGCAGGCGCCCTGCCCTTGCCGACGTAGTCATCCACCGCGCCGCCGACGGTGGCGTGGAAGTTCTTCTCGCCGATCAGCTCCAGCAGCTCGAAGCGCTTCAGCTTGTCGCGCACCGGATCCTTCATCTCGGCCAGGTGCACCGCGATGCCACGCTCGTGCAGCGTCCGGATCAGCTCGCGCAGCATGTCGGCCGAGGTCACGTCCACGCTGGTGACAGGCTCGGCGGCCACCACCACGCGGCGCACCGGCGTGGGCGAGTCCTCCACCGCCTCCATGAGCCGCTCCTGGAACAGCTCGGCATTGGCAAAGAACAGCGGCGCATCCCAGCGGAACAGCAGCAGGCCGTCGATGCGTTTCGCATGCGGATAGCGTTGCACGTCATGGTAGCCACGCAGCCCTTCGACGCGGCCGAGCACGGCAAAATGCGGCCGCCAGCCATCCCACAGGAACTCGATCACGGCAATCACCACGGCCAGGCAAATGCCCGGTATCGCGCCAAACACCGCCACCGCGGCAAAGCACACCATGGACAGCCAGAACTCCCATTGCTGGATGCGATAGATGCGCCTGAGATCTGCAAACTCGAACAGCCCGAGCGCGGCGGCAATCACCACTGCCGCCAGCGCGCTGCTGGGCAGGTACTGCAGCAGGTTGGGCGCCACCAGCAGCAGCAGCGCCACGGCCAGCGCGCCGACCACGCCGGTCAGCTGCGTCTTCGCCCCGGCGGCCTCCGCCACCGGCGTGCGCGAGGCGCTGCTGCTGATCGGGAAGCCCTGGAAGAAGCCCGCGGCCAGGTTGGCGGCGCCCAGGCCCACCATCTCCTGGTTCGGGTCGACCCGGGTGTGGTAGCGCGCCGCATAGGTGCGCGACAGCACGCTGGTATCCGCGAACGCAATCAGCGCCACGGCGCAGCCGCCCAGCACGATCTTGACCAGGTCGGCGCCGCTGAGCCACGGCAGCGCCAGTTGCGGCAGGCCCTGCGGGATCGGGCCGAGCACCTTCACGCCGGCCCGGTCCAGGCCGAACACGCTTACCGCGATGGTGGCCAGGACCACCGCGATCAGGATGCCGGGCAGCCGCTCAAAGCGCTTGAGGAGCAGGATCAGCACCAGGCTGCCGGCGCCGACTGCAAAGCTGTACCAGTTGGTCTGGCCGTCCAGGATGGCCCGGCCCAGCGCCAGGATCTCGCGTAGCGGCCCGCCCTCGTCGACCGAGATGGCAAACAGCTTGGGCAACTGGCTGACCAGCACCGTCAGCGCGATGCCATTCATGTAGCCGTAGCGGATCGGCTTGGACAGCAGCTCGGTGATAAATCCCAGCCGCAGCAGCCCCATCACGATGCAGACCACGCCCGAGACCACCGCCATCATGCTGGCCGCGGCGATCGCGCGCGCGGGATCGCCAGCGGAGACCTGGATCACCACGGCGAGGATCGGCGCCGCCAGCGCGGAATCCGGCCCCAGCACCAGGACCCGGCTGGGACCGAACACGGCATAGACCAGCAATGGCACGACCGTGGCATACAGCCCGTACACGCCGGGCACGCCCGAGGCCTCGGCATAGGCAATGCCGACCGGCACGAGCATGGTGGTCAGCACCAGGCCGGCCGCCAGGTCGCGCGGCAACCAGGCGGCCTGGTAGGTCCTGAGCATGGTCAGGCCGGGCAGCCAGCGCCACCAGCCAGGCTCGCGCCGTGCGCTGCGCTCGCCGGGCGGGGTAAGCGGTTCAGTCTGCATGGGGGCTGTCCTGGGTGAAGGCGCGCTACCGCTTGCGGGGACTACAGGCGCCGGATGCGTGTCGGGGCCGTGCCGGACCAGGAGGCGCGTGCGCCGGCAACAAGGCACTGGCAATCCACGCCTTGGCACATATCATGGTTGTCGGGCCGGACGATCGGGCAATAGTGCTCGCGGCCCGCGGCACCGCCATGCGGCATCGCCGATCGCAACCGGGGTCTTTCATGCTGATCTCCAGACAATGCATGGCCGTGGCGCTGCTGGCGCTGGGCTGCACCGCCGCAAGCGCACAGCATGCCTCGGCGCCGGATGCCGCCGGCGCCATCGCCGAGGCCGTGCAGGGCGGCGCCAGCCCCTACCGCCCGCCGGCTGCCGCCAGCGAAGACCCGGACCAGGCCAGGCGGGCCAAATGCGAAGCGCTGAAGGCGCAGTACAACGCCACCCCGAAACAGCGCTCCTACCAGTCTTCCGGGCCGGCCACGCAGACAGCCCAGGGACGCACGATCCCCAAGATCGAGCGCGACAAGTCCCGCAAGTCGTTGCAGGAAGCCTACCGGGCCAACTGCACGTAGCCGCGCCGCGGGCCGCGCGCGCGCTGGCGTGGCAAGGGAGGCCGGCTCAGCGCCCCATGCGCGCGTCATAGCTGCGCGAGATGCGCTGCATCAGGCCCGGGTCATCAGGGTCGCCGCCGTCGAACTGCACCCGCACCGTGCCGTCGGCCTGGCGCCGCACGCTTGCCGACACCGGCCGGTTGTTGCGGCTGCCGGCGATGGTGCCGGCGGTTGCGTCCTGCACCCGGATCGTGACGCCCTGGTCTTGCAGGGCGCCGGCCGCGGCGTCAAAGGCGCGGTCGTAGCGCGTGGGCTGCGAGCCGGGGTAGGTGGTTGGCACCATCGCCACCGGCTCGACCGGGTAAGGGTAGGCGCACGCCGACAGCCACAGCACCACGCCAGCCGCGGCCACGACACCCGGCACAGCGCCCGCGCGCTTGATGGCGCGCTTGATGGCACGCTTCATGGCCCCCCTTGTAGCGCACGTCATGGCGTCACCCGGCTCCAGCCGGGGCCGGGGTCGAACGACCGGATCTTCGCGGCCTGGGCCGCACTGTCGGGCCCGAGGTCGCGCTCGAAGAGCTGGCCGTCGTGGCTGACCATAAAGCTCTGCACGCCGGTATCGCCGTACTTCACCGGCCAGGCCAGCACCGCAAACCCGCCGAAGAGCTTGCCGTTGACCACATAGTTGTAAGCGCCGCCGGGCGCATGCGGGCCCTGCGCGGTCAGCAGCTTGTAGTGGTAGCCATAGTAGCCCTGCCCCGCCTTGCCCTTGCCGGCCGTGAGGAAAGCTGCACCCAGCGGGCTGGGCGGCTCGCCGTCGCGAGTCGGGTAGTACAGGCCATCCCGCTTGCCGGCGGTGCTCGCCAGCTGGCCCGCATAGACCAGCACGCCATCGCCGTCGTGGTCGGTCTGGGCATATTCGTTCTGGGCATCGTAGATCGCCAGCATGGTCTGCATCACCGCGAGTTCATTGCGCCCGACGCGGCGCAGGCGCATCTCCTCGACCCCGGCGCGGGTATCGAACTGCCAGCCCCTGGCGCCCTTTACCAGCGGCACCGGCAGCGTCCAGCCGTCGTTGCCCACGGCGATGCGGGCGTGGCTGTCGTCGACCGGCTGGAGCGCGTGCGCGACCTGCCATTGCTCCAGGAAGCGTTGCCGGACTTCCGCGCCCACAGGCGGGATCAGCTGGCGAAAATCATTGCCCAGCAGCACTTTCATGGCAGTGTCGTCCTGGCGGGCAACAGCGTCGCCGAACGCGTTCATCGCTGCCTCGGCCGATTCGAAGGGCTTCTGCGCGCGCGCCGCCGGCCCGTACGCCATGGCAAGCACGAGGAACAGGCCGGGCAGCCAGCCCAGATACCGGACCGGATGGCGCAAGGCAAGCGCGAGAGGTGAGGTCATGATCGAGGCTCCCTGCACTTAGCGCCTGCCGCCGCGGCCACCGCCGCCAAAGCCGCCGCCGCCGCGGCCGCCACCACCGCCGCCGAAGCCGCCGCCACCGCGGTGCGCGCCGGCTGACTGCATGCTGGACCGGCCACGGTCGAAGTCGCGCTGCGAAGCAGCGCCACCGCCCACGCCCTGGAAGGCGTTGTCGCGCCCGCCTCCGCCCCCGCCGCCGCGGGAGCGGTCGGAAGCCCCGGCGCGGTCGGAGACGCCGGCGCGGTCGGAGACGCCGGAACGGTCGGAGACGCCGGCGCGGTCGGACGCGCCGCCCCGGTCGCCACCGCCGGGACGATCCGACAAGGCCGCGCGCTCGCCGCCGCCAGTACGCTCGAGACCGCCCGAGCGATCGCGCTGGCCACGATCGGCGACCTCGCCGCGGCCGCCGGCTCCGCCTTCGCGGCCCCGAAAATCATTGCGGCGGTCCGCGCCCGGCACATCGCGCGAGAATTTCTCGCGCGTGGCGTTGTCCCGGTAGGCCACGCCCTGGCGGTGGCTGGCGTCGTGCTGCCAGCGTCCGCCGGCCTGCACCTTGGTGCGGTCGAAATTGCGGTCGATATTGGTGGCGCGGTTGACGTTGATATTCACGTCGCCCCCGCCCCAGTTGCAATTGCCGAAGATGGCGCCGGCCGCGGCCAGCCCGACGCCCCAGGCAAGGCCGGTGGCCAGCGCCGCGCCCGGATAGTAGGCGGGATACGGCGGCCAGTAATACGGCGGGTAGGCCGGATAGCTCCAGGCCCCGTAGACCACCGTGGGGTTGTACGCCGGCACGTAGATCACCTGCGGGTCGGCCGGCTCGATGCGCACCACGCTCTGCGTGCCGGTGGCGCTGCTGGTGGCGGGCTCGACGATGACCGTCTGCTGCTCGGTGCTCTTGAGGTTGCCCGATTGCTGCGCCCGCGCGCGCAGGCGCTGCACCGCGGCAAGCACGTCCTTTTCCTGCGCCAGGAAGGCATCGCCCAGCTTCTGGGTCCAGTCGAGCTTGTCGTTCATGGGCTCGAGCGCCTGCGGGAATGCCACCAGGGACTTCACGCTGACATCCCATGGCTGGTCGGCCACCGCCTTGACCGCGGCATCGCCCTTGATGCCGGGATTGGCCTTGAGCCAGCGCGCAGCGTGAACGATTTCCAGTGGATAGGTGGAGGCCATCAGCACCTGCGAAAGCACCGAATCGGGATACAGTGCGATCGGCGCGACCAGCGCCTCGATCTCCTCGGGCTTGAAGGAAGGGGTCTGTCCCTGGCCGCCCGCCGGCGCGCCCTGCGCGCCGGCGCCAGCTGCCACGGCCATCAGCGCCGCCAGCAGCCATGCCCGGCCGGACCCAAGCAGCCGTTTCACCAGAAAGGCCATATTCCCTCCTCGCGACCGGGTGCGGCGCTTGTGCGGCATGGGCGTGCGGCGCATGCCGTTGTCGAATGCGATGGGTGCGGGCTACCGCTGCGCGCCGATGCGACGCGCGCGTTCATGCTGAATACGCGATATGAAGGTAGTACGACATTTATGGGATTTCAACCGATTTACGGCGCGCACCGCCACTACCAGAAATTTGTACATAAAATTGATTCGCGTCTGATTCCGTGGACGCCTGGCTTCCATTGCGAAAAAGATCCGCCATTCCGCGCCGGATGACTGCGCGCGCGGCGGCACGGCGGAAACAGAAAGCAGCATTGCAAGGCGGAGGAAAAACCATGGCCAAAGGCAAGGGCAAGGGCAAGCACCACGACAAGCACGACATCGACGAGCCGTTGCGCGAGACCGATAGGGACAACCCCGCGACCGGTGCAAATGAGGCCACGGACGAGCCTGCCGAGCCCGGCAAGGAGACCGGGCGGCTGTCCGAGAAGCAATACCGCAAGGAGTTGTTTGCGCTGCATGTCGAGCTGGTCAAGCTGCAACAGTGGGTGCAGGCGCGCGGCATCAAGGTGTGCATCGTGTTCGAAGGGCGCGATGGTGCCGGCAAGGGCGGCACCATCAAGGCGCTCACGGAGCGCGTCAGCCCGCGCGTGTTCCGCGTGGTCGCCCTGCCCGCGCCTACCGAGCGCGAGAAGACCCAGATGTATGTACAACGCTATCTGCCTTACTTGCCCGCGGCCGGCGAGGTCGTGATCTTCGACCGCAGCTGGTACAACCGCGCCGGCGTCGAGCGCGTGATGGGTTTCTGCACCGAAACCCAGGCCGAGGAATTCCTGCGCGCCGTGCCACTGGTCGAGCGCGCGATCGTGAATTCCGGCGTCATCCTGATCAAGTACTGGCTCGAGGTCAGCCAGGAGGAGCAGACGCGCCGGCTACAGGCGCGCATCCACGACGGGCGCAAGCTGTGGAAGCTCACCGACATGGACCTGCGCTCATACAGCCGCTGGTACGACTATTCGCGCGCGCGCGACGCCATGTTTGCCGCCACCGATACCGACTACGCGCCGTGGCACGTGGCCAATTCCAATGACAAGCGGCGCGCCCGGCTGAACCTCATCACCCACTTGCTGGCGCAGATCCCGTACGAGCAGATCCCGCGCAAGGCGGTCAAGCTGCCTGCCAGGCAGAAAGCCGGCGGCTACCGCGAGCCGAATTACCCATACCGCTACGTGGAGGAACGCTACTAGCCACGCGCGCCCCCGGGGCTGACCCGGCCCAGCGCTAGTCCGGCAGCTTGCGCGACTTCCAGCCGCCCTGTTCCTTGCAATACCAACCGGTCCACGATTCCGACTGCCCGGCGCGGCGGAACTCGCTGCGCACCTGGCGACAGGCGTCGCCGCGATCCGTGCGCGTCTGCAACGGCGTGAACGATCCTTCCACCGCGCGATGGCGCTGGTCGGCCGGCAAGCTGAACGCAACGCTTGCGCCGTCGGCGGCCTCGTCCATGGTCTTGCCAAAGACGCCCCACGCGGAATTCAATTGGGCCTGGCCCAGCGTGCCGACGATGGTGCCTGACAGGTAGTGGTCAAAGTAGCCCCAGGCCGGCCACGCCGACACGGCCGCGGCAAGCCCGGTGGCGGCGGCTACGCGCCGGCAGCGCATGGCCATGGCGCCTCCTTACTCGAAGCGCTCGGCCAGCACCATGGCGTCGACCTTGCGCTGCTTCCAGAAAATATGGTTGATACGCGGCACCAGTCCGCGCAACGTGCCGGCATCGACTTCGTTGAAATGCAGCGTCACGGCCGGCCGCGAGCCATCGCCCTCCACCCGGGTGATGTCGTCGAATGCCGGCAGCCCGTAGCGCACCAGAAAGTCGCGGATTTCGTCATCGGTGGTCCCCGCGTCGATATTCACCAGCATCATTGAACTCATGGTCAACTCCTTGGCGTTGCGCGACCGCTACCGCGCCGGTCTGCCCGAAGACATGCCAGGACGGATCGGCCGGTGCACTTTGATGCGCGAAAAGCCATAGCCTTGCATACGCATCGTCATCAAAGTCCTGGCGCACTGCGTCAATGAATCATAGATTGAACAGGCAATCAAGGCACGGCATCGCCGCATAACCCCCTGCCAACGGAGGGGTACCTGCGGCTGCCACGACATGCTGGCCAACCGGACCGCCGGCACGAAACCGCGCGAGCGGCATGGGCGGGACAATGCAGGAGCATGCTGATGGGCTTCCTGGGGTGGATGCGCCGGCGCAAAACGCAGGTCCCCGCACGCGAATCGCGGGAGCTTGCCGAACTGACGGAACGCGTGACCTGTCTCAGTCCGCGCCTGCGGCTGGTGCCGCGCTACCAACAGCGGATCCGGCCCGCGCTGGAACAGGCACTCGATTATGTGCGGGCACTCGTCCAGCAACTTCCCGCCGCGCGCGACGCCAGCAAGGAAGCCTGGGCCAGCGACCCTTATATTCACGCCTTTTTCGGCACGCCCCATGACGTGGAACTGGGCTTCAGCCGGTCTCCCGAATTGCGCGAATTCTTTGCGCAGTCGGCCGATTCGGCGCAGGCCTATGCTGTGCTCGGCATGGCAATGGCCGAGCGGCGCACGCTAGGCGTGGCGCTGGAAGGCGATGTCATGCGCTCGGACGTGCCCCAGACCGTGATCAGTTTCAGCGATCACAAGGTCAGGATCATTGCCTGCACCGAAGCGGCCCTGCGCGAGGAAATCGTGCGGCGGCTGTTCGACCAGTTGACCCTGGAGAGCCTGGCCCGCGTCGCAGCCGGCAAGTCGCGCCGCAACGTGCTCGAGCGCGAACAGGCGCTGCTCGTGGCGCGCCTGCGCCTGCTCGAGCGGCAAGGCACCGGCATGCGCTCGGTGCTCGGCGGCGATGGCGATGGCGATGGCGGACCCGAGCAAGCCACGCTGCGCGCACAGGTCGCCGAGAATGACCGCGAACTGGCGCAGCTCGGCAAGGATGCCGGGGCGCTTGAACGCCAGCTGGAATGCCTGGCCGAGGTACTGACGAACGCGCGCGACTTCCTGTCCATTGAGTCGAGACACCTGCGGCTCAGCGCAATGAACGTGCTGCTGGCAGCGGAAAGCACGGCGCCGGCGCACGAGATCGAGCTGCTTACCGCACGCATCCCGGGCGATCCGCCGCTGGTGCGATCCTTTGCGCTGGTGCGCTTCGACCGTGGCGACATGCTGTCATCCGGCGCCCTGCTCGATGAGGCGGCACGGCTGCTCTGAAGGCGGGGAAGCGCGTGGATCAGATGGCCGCGTTCATGCCCGCGCCTCCAGGCAGTCCCGTACGGCGGAACCGGCCAGCGCCGCCAGCATACGCAACGCTGCCACCTCCGCCGGCGACCATGCGGAGCGATCCGCCAGATAGTTGAAGGTCCCGATCACGCGCGACTGGCAGCACAGCGGCACATTGACCACCGCCGTGCAGCCAAGCGCGCGGATAATCTGCACGTCATCGAACACCGCCGCCAGCGCGGCATCGCCCTCGCCGACAAAGACCTCGCCGCGCTCGAGCAACTGGCGCCGCCATGGGCTGTCGCCCTTCTGCTTGCGTCCGCCGACCGGATAAGCGGATGGGTGGGACGACCACAGGCGTTCGATCTGGGCCGGCCCGGCGTGCCAGGCATTGATGGTCAGCAAGCCGGGGCCCAGCGCCTGCAGCGTGGCGGTGCCGATCGCATCGAACGCGGCGCCGGGATCGCGGGCCTGCTGCAGCTGGTCGCACAGCACATTGGCCGCCGCCACCAGCGAGGCGGTGCGCAGCAGGCTCATGTCATTCCCCCTTGATGCCGAGTTCGCGGATCAGCTTGCCGTAGCGGTCGGCATCGCGCTGCAGGATGGCGCCGAACTGCTGCGGCGTGGAGGTCGCGGTCTCGACGCCGATGGCGTTCATCTTGGACTTGACCTCGGGCAGCGACATCACCGCGTTGATCTCGCGGTTCAGGCGCGCGGCCAGCTCTGCCGGCATGCCCTTAGGACCGAAGGCACCGTACCAGACCGCCAGTTCATAGCCGGGCACGGTTTCGGCCACGGTCGGCACATTGGGCAGCAACGGCGAGCGCTTGCCCTCGGTGACGGCCAGCAGGCGCAGCTTGCCGCCCTTCACGTGCGGCAGCGTCTGGGTGCCGGCCGAGAACAGCAGCTGGGTCTGTCCCGCCACGGTGTCGACCACGGCGGGCGCGCCGCCCTTGTACGGCACGTGCAGCATCTGCACGCCGGCCATCTTCTCGAACAGCACCGCGCTCAGGTGGTTGGTCGAACCCGGGCCGGCGCTGGCATAGGCCAGCTTGCCCGGATTGGCCTTGGCGTAGGCGATCAGCTCCCTGACGTTCTGCGCCGGCACCGACGGATGCACTACCAGCGTGTTGGTGACGTAGGCCAGCAGGCCCAGCGGCGTGAAATCCTCCACACCGCGGAACGGCATGTTCGGCATCAGCGCCGGGTTCATCGCGTGCGTGCTCATCGAGCCGACCAGCAGCGTATAGCCGTCGGGCCTGGCACGCGCCACCATGGCCGAGCCGATATTGCCGGAGGCCCCGGGCTTGTTGTCGACGATCACCGGCTGGCCGAGCGAGCGGGTCAGGTGTTCTGACAGCACGCGCGCCAGGATATCGGTCGAGCCGCCGGCGGCCCACGGCACGATCAGCGTGATGGGCTTCTGCGGCCAGCTGTCCGCGGCGCGTGCGGCGCCGCCCAGGCACATCGCCAGCGCGGCCATGCCGCCCAGCAGGGTCTTGGTCATCCATCGCATGGTGTTACTCCTCCGTCTTCGTTGCTGTCTGTCTATTGATTGAAACAGTTGGATCGTCAGCGTCCGGCGGCATAGCCTTGCATGCCGCGCGGATTGGCGCCGGCGCGCAGCACCAGCCGGCCGCGGGCGTCGAACTGGCGCGAGCAGGCCGACATGCGGCCCTCGGACCACGGCTCGCCCACGCGCACGTCGTGGCCGCGCTCGCGCAGTGCCGCCAGCGTGCTGTCCGGGAAGCGCGATTCGATGCTGATGCGGTTGAGCACGGTCTGGCGCGGCCAGAACGAAGCCGGGAAGTGGTCGACATGCCAGGCCGGCGCGTCGATCGCCTCCTGCAGGTTCATGCCATGCACGGCATGGCGCAGGAAGAATGCCAGCGACCACTGGTCCTGCTGGTCGCCGCCGGGCGTGCCGAACACCATGTAGGGTTCGCCGTCGCGCAGCGCCAGCGATGGCGACAGCGTGGTGCAGGGCCGCTTGCCGGGCGCCAGGGTATTGGGCAGGCCCGGCTCCAGCCACGTCATCTGCAGGCGGGTATTGAGCGCAAAGCCGAGCGCCGGGATGGTCGGGCTCGACGACAGCCAGCCGCCCGACGGCGTGGCCGCGACCATGTTGCCGTGGCGGTCGATCACGTCGATATGGCAGGTATCGCCGACAAAGATCTCCTGTTCGGCCCACTCGGCCACCGGCGGCAGTTCGGCAAAGGTGGGCTCGCCCACGCCGAAGCGCACGTCGGCGCGCTGCAGCGTGCGCGCGGCCGCGGCCAGGTCGGGCAGGCGCGGCGCAATGCCGTTGACCGTGCCGGGCTCGAGCGACAGCGCCGCCTGCGCGCCGATGCGCTGTGCGCGCGCAGCCAGGTAGCCATCGTCCAGCAAACCCGCCAGCGGGCTCGCAGTGAAATGCGGGTCGCCGTACCACGCCAGCCGGTCGGCCATGGCGAGCTTGGCGGCCTCGGCAATGCGGTGCACGAACTCGGGTGAATCCGCCGCATGCTGCTCCAGGCCGGCATGGCGCAGCATGCCCAGTTGCTGCAGGAACACCGGACCCTGGCTCCAGATGCCGCACTTGGCCACGGTATAGCGGCCGAAATCCAGGGTCGCGGGCGCCTCGATCCCGGGCGTCCAGCTTGCCATGTCTTCGAGGCGCAGCAGTCCGGCGTGCTTGTCGCCGGTGGTGTCGCGCACCGGCGTATGGCGGCAATACGCATCGATTTCCTGCGCCACGAAGCCGCGGTACCAGCAATCCAGCGCCGCGTCGATCTGCCCGGTGCGGGTATCGCTGCGGCGCTGGGCCTCTTCGACGATGCGGGTGTAGGTGGCCGCCAGCACCGGCAGCGTGTGCAGGCTGCCGGGGCGCGGCACCTTGCCGTCGGGCAGCCAGGTCTGGGCCGAGCTGTGCCATTCGTCGCGGAACAGCGCCTGCACCGCCAGGATCGCGCGCGCGATGCGCGGCACCAGCGGAAAGCCGTCGCGCGCATAGCCGATGGCGGGCGCCAGCACCTCGGCGAGGGTCCAGCTGCCATGCTCGCGCAGCATGGTCAGCCATGCGCCGAAGGCACCGGGCACGGCGGCCGGTATCAGGCCGATGCCGGGCACCAGGTCCAGCCCCATCGCGCGCAGCGCGGCGGGATCGGCCAGCGCCGGCGCCGGGCCCTGCCCGCACACCGAGCGCATGGCGCGCTCGCGCTCGCTCCAGTACAGGATCGGCACTTCGCCGCCGGGGCCGTTCAGGTGCGGCTCGACCACCTGCAGCACGAAGCCCGCGGCGACCGCGGCATCGAAGGCGTTGCCGCCGCGCTCCAGCACGCCCATGGCGGTCTGCGTGGCCAGCCAGTGCGTCGACGCCGCAACGCCAAAGGTGCCAACAATCTCGGGACGGGTGGTGAACATGGGCAAGGCTCCTGTGATGCCGGCCAGTATAGGTTTGCGGAATAACCAGCCGTGCCTGTTTGGTTATTGTGGTATTACCATGTGGTAATACCGTTATCGCGTCCGCCCCCGGCGCAGCAAGCCCCCGTGTCCATCGCCCCCGACAAGCTGGTCCACAACCTGGTATCGCGGCTGCGCCTGCGCCACCTGCCGCTGCTGCTCGCGCTGGCGCGGCAGCGCTCGGTGTCGCGCGTGGCGGCCGAGCTCAACCTGTCGCAGCCCGCCGTCACCAAGACCCTGCGCGAGATCGAAGACATCTTCATGGTGCCGCTGTTCACCCGCACCCGGCGCGGACTGGAGCCCACGCCCACCGGCCTGGCGGTGCTGGCGCACGCCCGGCTGACACTGGCCGATGCCGATGCGCTGGGGCGCGAACTGGCGGCGATCGAAGCTGGCCTGTCGGGCCGGCTGCGCCTGGGCGTGATTCCCTACATCAGCCGCGGCGTGCTCGATGCGGCCTGCACCTTCGGCCTGGCGCAGACCCCGCGGGTGTCGGTGCTGGTGCGCGAAGGCACCACCGACGAGCTGGTCGGCGCACTGCGCGAGCATGAACTGGACTGCGTCATCGCGCGCACCTTCTTTGCGCCGGGCGCGGACATCGTGCAGCAGCCGCTGTATCGCGAAGAGCCGGCGCTGGTCGTGCCCACCGCGGCCGCCACCCGGCTGGCGCGCGGCGCGCTCGACTGGCACCGGCTGGCCGAACGCGACTGGATCCTGCCGCCGCCCAACACGCCGATACGGCGCACCATCAACACCATCTTCGCGGTCGCGGGGGTGGCGCAGCCGACGCCGATGGTCGAGACGTATTCGATCAAGACCATGGCCACGCTGATGCGCAGGCATCCGGCGGCGACGACCATCGTGCCCAGGGCCGTTGCCAGCGAACTGGCCGAGGCCAGGGGCGCGGCGGTGCTGCCGCATGCGCTGAGCTGGGACCTGCCGCCGGTGGGCGTGATGTGGCGGCGCCAGCCGGTGGAGGACGATGTGGTCGCGGCGCTGGTGGCGTGCCTGCGCGCGCTGCCGGCAGACCTCGCGTAGCGCGCGGCGCGCGCCCCGGCAAGGCCCGCGCCCGCTCACCGCCAGAGCCTAATTCCGCGTCAATACCCGCACCGGCCCGCGCCGCTCCAGCACGTCTACCACCACGCGCTCGCCGGAACGTCGCACCGCGACGTCGGCGCTGCCGCCGCCGACGCCGAGGTTGCGGAACACCACCTCGTCCAGGAACGGCGGCAGCGACGGGTTCTCGAACGTGATCGCCGGTTCCTGCGTGTCGAAGTCCAGGCCCAGGCAGGCCTGCAGCATCAGCAGCGGCGCGGCCGCGGCCCAGGCCTGCGGCGCGCACGCCACCGGATAGAAGGTCGGTCCCTGGCTGCGTTGCCGCGCGAAGCCGCAGAACAGTTCGGGCAGGCGGCGCAGGTCGATATAGCTCGAGGCCGCGAACAGGCCCTCGAAGATGCGGCTCGCTTCGGGGTGGTAGCCGTAGCGCGCCATGCCCGCCGCGATCAGGGCATTGTCATGCGGCCAGACCGAGCCGTTGTGGTAGCTCATCGGGTTGAAGCGCGCCGCGTCCGCGGCGACGGTGCGGATACCCCAGCCACAGAACGACGTACTCTGCATCAGCGTGCTCACGACCGAGGGCGCGCGCTCCGGCAGCGCGATGCCGGTAAACAGCGTATGCCCCGCGTTGGAGGCGCGGATGCGGCACGGCTGCTTCTGGCCATCCAGTGCCAGCACGTAAGTGCCCAGCGCGGGGTCATAGAAGTGCTTGTCGAAGGCGTCGCGCAGCACTTCCGCCCTGGCGGCATAGCGAGCGGCGCCCTCGCTGTCGTCCAGCGCCGCGCGGATCTGCGCCGCGGCCTGCCAGGCGCCGTAGGTGTAGGCCTGGACCTCGGCCAGCGCGATCGGGCCGGCGGCGAGCCGCCCGTCCTCGTGGAACACCGAATCGCGGCTGTCCTTCCAGCCCTGGTTGATCAGGCCCTCCGGCGACTGCCGGCCGTATTCGACGAACAGGTCGCCATCGCGGTCGCCGTACTCGCCGATCCAGTCCAGCGCGGCCTGTAGTCGGGGCCACAGCGCGCGCACGGTGTCGACATCACCGGTGCGCCGCAGGTAGGCGCCGGCCAGCAGCACGAACAGCGGCGTGGCATCGACGCTGCCGTAGTAGAGCGCGAACGGCACCTCGCCCAGCCGCGCCATTTCGCCATGGCGCATCTCGTGCAGGATCTTGCCGGGCTCGGCATCGGCGCCAGGATCGACGGTCTCGGCCTGCATCGCGGCAAGGTACTGCAGCACGCCGCGCGCGATCTCGGGATCGAGCCATAGCGTCTGCAACGCGGTGATCAGCGCATCCCGGCCGAATACCGTACTGAACCACGGGATGCCGGCATACGGGTAAGGTCCGTGCACGGTGTTGGTCAGCAGCATGTACAGGTCGGAGATGCTGCGCCGCGCGACTTCGTTGAACAGCTCGTTCGAGGTGGTGATCGACGCCGCGCGCCCGGACGAGCGCCGCAGCTCGCGCCGGGACTGCAGCAGCGCGCCGAGAAAGGACTGGGCCCCGCGCTCTTCATGCTCCACCGACTGGCAGCGGATCTCCATGCGCAGCAGCTGCATGCACGACGGCTTGAGCAGCAGCGTGAAGCTGGCGCGGCTGCCGCTCAGCTCCTGCGGCTTCGGATCGAACGAGAGCCGGGTTTCGCGCCGCGCCTCGTCCAGGCCGGTATAGCTGAGCGTGACCGCGGCGCCGTCGACTTGCGGCGGGTGCAGGGTGCCGCGCCGCAGCCGCTGCGTGCCGCGTACTTCGAACAGGTCGGCAAAGTCCGCATCGAAGGCGATGTCGATGCACACGCGCCGCGGCCGGTCGTCGAAGTTGCGCACGCTCAGGCGTTCATAGCAGGCGCCGTTCCACAGGAAGCGCGAGCGGCGCAGGTGGATCAGGTCGTGCTCGAGCCACAACGCGCCCTCCTGGTCGAACAGGTCCGGGTTGGTCAGGTCGCACGTCAGCGCGGCATTGTCGTCACGCAGCGTCGACGACAGCAGCATCGGACGCTGCCCTTCCACCGTCAGCCGCAGGAAGGACAGGTGGCGCGTGTCGAAATGGAACAGCCCCTCGGGGCTGCCCGGCGCACCGATCGCGTCGCCGTTATGGTCGAACAGCGCGAAGGTGTCGCCATGCTTGAGCGTGCGCGGGCGCCGCTCCTGCAGCGACGCCGCCGCGGGGATATAGAACTGCGCGACGTCGCCGGCGCCGGCGACCGCCACCGAGCGGTTGGGATGTTCCGAGGATTCTGCAGGCATGAGGGGGTCTCTCCAGCAGTGGTCGTGTGCGGTTATGCGAGCGCCAGTCCGTCGGCCTCGCCATGTGTCTCGCCCGCGTCGCCGGGGTTGGGCAAGCCCTGGTAGATGCGCACGTAGTCGCGCGCCATCCGCTCCGCGGTAAAGCGCGCTTCGAACGCGGCGCGCACGCCGGCGCGCGGCAGCGTCGCCGCGCTGGCGACAGCGGCCACCGCTTCGTCGACGCTGTGCACGATATAGCCGCTGATGCCCGGCTCGATCACCTCGGGCACCGAACCGCAGTCGAATGCAATCACCGGCGTGCCGCACGCCATGGCCTCGATCATCACCAGGCCGAACGGCTCGGGCCAGGCGATCGGGAACAGCAGCGCGCGCGCATTGCCGAGGAACGCCGACTTGGCAGACTCGTCGATTTCACCGATGTATTCGACTTCGGCATGCGCCGCCACCAGCGGGCGGATCACTTCCTGCCAGTAGGTGCGGTCGACCCGGTCGACCTTGGCCGCCATCTTCAGCGGCAAACCCGCGCGCGCGGCCACCTCGATGGCATGGTCGGGCCGCTTTTCCGGCGAGATGCGGCCAAGGAATGCCAGGTAGTCGCCCGCCGGACTGGCGCAGTAGTCCAGCAGCGTCGCCGGGATGCCGTGGTGGACCGTGCCTACCCAGTTCACCGGCGGCATCGGCGCGCGCTGCGCGTCGGAGACCGACACCAGCGGGAATTGCGGGAAATGCGCATAGAAGGGCTGCAGCTCCGGCAAGTCCAGCCGCCCGTGCAAGGTGGTCACCGCGCGCACCGGCAGGCGCCGCAGCAGCGGGCATTGCAGCATGTCGATATGGAAATGCAGGACATCGAAGCGCGCGGCGGCCGCCATCACGCGGTCCAGCATCATCACGTAGTAGGGCAGATGGTCGCCGACGTCCGCATCGAGGCGCAGCGCCATGTCGCAGCACGGCACCAGTTCGGCGCCGGTGACCGAGTCGCCGCTGGCGAACAGCGTGACCTCGTGGCCCTGGCACACCAGTTCTTCCGTCAGGTACGAAACGATGCGCTCGGTGCCGCCATACAGGCTGGGCGGGCAGCGTTCGGCTAGTGGTGCAATCTGCGCAATCTTCATCGGCTCTCCCCCCTGGTCATCAGCAAACTGCAGGGTGGATAGCCGCGACAGTGCCTTGGGGCTGATGAAGGCACCATAGAAAGCGGCGGGGGCTTTTTCAAGCTGGTCCGGACCATGCAGGCGCGGCATGGAAACCATGTAGCGCAGCGATGATGACGGCCCTGCCCGTCAGGGCTTACCCGGAGGCGCGGCCACTGCTATTTCGCGGTGCGGAATAGCGGGCCGCTTTCCTTGACGGTGCCCGCGCGCCTATGCAAAAGTCGGCGAAAACGAACGATCGTGCGGGAACGCTTTCCCGACACGGCGTCACCGGACGGCAAGGTCGTCCGGCTTGCCGGGCGGCCATCGCGCCGCATCGCACAGGAGACACCGCCATGCAGCATCCGCAGCACCGCATTGCGCACCACCATTGCCTCGACCCGCACGTGGACGTGGCGCTTCCGCGCAACAACGCCCGCACCGTCGCACGCACTCCGGCACGACAACCCGCGCTGCCGTCGGCCTGACCCACAGCGCCCGAGTTTCACCTGCGCGGCCGCACCTGGCGTCGCCGCGACGGAACACGCACGGCCATTGCCGGCGCGTGCCTGCTTTCCCGAACCGTAAGAGGTACCCCCGTGGCATTGTTCCTTCAACAGTTCCTGAACGGCCTGACGCTGGGCGGCGTGTACAGCCTGGTGGCGCTTGGCCTGACGCTGGTCTACGGCATCCTGCACGTGCCCAATTTCGCGCACGGCGCCTTCTACATGGCCGGCGCCTACGTGTCGTACTACCTGATGACGGCGCTGGGCGTGAACTACTGGCTGGCGATGCTGGGCGCGGCGCTGGTGGTGGCGGTGCTGTCGATGCTGGCCGACCGGCTGGTGTTCCACCCGCTGCGCAACTCGCCCGAGCTGCACGACATGATCGCCGCCATCGGCATCCTGCTGTTCCTGGAGGCCGGTGCGCAGGCGCTGTGGGGCGCGGACTTCCACCGCATGCCCACGCCCTATGGCCAGATCGTCGACGTGTTCGGCCTGACCGCGCCGCTGCAGCGCCTGCTGATCATCGGCGCCGCCTTTGCGCTGATGGTGCTGCTGCACCTGTTCCTGACCCGCACCATGACCGGCGCCACCATCATGGCGATGGCGCAGAACCGTGAAGGCGCGGCGCTGGTCGGCATCGATGCCACGCGCGTAACGCTGCTGGTGTTCGCCATCTCCGGCGCGCTGGCCGCGATCGCCGCCACGCTGTACGCGCCGATCAACCTGGTCTACCCCAGCATGGGCAACCTGGTGATCACCAAGGCCTTCGTCATCATCATCCTCGGCGGCATGGGCAGCATCCCCGGCGCCATCGTCGGCGGGCTGATCATCGGCATGGCCGAGAGCTTCGGCGGCTTCTACGTTTCCACCGACTACAAGGACATCATCGCCTTCGTGCTGCTGGTGGTGATCCTGTCGATCCGGCCGCAGGGCCTGTTTGCCGGCAAGGCAGCCTGAGGAGCAAGACATGAAAGCACTGCAAGGAAAGACCGGCTGGATGCTGTTGCTGGCGCTGGCGATCGCGTTCCCGCTGGTCACGCCCAACAGCTACTACCTGACCGTGATGACGCTGGCCTTCATCTATGCCATTGCCACGCTCGGGCTGAACCTGATCACCGGCTATACCGGTCAGCTGAACCTGGCGCACGGCGGCTTCATGGCCATCGGCGCCTACACGCTGGGGATCCTGACCGTCGACTACCAGGTGCCGTTCTGGCTGGCCTTCGTGCTGGCCGGGGTGCTGTGCATGGTGCTGGGCTATGTGGTCGGCGTGGTGTCGCTGCGCCTGAAGGGCCATTACTTCTCGATCTTCACCATGTGCGTGGGCTACATCATCTACCTGCTGATCGAGAAGTGGGAAAGCCTGACGCACGGCACGGTGGGGCTGATCGGCATCCCGGTGCCGGCGGCGATCGGGCCGCTCGGCTTCGACAGCGTGCAGGCGCAGTATTACCTGGTGCTGGCCTTCCTGGCGGTCGGCGTGTTCCTGATGCACCGTATCGTCACCTCGCTGCTGGGCCGCAGCTTCATGGCCGTGCGCAACAGCGACGCGCTGGCCGAGGCGCTGGGCATCAACCTGATGCGCACCAAGGTGCTGTCGTTCGTGCTGTCGGTGGGCTATGCCGGCTTTGCCGGCGCGCTGTACGCGGGACAGGTGCGCTTCCTGGGCCCGGACATCGCCCGCACCGACCTGACTTTCGACATGGTGATGTCGATGCTGGTGGGCGGCATCGGCACGCTGTTCGGGCCGCTGCTGGGCGCGGTGCTGGTGCCGTGGATCACGCAGTCGCTGCAGTTCATGCAGGACTACCGCATGCTGGTGTTCGGGCCGGTGCTGGTGCTGCTGATCATCTTCGTGCCCGACGGCATCGTCGGCTCTTACCTGAAGAAGCAGGCGCGCAAGGCCGCCGCCGAGCGCCGCGGCAAGCTGGCCCAGCCCACTGCCGCGAGCCACACCGCCGCTGTACCAACCACCCGCGCCGGAGCCGACCATGCTTGAGATCCGCAACCTGACCAAGAAATTCGGCGGCCTGACCGCCGTGCACGATGTCTCGGTGACCTTCGAGCAGGGCCATATCAACGCCATCATCGGTCCCAACGGCGCCGGCAAGACCACCTTCTTCAACCTGGTCGCGGGCACCCATGCGCCCTCCTCCGGCCAGATCCTGTTCAAGGGCCAGGACGTGGCCGGCCTGCGCGCCGACCAGATCGCGCGCCTCGGCGTGGCCCGCACCTTCCAGGCGACCGCGCTGTTCGACCGCGCCACCGTGCTCGACAACCTGATCGTCGGCCACCGGCTGCGCACCCGTTCCGGGCTGGGCGACGTGCTGTTCAACACCCGCCGCCTGCGCGAGGAAGAGCGGCTGTGCCGCGACAAGGCCGAGGCCGCGCTCGACTTCGTCGGCCTGTCGCACCTGGCGCACGAAGTCGCGGCCGACATCACGCAGGAGGCGCGCAAGCGCGTGGCGTTCGCGCTGGCGCTGGCGACGGACCCGGAACTGCTGCTGCTCGACGAGCCCGCCGGCGGCGTCAACCCCGAAGAGACCGTCGGCCTGGCCGAGCTGATCCGCAAGATGGTGCGCCATGGCAAGACCGTCTGCCTGATCGAACACAAGATGGACATGATCATGCGCCTGGCCGACAAGATCATGGTGCTGAACTACGGCGAGAAGATTGCCGAAGGCACCCCCGCGCAGATCCAGCAGGATCCGCATGTCATCGAGGCCTACCTGGGAGCCGACCATGTTGCAGCTTGAACGCGTCTCGCTGTCGTACGGCAGCTTCCGCGCGCTGGACAACATCACCCTGCATGCCGGCGCCGGCGAGCTGGTGGTACTGCTGGGCGCCAACGGCGCCGGCAAGAGTTCGATCTTCCTGGCGATGAGCGCGATCCACCGCATCAGCGGCGGCAGCATGCGCTTCGACGGGCGCGAGCTGTCCGGCATGAAGCCGTCGCAGATCGTGCAGGCGGGACTGGTGCATTGCCCCGAGGGACGCAAGCTGTTCCCGGCCATGAGCGTGGAGAAGAACCTGGTGCTGGGCGCGTATGTGCACCGGCGCGACGGCGCGGGCATCCGCAGGACGCTGGAAGAGGTCTATGAACTGTTCCCGATCCTGCGGCAGAAAAAAGACGATGCGGCCGGCTCGCTGTCCGGCGGGCAGCAACAGATGGTAGCGCTGGGACGCGCGCTGATGAGCCGCCCGCGCGCGCTGCTGCTCGACGAACCGTCGCTGGGGCTGGCGCCGCTGGTGGTCAAGCAGATGTTCGAGATCATCCAGCGCATCAACCGCGCGGGGACCACGGTGCTGCTGGCTGAGCAGAACGCTTATGCGGCGCTGGGGATTGCGCATCGCGCTTACGTGATCGAGAGCGGCAGGATCGTGATGGAGGGGGATCGGGATGCGTTGCTGAAGGATGAGGGGATTCGCAAGGCGTACATCGGGGGATAGAAGCGAAGGCCTTTTCCATCCCGATTGGGTACTCCCTCTCCCGCTTGCGGGAGAGGGTTGGGGTGAGGGCCGGCGTCGCAACGAAGTTTCGCGTTGGCATAACCACTGCCTGCCCTCACCCCCTGCCCCTCTCCCGCGAGCGGGAGAGGGGAGCAAACAGGCGGTCGAGCACTACACAGCAGACAAGACAAGCGCAGTACTTTCAGGAGACAACACCATGCAACACAACCTCATGCGCCGCATCATCCCGCTGGCCGCCACCGCCGTGGCCGCGATGCTGGCTTCGGGCGCCGCGCTGGCGCAGGAAGTAGTCAAGATCGGCTATACCGGACCGCTGTCCGGCGGCGCCGCGCTGTATGGCAAGAACGTGCTGTCGGGCGTGCAGATGGCGGTGGACGAGATCAATGCCTCCGGCCTGGAAGTCAAGGGCAAGAAGGTCAAGCTGGAGGTGGTGGCGCTGGACGACAAGTACTCGCCCGCCGAGGCCGCCATCAACGGGCGCCGCCTGGTGCAGCAGCACAAGACCCCGGCGGTGTTCGTGCCGCATTCGGGCGGCATCTTCGCGCTGCAGGCCTTCAACGAGCAGGAGAAGTTCCTGGTGATGGCCTATTCCAGCGTGCCGCGCATCACCGATGCCGGCAACAAGCTGACCATCCGCATCCCGCCGGCCTATACCGGCTATATCGAGCCGTTCATCAAGGCGCAGATGAAGCGCTACGGCAAGAACGTGGCGCTGGCCCCGGCCGACCACGACTACGCCAAGGCCTGGGTGCAGGCCTTCCTGCCGGCGTGGGAAGCCGCCGGCGGCAAGGTGGTGGCGAACAACCCGATGTCGTACACCAAGGCCACCGACTTCTACAGCGGCGTGTCGCGCGCCATCAGCGAGAAGCCGGACGTGATGTTCGTCGGCGGCCCGTCGGAGCCGACCGCGCTGGTGGTCAAGCAGGCGCGCGAGCTGGGCTTCAAGGGCGGCTTTATCGTGATGGACCAGGCCAAGATGGACGAGATGGCCCGCGTCACCAACGGCCTGGGCATGCTGGAGGGCTCGATTGGCGTGCTGCCACTGGTCAACGACAGCCGCCCCGCCACGCAGGCCTTCAACGCCCGGTACAAGAAGCTGCACGACGGGCGCGATGCCACCACCGAGATGTCGCTGAACTACACCATGGTGTATGCGCTGGCCGGGGCGATGAAGCTGGCCGGCACCACCAGCGACGCCGCGGCGATCCGCGCGAAGATGCCGGATGCGGTCAAGGGCCTGGCCAAGGAGGTCAATCCCAACGAAGTCGACGGCATCGACGCCAAGGGCGGCTCGATGGCCGACACCGTGGTCGGCTGGGTGCAGAACGGCAAGATCTCGCAGGTCCGCTTGTCCGAACTGGCGAAGTAAGGCGGCACACGCTGCCGGTACGGCACCGCGCCAGCACAAACCCCGGCATGCCTCGCGGCATGCCGGGGTTTTTCATTGCGACGGCCAGGCGTGACTAGCGGCGATCGCCGTCGCGGCCCTGGCGCGCCTCCATCTGGCCACGCTCGTGCTGCGCGCGCTGCTGCTGTTGCATCTGCCGCTGCTGGTCCATTTGCTGGCGCTGGTGCTCCTGCATCTGGCGTTGCTGCTCGTGCATCTGCCGTTGCTGCTGCTCGGCCTGGCGCTGCATGGCCTGCTGGCGCTGCTGCTCATGCATCGCCCGCTGCTGCTCCTGCATATGGCGCTGCTGCTGCTCGGCCTGCCGTTGCATGGCCTGCTGGCGTTGCTGCTCCTGCATGGCCCGCTGCTGCTCCTGCATATGGCGCTGCTGCTCGGCCTGGCGCTGCATGGCCTGCTGGCGCTGCTGTTCCTGCGCCGCGCGCTGCTGGTCCTGCATCTGGCGCTGCTGCTCCGCTTGCCGCTGCATCGCCTGCTGGCGCTGCTGTTCCTGTGCCGCGCGCTGCTGGTCCTGCATCTGGCGCTGCTGCTCCTGCACCGCGCGCTGCTGGTCCTGCATCTGGCGCTGCTGGTCCGCCTGCCGCTGCATGGCTTGCTGGCGCTGCTGCTCCTGCATCGCGCGCTGCTGCTCCTGCATCTGCCGCGGCTGCTGTTCGGCCTGGCGCTGCTGCGCTTCCTGCATCTGGCGCTGCTGTTCGAAGCGCTGGCGCTGCATCTCCTGCGACTGGCGCGCCGGGTCGGGGCGTTCCTGACCGTCGGCCCACTGGCGCGGCGGCATGCGCTGCTGGCGCTGCTCTTCCAGCTGCCGTTGCTGCTCGCGCAGGGCGCGCTGCTGCTCCATTTGCTGGCGCTGCTGTTCGCGCTGCATGGCCTGTTGCTGCCGCTGGGCGTCGCCGGGCACGTCCTGCTGCCCGGCAAAGCCGCGCGCCTCGTCGGGCCGGGTGCTCTGGCCGCGGCCAGGACCACGCCACGGCTCGCCCCGCGCATGCGCATCGTTGCGATCCGCGCGGCCGTCGCCGTCGGCATCGATACGTCCGGGGCGCTGCTGGACTGGGGCGTGGTCGCGCGATGCGATCGCGGCCTGGCTCATGCGCACGTCCGGCACCGGTCGTGCGTCGCGGCCGGGCCGGCGTTCGTTGCCGCCGCGCCAGGCCGGTCCCGCCCCGGGCACGACCCCGCCCTCGCGCGCAAAGCGCCGCGCCAGGTCTTCCGGGGCCGGGCGGCCGGGCGCGCGCGCGGCGATGGCCTGGCGCTCGAAGCCGTGGCGCGCCTGCGGCGGCAGCGGCCGCGGCGGCGCCGCGCCCACCAGGCTGCCCTTGACCGGCGCCACCGGCGGCGCGCCGTGGGCCTCGCCCGCCGGCACGTTGCGCCATTCGGGGCGGTGCAGGCCACGCGCCGGCCGTCCTTCGACAAAATTGCGCGCCGGCATGCCGGTGATGGCGCCGGGCACGTTGCGGTTGGCATAAGGCGGCGGGCGGCGGTCGCCCATCACGAAATTGTTGACCGTAACCCGGTTGATGCGGGCGACGTAGGTCGGGCTGGCGCGATAGACCGGCCGGTAGGCGTCGCGCGGTCCCAGCGGATACCAGGCCACGCCCGGTCCGCTGCCGACGCGCACACTCCAGTTGGGCCCGGCGGCGCCGACAAAGGCCACCAGCGCCGGGGCATAGCAGGGGCGCACGCGCGGCCCGGGGACCCAGCCCCAGCGCGAGCCCACATACGCCCAGCGGCCATAGTGCGAGGGCGCGAACCCCCACGGCGCATCATCGATCCAGGTCCAGCCCCAGGGCGCAATCCAGGCCCAGTGGCCGGCGCTGTACGGCACCCATCCCGCGCTGACCACGCGCGGGAACCAGATCGCGCCGTAGCCCGGGTCTTCCTGCCAGTCGCCATAGCCGTCCAGCGCGGCGTAGCCCGGCATCTCGCGCGGCACATAGCGGGCCGACTGCGAAGCGTCCTCGCGCGCGTCGCGCGCCGCGGTCCAGCGGTCGAACGCGTCTTCGGGCACCGCTCCGCCGCCGGCATCGGCCAGGTCGGTGCCGGCAAAGCGCATGCGGTCGCCGCGCTGCAGCTCGATGGTGCGGCTGTCGCCGTAGACCACCGCGCTGCCATGGCGCATGGTGACGGTGGTGGTGCTGCCGTCGGGCGCCACGTCGAGGCGGTAGTCGCCGGGCTCGCGCGGCACGAAGGCCAGGTTGGGGGTATCGATCTCGACGGTCTGGCCCGGCGGCAGCGCGCGCACCCGCACCTGCAGCGTGCCCTGGGTCAGCTTGACCTGGGCGGTGCTGTCGTCCAGGTTCAGGATGCTGGCGGCGGTGGCGCCGCCCATGCGCAGCGCCACCGTGCCGGCGTGCAGTTCGGCGCGTCCACCCTGGTCCAGCCAGAGCCGGTCGCCGGTGGTGACCGGCCGGTTCAGCCCGGCCGCGGCCCAGGCGTCCGAGCCGGCGGGCGCAAAGCTGAGATTGCCGTCGACCGCGGTCAGCGTGGCGATGCGCGAGGAAGGATCGGCCTGCTGCTGCGCGGCGTCGGCCACGGGGGCATCGAGATAGGGTTCGCCCGGCGCGGCGGGCACCTGCGCCAGTGCAGCAGCCGCCACTGCGAGGCCGGCTGCGGCCGCCAGCGCGGTCAGCGCCAGCCGGCCGCCAAGGCGACCTGGATAGCGGCCAGCGGATTGGAAAGGATCAGACATGGAAGGGGCAGGAGCGGGACCCGGCATGGGTCGGCGGGCAGGCCGGCCCACGCCGGCGGCCACCCTATTGTCACCATACATGGCCCCGGGTGCCGCGGCGCGTCCGGGGCGGGCACAGTTTGTAAGCTCGTATTTCGCCAGGCGCTGGCACCAGCCGGCCCGGCCGGTGTGGGCGGCAGGCTGCGGGCGGGCCGGCGGGCGGCACCGCCGTGGCCAGCGGGAATCGGCCGTCAAAGGTGGAAACAACTTCGGTGCGCGGGCGGACGGGCCCAAACTCGCTGCCGGCTCAGCCGGAGGCTTGCTGGCGCAGTATCTCGGTCAGGCGCTCGGCCGGCATCGGGCGCCCGTACAGGTAGCCCTGCGCCTCATGGCAGCCGTTGGCGAGCAGGAAATCGCGCTGCTCGGGGGTTTCCACGCCTTCGGCCACCACGCCGATGTGCAGGCTGGCGCCCACATTGATCACCGAGCGCACGATCGACGCGTCGACCGGGTCTTCGGTCACGTTGCGGATAAAGGACTGGTCGATCTTGAGCCGGTCCACCGGGAACGACTTGAGGAAGCTGAGCGAGGCATAGCCGGTGCCGAAGTCATCGCAGGTCAGCGTGATGCCGTCGCGGCGCAGCGCCTGCAGCTGGTCCGAGACCTCGTCGCCCTGCTGCAGGGCGATGGTCTCGGTGATCTCGATCTCGAGGCAGTCGGGCGCCAGCTCCAGCGCCCGCAGTACGTGGCGGACCTCGGTCAGCAGCCGGCTCTCGGACAGCTGGGCCGCGAACAGGTTGATCGCCACGCGCGGCGGCCGCGGAAACGCCAGCGCCCAGGCACGAGCCTGGGCGCACGCGGTCTGCAGCAGCCACATGCCGACATCGCTGGCGATGCTGCTGCCGGCCAGCGCGTCGATGAAGGCGGCCGGCGACAGCAGCCCGCGGGTGGGATGGCGCCAGCGCATCAGCGCCTCGGCGCCGTGGACGCGGCCGTCGCGCAGGTCGACCTGGGGCTGGTACAGCAGCTCGAACTGGCGCTGGGCGTAGGCTTCGTGCAGGGCCTGCACCAGCGACAGCCGCGTGGTCACGTCCGAGCGCATCTGCGGCTTGAAGAAGCGGATGGTGCGGCCGCCGTCGTGCTTGGCCCGCGCCAGCGCCAGGCTGGCCGCCGCCAGCATGTCCGAGCCCTGCTCGCCGGCCGCGGGCGCGACGCACGCGCCGATGCTGGCCAGCACGTGATGGCGGCGCCCGGCATGTTCGTGGGGAGAGGACAGCATCGACAGGATCGCGGCGCTGACGTGGCGTACCAGCGTGGGATCGGCAATGGAGGGCAGCATCACGCCGAATTCGTCGCTGCCGATGCGGCCGATGATGGCGTCGCGGGGCGACGCATCGCGCAGGCGGCGGGCCACGCGCTGCAGGACGATGTCGCCTTCGGCATGGCCATGCATGTCGTTGAAGGCGCGGAAGTCGTCAATGCCGATCAGCAGCAATGCGCAGCGCGGCACAGCCTCGCTATGCAGGCGTGCCTCCAGCCGTTTCAGAAAGCCCTGGCGATTGTCAACGCCGGTCAGCGGATCGAGATCCGAGCCTGGCGAGGCGCCAGCCGACTTCGCCCCCGACTTGGCCACCATCCCTGCCCCATCTGTAATTGTCGACATTGTTACCTGCTAGCAATTTAGCAAGTGTGACGAAAACTTGGAAAAAATCAAGCAGTTCCGATACTCGCCAAAACCCCTAGGCGCCGGCGCAACGCCGGCCGCGCCGCGATCCTGCTGCGCGTTGAATCGGGCGGCCGCATACAGTACCCTACCGCGCATTGGGGGCGCGCCCCTGCCCACCGCATGGTCTCACTCCGCCCCCGCGGCCCGCCTTGCCGGCATCGGCCACACCCTGAACAAGAACATCACCGGGATCTCACCGTGAATGAATGGACCATCCGCACGCGCATCCTGGCAAGCTTTTCACTGATCCTGCTTGTCATGGCACTGATGGGCGTGGTTGCCTATACCCGCCTGGTCGCGATCGAGCGCGGAACCGCGCTGATGCTGCAAGACGCGCTGCCCGGCCTGAACTACAGCACCGGCATCCGCGGCGTGTGGGGCGAGCGCTATGTGCTGGCGTGGCAGACCATCAACGCCACCGACGAGGCCGAGCGGCGGCGCTTCCAGCAGCAGGGCCAGGACGCCGCCGGCCGCCTGGACAAGCTCGAGCAGCAGTACGAATCCTCGATCACCCGCGACGACGACCGCGCTGCCTTCAAGGCCTATCGCGAGCTGCGCGCGCGCTACGAGCAGGCAGCCCAGGTCCTGTCCCGCCAGGCGGACTGGAACGGTGCCACCGCCGCGGCGGCGCTGCGCGGCGAGGCACATGACCGCTGGCTCGATGCGCGCCAGGCGACCCAGCGCCTGGTGGACGACAACAGCGCGGTCAGCGCGCGCGCCGCGCAGGGCATCGACGATGCCGTCAATGCCGCGAAGCTCGGCATCGAAGCGGCGCTGATCGTGGCGGTGGTGGTGGCGCTGGTCTGCGGCTACCTGCTGCTGCGCGCGATCACGGTGCCGATGCAGTCGATCGTCGGCCTGCTGGCCGGCATCCGCGCCGGCGACCTGCGCCTGCGCATGGCGCTGCGCCGCAAGGACGAATTCCACGAAGTCGAGGAGGGCTTCAACCAGATGACGGGCGAACTGACCTCGCTGGTGGGCCAGGCCCAGCGCACCGCGATCCAGGTCACCACCTCGGTCAACGAGATCGCCGCCACCGCGCGCCAGCAGCAGGCCACCGCCACCGAGACCGCCGCCACCACCACCCAGATCGGCGCGACCTCGCGCGAGATCTCGGCCACCGCGCGCGACCTGGTGCGCACCATCCACGAAGTCTCCAGCGCCGCCGAGCAGGCCGCGGGGTTGGCGGGCACCGGGCAGGTCGGGCTGTCGCGCATGGAAAGCACCATGCAGCATGTGATGGATGCCGCCGGCTCGGTCAACGCCAAGCTGGCCACCCTCAACGAGAAGGCCGGCAATATCAACCAGGTGGTGACCACCATCGCCAAGGTGGCCGACCAGACCAACCTGCTGTCGCTGAACGCCGCGATCGAGGCCGAGAAGGCCGGCGAATATGGCCGCGGCTTTGCCGTGGTGGCCACCGAGATCCGCCGCCTGGCCGACCAGACCGCGGTGGCCACCTACGACATCGAGCAGATGGTGCGCGAGATCCAGTCGGCGGTGTCGGCCGGAGTCATGGGCATGGACAAGTTCTCGGAGGAAGTGCGCCGCGGCATGTCCGAGGTCACGCAGGTGGGCGACCAGCTGTCGCAGATCATCGCCCAGGTGCAGTCGCTCGCGCCGCGCGTGCTGATGGTCAATGAAGGCATGCAGGCCCAGGCCGGGGGCGCCGAGCAGATCAACCAGGCGCTGATGCAGTTGTCCGAGGCCGCGCAGCAGACCGTGGAATCGCTGCGCCAGTCGAGCCAGGCGATCGACGAGCTGACGCTGGTCGCCAACGACCTGCGCAGCGGCGTGTCGCGCTTCAAGGTCTAGGCTGCCGGTTCCCGCACCGGCCGTTGCGCGCCACCGCCATGAAACTCTTCCTGCTGTTCCGCCTCGGCGCCGACCACTACGCGCTCGATGCCGCCGAGGTGGCCGAGGTGCTGCCGCTGACGCGCCTGAAGCAGATTCCCGGCGCGCCGGCGTGGGTGGCGGGACTGATGCAGCGGCGCGGCCAGCCGGTGCCAGTGGTCGACCTGCCCGCGCTCGCCACCGGCGTGCCCGCGGCGCTGCGCACCAGCACGCGCACGGTGCTGGTCCATTACCGCCGCGCTGAAAGCGAGCCGGTGCGGCTGCTCGGCCTGCGCCTGGAGGCGGCCACCCAGACCCTGCGCTGCCCGGCGGAATCGTTCGTCGATGCCGGCATCGCCGGCGCCAGCCCGCGCTATCTCGGTCCGGTGCGGCATGACGCGCGCGGGCTGGTGCAATGGGTCAGGGTCGGCGCGCTGCTGCCGGACGACGTCCACGCCATGCTGTTCGCCGACGCTGCCGGGGAGCCCGCGTGAGCACCGCCGCGCATATCGAAGCGCTGCTCAAGGCCCGCATCGGGCTCGATGCCGGCGCCATCGGCAGCGGTGCGGTGGCGCGCGCCGTGCGCGAGCGCCAGCAGGCGCGGCAGGCGCCCGATACCGAGGCCTACTGGCAGCTGCTGCAGGGCACCGCCGACGAATTCCAGGCGCTGATCGAGGCCGTGGTGGTGCCCGAGACCTGGTTCTTCCGGCATCGCGAGGCCTTGCTGGCGCTGGGCCGCTTTGCCGCCGAGCGCGCCTTTGCCGACGGCAGGCGCACGCTGCGGCTGCTGAGCCTGCCCTGCTCCACCGGCGAAGAGCCGTATTCGATCGCCATGGCGCTGCTCGACGCGGGCGTGCCGCCGGGGCGCTTCTATATTGACGCGGTCGACATCAGCGCATGCGCGCTGGCGCGCGCGCGCCAGGCGCAATACGGCCCCAATGCCTTCCGCAGCGCGCCGCTCGACTTCCGCGACCGCTATTTCACCGCCACGCCCACGGGCTATGTGCTGGACCCGCGCGTGCGCGCGCAGGTGCGGCTGCTGCAGGGCAACCTGGTCGAGCCCGGCCTGCTGGCGGGCGAAGCGCCCTATGACTTCGTGTTCTGCCGCAACCTGCTGATCTACTTCGACGCCGCCGGCCAACGCCAGGCGGTGCAGACGCTGGTGCGCCTGACCATGGCCGACGGCCTGCTCTTCGTCGGGCCGGCCGAGGCCAGCGTGCTGAGCGCGCAGGGGCTGGAGCCGGTCGGCATCCCGCTGTCCTTTGCCTTCCGCAAGCCAGCGGCAGCAGTGCCGCGCGCCCGGGCCCCGTCCCAGCCGCCGGTCCACGCCGCCCAGCCGCCGCGCATGGCCGCGCCGCCGCGCATGGCCGCGCCGCCGCGGCTGCCGCGCCCGCCCGTGACCATGCGTCCAGCTGTGGTGCGCGCGCCCGCGCCGGCCGCAGCACCGGCCGCAAGGCCTGTGGCCGGCGCGCATGCCGACGCGCTGGCCGCCATCGCGGCCATGGCCGACCGCGGCGAACTGGACGCGGCCACCGCCGCCTGCCTGGCGCTGCTCGACCGTGCCGCGCCCGATGCCGATGGCAGCGCCCTGGCCGATGCCTATGGCATGCTCGGCGTGCTGCACGACGCCGCCGGCCGCACCGCCCAGGCGCACGCGGCCTACCGCAAGGCGCTATACCTGGATCCGTCGCACCAGGAAAGCCTCTATCACCTGGCCGCGCTGCTCGACACCGAAGGCGACCACGACGGCGCCACCCGCCTGCGCCAGCGCGCGCAGCGCCACACCCGCAAGCACCATGGCTGAGACCCAGGCCCATCCCTTTGCCACCGTGGTGCGCGCCGCGGGCGTGGACGACTGCTGGCGGCGCATCGGCGTGCGCGGCGACGGCAGCTGCCCGGCGCTGGCCGAGCACGCGCACTGCCGCAACTGCCCCACCTACGCGCAGGCCGCCGCGATGTTGCTGGACGCGCAGCAACTGGACCAGGCCCTGCAGGAACTGCCGGATGCCGCCGCCGACAGCGCCGACGACAGCGGCGACGACAATGCCCAGGACGCCAACGCGCTGGCATGCCTGGTGTTCCGCATCGGCGAGGAATGGCTGGCGCTGCCCACCGCCGCGCTGGGCGAAGTCACCGCGCCAAGCCCGGTGCATTCGCTGCCCCACCGGCGCGACGCCGCGGTGCTGGGGCTGGCCGCGGTGCGCGGCAACCTGCTGGCCTGCCTGTCGCTGGCGCACCTGTTCGACACGGGCGCGGCCCAGGCCGAGCCCGATGCCGCGGGCAGCCGTTTCCTGATCCTCGGACAAGGCCGCGCCGCGATCGCCCTGCCGGTGGCCGAGATCGCCGGCATCGTGCGTGTGCGGCGCGCCGCGTTGCAGCCGCTGCCCGCCACGCTGGCACGGGGCTCGGCCCGCTATACGCAGGCGCTGTTCGTCGACCAGGGCCGCAGCGTCGGCCTGCTCGACGCCGCGCAAGTCCGCCAGGCGCTGGCACGGAGCCTGGCATGAACCCCGAACAACTGCGCGACGCCTCGCTGCTGGAACTGTTTGCACTCGAGGCCGACGCCCAGGCCGAGATCCTCAATGCCGGCCTGCTGGCGCTGGAGCGCTCCCCCGGCGCGTCCGGGCAGCTGGAGGCGTGCATGCGCGCGGCCCACTCGCTCAAGGGCGCGGCCCGCATCGTCGGCCTCGATGGCGGCGTGCGGCTGGCGCATGCGATGGAAGACTGCCTGGTCGCCGCGCAGGGCGGCATGCCGCTCGCCGCCGCGCATATCGATGCGCTGCTGCAGGGCACCGACCTGCTGCTGCGCATCGGCCATCCGCCCGGCGGCGACCCGGACTGGTCCGAGCAGGCCGGCCGGGCCGAGATCGACGCGGTGATACAACGGCTGAGTTCGCTCGACGGCGGCGGCGCGCCGGCACAGCCCGCGGCAGCGGACGCGCCCGCATCCGTGGCGGCGCCGGTCCGCACCCCTGCCCCGCCGCTTCCGCCCGAGCCTGAAGCGGCACCATCGGCACCATCGGCACCGATGGCCGCGCACGCCGCCGACGGCCCCGAGCGCATGCTGCGCATCAATGCCGATGCGCTGGACCAGTTGCTGGCGCTGTCGGGCGAGGCCATGGTCGAATCGCACTGGCTGCGGCCCTTCGGCGCATCGCTGCAAAAGGCGCGGCGCCAGCAGGCGCGCGCGCTGCGCGCGGCCGACACGCTGCAGCAGGCCCTGCGCGAAACGCAGGATGGCGACGGCGCGCATGCCTTGTCTGCAGCCTACGCGGCGCTGGCCGAACTGCGCCAGCTGCTCGACGATGGCCACCAGCAACTGGCGGCGCGGCTGGACGAGTTCGAGCAGTACGACCATCGCGCCACGCGGCTGGCGCGCCGGCTCTACGACAGCGCGCTGGCCTCGCGCATGCGCCCGCTGTCCGACGGCCTGGCCGGCTACGCGCGCATGGTGCGCGACCTGGGCCGCGCGCTGGGCAAGTCCGTGCACCTGGAACTGTCCGGCGCCGGCACGCAGGTAGACCGCGACATCCTCGAGGCGCTCGACGCGCCGCTGGCCCACCTGCTGCGCAATGCCGTCGACCATGGCATCGAGGCGCCGGCGGTGCGCGCGGCGCAGGGCAAGCCGCCCGAGGGCGTTGTCACGCTGCACGCGCGCCACAACGCCGGCCGGCTGCAGATCGAGATCTCCGATGACGGCGCGGGGGTCGACCTGGATGCGCTGCGGCGTGCCATCGTGCGGCGGCGGCTGGCCTCCGAGGACACGGCGGCGCGGCTGTCGCAGGCCGAGCTGCTCGACTTCCTGCTGCTGCCCGGCTTCAGCATGCGCGACACCGTCTCCGAAGTCTCCGGGCGCGGCGTCGGCCTCGACGCGGTGCAGGAGATGGTGCGGCGCGTGCGCGGCAGCCTGCGCCTGACGCAGCAGCCTGGCCACGGCCTGCACTTCAGCCTGGAACTGCCGCTGACGCTGTCGGTGGTGCGCACGCTGCTGGTGGACGTGGCCGGCGAAGCCTATGCCTTCCCGCTGGGCCGCGTGCTGCGCGCCACCTCGGTGGCGCGCGGCGAGATCGAACAGACCGAAGGCCACCAGCATTTCCGCCACGAGGGCCGCGCCATCGGCCTGGTCAGCGCGGCGCAGGTGCTGCAGCCGGCCGGCGCCGACGCCGCGCCGGCCAGCGAGCAGGTCCCGGTGGTGGTCATCGGCGAGGGCGAGCGCACCTATGGCATCGCGGTCGACCGCATGCTGGGCGAACGCCTGCTGGTGGTGCAGCCGTTGCCGGCGGCCCTGGGCAAGATCCGCGACATTGCCGCCGGCAGCCTGACCGACGACGGCACGCCGGTGCTGATCTTCGATGTCGAGGACATGATCCGCTCGGTCGAGAAGCTGGTCTCCGAAGGCCGCATCGAAGGCGTGCGCCAGGGTGCGGCGGCGAGCGTGCAGGCGCGCGCGCGCCGGGTGCTGGTGGTGGACGATTCGCTGACCGTGCGCGAGCTGCAGCGCAAGCTGCTGGCCGGGCGCGGCTATGACGTGACGGTGGCGGTCGACGGCATGGACGGCTGGAACGTGCTGCGCGCCGAAGCTTTCGACCTGGTCATCACCGACATCGACATGCCGCGCATGGACGGCATCGAGCTGGTGCGCAGGATCCGCCAGGACGCCGCGCTGCGCCAGCTGCCGGTGATGGTGGTGTCGTACAAGGACCGCGAACAGGACCGCCAGCGCGGCCTCGAGGCCGGCGCGGACTATTATCTGGCCAAGGGCAGTTTCCACGACGCCGCGTTGCTCGACGCGGTCCAGGACCTGATCGGCGAGGCACGTCCATGAAAATCGGCATCGTCAATGATTCCGCGCTCGCGGTGGCCGCGCTGCGCCGCGCGCTGGCGCTGGATCCGTCGTTCGAGATCGCATGGATCGCCGGCGACGGCGCCCAGGCGGTGCAGATGGCCGCGCACCAGACCCCGGACCTGATCCTGATGGACCTGCTGATGCCGGTCATGGACGGGGTCGAGGCCACGCGCCGGATCATGGCCGCCACGCCGTGCGCCATCGTGGTGGTGACCATGGACCTGGGCCGCAACGCCACGCAGGTCTTCGACGCCATGGGCCATGGCGCCATCGACGCGGTCGACACCCCCACGCTGGCCGAGGCCGACGCGCAGCTTGCCGCCGGGCCGCTGCTGCGCAAGCTGCGCAATATCGCGCGCCTGCTGGCCGGCCGGGTAGCACCGCAGCATGCACTGGCGGTGGCACCGCGCGCCGTCAGCGCGGCGCGGCTGGTGGCGATCGGCGCCTCGGCCGGCGGCCCGGCCGCACTGGCAGCGCTGCTGGGCGCGCTGCCGGCGGACTTCGGGGCCGCGGTGGTCACGGTGCAGCATGTCGACGAGGCCTTCGCCGCCGGCATGGCCGAGTGGCTCGACGGACAGTGCGCGCTGCCGGTGCGCATTGCGCGCGCCGGCGAGACTCCGCAGGCCGGCACCGTGCTGCTGGCCGGCACCAACGACCACCTGCGCCTGTCCAGCCCGAGCCGGCTGGCCTACACCGAACAACCCTGCGATTACCTTTACCGCCCCTCCATCGATGTGTTTTTCGAAAGCGTGGTGGAACACTGGCGCGGCGACGTGATCGGCGTGCTGCTCACCGGCATGGGGCGCGACGGCGCGCTGGGCCTGAAGGCGATGCGCGACCGCGGCTTCCTGACCATCGCCCAGGACCGCGCCACCAGCGCCGTGTACGGCATGCCCAAGGCCGCCGCCGCGCTCGGCGCCGCCGCCGAGATCCTGCCGCTGCCGCGCATCGCGCCGCGGCTGGTGCAGGCGTGCGGCCCGGCGGCACTGACGTGGCCTGCGCCGCCCGCCTGAAAGAATGCAACCGGTCCCAGGCCGTGCCGGGACCGCGAGAACAGGAATTGAACATGCAACCCGAATCCTCCAACCCCGCCGGCATGCCCGCCGCGGCCGACAAGCAAGAGTACCTGGCCATGGTGCTGCTGGTGGACGACCAGGCCATGGTCGGCGAAGCGGTGCGCCGCGCGCTCGCCACCGAGCCCGATATCGACTTCCACTACTGCTCGCAGCCCGATGAAGCGGTGGCGGTGGCGCAGCGCACCAAGCCCACGGTGATCCTGCAGGACCTGGTGATGCCGGGCGTGGACGGGCTGACGCTGGTGCAGCGCTACCGCGACAACCCGGCCACGCGCGATATCCCGATCATCGTGCTGTCGACCAAGGAAGAAGCCGCGACCAAGGGCGCGGCCTTTGCCGCCGGCGCCAACGACTACCTGGTCAAGCTGCCCGACAGCATCGAGCTGATCGCGCGCATCCGCTACCACTCGCGCTCGTACCTGAACCAGCTGCAGCGCGACGAAGCCTACCGCGCGCTGCGCCAGAGCCAGCAGCAATTGCTGGAGACCAACCTGGAGCTGCAGCGCCTGACCAACTCGGACGGGTTGACTGGCTTGTCCAACCGACGCTATTTCGACGAATACCTCGGCGCGGAATGGCGCCGGGCGCTGCGCGAGCAGACCGAGCTGGCGCTGCTGATGATCGATGTCGACGCCTTCAAGGCCTACAACGACACCTATGGCCACGTCGCCGGCGACGACGTGCTGCGCCGCGTCGCCGCGGTGATCCGCGACAATTGCGCGCGCGCCACTGACCTGCCTGCACGCTTCGGCGGCGAGGAGTTCGCCATGGTGCTGCCGGGCACCTCGCCCGGCAGCGTGCGGCTGCTGGCCGAAAAGGTGCGGCGCGCGGTGCAGGGGCTGGCCATCGCCCACAGCGGCTCGCCCGCACTCGACTGCGTCACCGTCAGTATCGGCGGTGCGGTGCTGGTGCCACAGCCCGACGCGCAGCCAAGCCAGCTGGTGAAAGCGGCCGATGCGGGCCTGTACCAGGCCAAGCGCAATGGCCGCAATCAGGTCATGATGTCGCAAGCCTGAGCCGCGGCCAACGCTCGAGGCAACCGCGCGGCAACAACCGGTTACACATCTGCGCAGGGGACAGGACGGCGCGCGGCCCCGCCCTGTCGCGCCGCCGCGCTCGCGCTGCCAAGGCACGCCGCCAGCAAGCTCCGCGCAGGCATCACTTCCTGTGGGAATCGTCCGACATTGAATTCGGAGCGTTGCGCCTGTCTGGCCCATCGGTTCAAACCTATCGTTGCATCACGGCAAGCGTGATCCCGCGCCTGCATACCAGATAGCAACTGGCCACGCGGCCGCCGCGATCCGCGCCGGCATGGGCCAGCTCGTCTCTGACTCCAACAGCAAGAGGTGACCCATGCTTCGATCCAAGACCCTTTTCCTCGGCCTGGCGCTGGCCGCGACCGCGGTGCTGACAGCGTGCGGCGGCGGCGATGACGGCATCGACGACCGCATCGGCCTGAGCAAGCCGAGCGTGCGCGTGATCCACGCCGTCACCGGCGGCCCCAATGTCGACGTGCTGCAGAACGGCTCGCTCACCAGCATGGTCAACAAGCCCTACAAGTTCGTCTCGACCTACTTCAACGTTGAAACCGGCAACCAGCTGATCTCGTTCAACGCCGCCGGCACGCAGACCGAACTGGCCCGCGGCAGCCTGGTGGCGGCCACCGGCCACAAGTACACCGTGGTGGCGGTGCCGGGTGCGTCGGTCGCGGAAACGGTGACGATCGACGATCCGTTCGGCAAGGGCCTGCTGTCGAACAAGGCGCGCGTGCGCTCGCTGAACGCCTCGTTCAATGCGCAGAACATCGACATCTACGTGACCCTGCCCGCGATCGACCTGAACTCGGTCGCGCCGACCTTCGCCGCGGTGGGCTACAAGCAGGCCTCACCGGCATCGGGCCAGGATTCGATCGACCTGGACGGCAACACCACCTACCGCCTGCGCATCACGCCAGCCGGCTCCAAGACCGTGATCTTCGACTCGGGCGCGTTGACGCTGGCCAATAACGCCGACTGGCTGATCACCACCATCCCGTCGGACGGCATTGCCGGCCTGACGCCTAACAAGATCAAGGTGCTGGTGGCGCGCGGCGACGACGAGTCGCAAGCCGGCCTGGAGCTGGTGACGACGCAATAACCGCTGTCGCGTTTGCCCGTGGCAGGCGGGCATCATGCGCGGAGGCCGGTCCGGAGGGACCGGCCTCTTTTTTCTTAAGGTTGGGCGTCGCGCCGCGCCGGCGTTTCGTCGCCCGGCTCCAGCTCCGCCTTCAGCACAGCCAGGTGCGAGATATACGACTCCAGTTCGGCCCGCCCCTGCGCGGTGATGCAATACACGCGGCCGCTGCCTTCGACCAGCTCGGCAGTGATGGCGCGGGCCATCATCAGGCTGCGCAGGATCGGCCGCAGCGAGCGGATGTTCTTGTCGATGCCGCGCTCGCGCAGCCGGTCGACCAGGCTGAGCACCGTCGACGGGCTCGACTGGACCAGCTTGAGCACATAGATTCTGGAGAAAAACCGGTCAAGGGTAGGCGGTTTCATGGGCGCTGTCGGCGCACCCGATGGTGCGGAAATCCTGATCATCATGCGCAGCCCATGACTGCTGCCGCAGTCGGGCACTCTCTGGGAAACAGGGCGGGCGGACGCGCGGCGCGCGCCGCGCCCGCGAAAGAAAACGGGGTGCGCGAAGGCACCCCGAAAGCTTGCGTTGCTTGCGCCGGCCGCTTGCCGGGCCGGCGCCATTCCGGGGCGCTCGCTGGCGCTAGTCTTCCTGGAACGCTTCCTCGCGCTTGGCCTTGATCGACGGCAGCGCCACCACCGCCACCAGCGCGGCGGCCGCGATCAGCAGGCCCACCGACAGCGGCCGGGTCACGAACACGCTGAAGTCGCCACGCGACAGCAGCAGCGTGCGGCGGAAGTTCTCTTCCATCATCGGCCCCAGCACGAAGCCGAGCAGCAGCGGCGCCGGTTCGCACTTCAGCTTCAGGAACAGGTAGCCGATCACGCCGAAGCCCGCGGCCATGAACACGTCGAAGGTCTGGTTGTTGACCGAGTACACGCCGATGCCGCAGAACACCAGGATCGCCGGGTACAGGAAGCGGTACGGCACGGTCAGCAGCTTCACCCAGATGCCGATCATCGGCAGGTTCAGGATGATCAGCATCAGGTTGCCGATCCACATTGAGGCGATCAGGCCCCAGAACAGCGACGGGTTGCTGGTCATCACCTGCGGGCCGGGCTGGATATTGTGGATGGTCATCGCCCCCACCATCAGCGCCATCACCGCATTGGGCGGGATGCCCAGCGTCAGCAGCGGGATGAACGAGGTCTGCGCCGCGGCGTTGTTGGCCGATTCCGGACCCGCCACGCCTTCGATCGCGCCCTTGCCGAACTCATGCGCATTCTTGGAAGTCTTCTTCTCCAGCGAGTACGCCGCGAACGAAGCCAGCGAGGCACCGCCGCCAGGCAGGATGCCCAGCGCCGAGCCCAGCGCCGTGCCGCGCAGCACGGCCGGGATCATGCGCTTGAAGTCTTCCCTGGTCGGGAACAGGTTGGTGACCTTGTTGGTGAAGGTCTCGCGGGCTTCCTTCTGCTCCAGGTTGGCAATGATCTCGGCAAAGCCAAACATGCCCATCGCCAGCGCGACGAAGTCGATGCCGTCGGTCAGCTCCGGCACATCGAACGAGAAGCGCGCGGCGCCCGAGTTCACGTCGGTGCCGATCAGGCCCAGCAGCAGGCCCAGCACGATCATCGCGATGGCCTTGGGCAGCGAGCCGGAGGCCAGCACCACGGCGCCGATCAGGCCCAGCACCATCAGCGAGAAATACTCGGCGGGGCCGAACTTGAAGGCGATTTCCGACAGCGGCGTGGCAAACGCGGCCAGGATCAGCGTGGCGACGCAGCCGGCGAAGAACGAGCCCAGGCCGGCGGTGGCCAGCGCCACCCCTGCCCTTCCTCGCCTTGCCATCTGGTAGCCGTCGATGGTGGTCACCACCGACGACGATTCGCCCGGCAGGTTCACCAGGATGGCGGTGGTCGAGCCGCCGTACTGCGCGCCGTAGTAGATGCCGGCCAGCATGATCAGCGCGGCCACCGGCGGCAGCGTATAGGTGATCGGCAACAGCATGGCGATGGTGGCCAGCGGTCCCAGGCCCGGCAGCACACCGATCAGCGTGCCCAGCACGCAGCCGAGGAAGGCGTAGGCCAGGTTCTGCAGCGACAGCGCGGTCGAAAAACCCAGCGCGAGGTGTTCAAACAATTCCATGATGCGGCGCTCCTTAACCGGTGATGAAGGCCGGCCACACCGGCATCTGCAGGTTGATGCCGTACACGAAGGCGCCCAGGCTGATCAGCACCAGCACCACCGCGTTGAGCAGCGCGCCCTTCCAGCTGAACTCGTGGCTGGCCATCGACGACACCAGCACCAGCACGAACACCGACAGCACCATGCCCAGCGGCTTGAGCAGCAGGCCGAACAGCACCACCGAGCCGAGGATCCACAGCAAGGTCTTCAGGTCCCAGCGGGCCAGGTGGTCCTGCTCGCCCTTGGGCGACAGCGAGGCCAGCAGCACCACCGCCCCCAGCACCGCGAGCACCAGGCCCAGCAGGAATGGAAAGTATCCGGGTCCCATCTTGGCGGCCGTCCCCATGGAATAGCCGCGAGCGACCCAGGAAAAGCCCAGCCCGACCAGAATGAACATCAGGCCGGAGGCAAAGTCCTTTTGGCTGCGTATGCGCAAAACGATTCTCCTCAAAGTTCACGAAATGCCGTGCCGGGGGCGCACTGGCTCAGGCGCAACAGACATGCAGGCGGGCATGCTTCCCGACGGTTGACCCGAACCTTAGAGACGTGATCTTTCAGGTGCCTTTCATTTGTCCTGTTTTAGGGGTATTTACCAATGAACCCTTAAAACAAGGCAAAGCCGGCGATGACGCACGCGCAAATGCATCACGTTGTGATGTAATTTTACGCAAGAAATACGAAGGGAAAGTCGACAGGAACGTCAGACGAAACAAGACGGCGCGCGCCCTTGCATCAACGCAGGGCGCGGCCGCAAAGACGCGTGCCGATGCCCTGGCGGCAGGGCACGCGTGTGCTGGGAAGGAGTGTCAGCGATGACACGATGACACATCGATCTTTCGGAAGGCTTTCAACGCGGGGCTCGCGGGGCAATCAGCGCGCGGCCTCGGCCGTTGGCCTGGCGCTGCTGGCCGCCTCGACGACCTCGCCTGCGTCTTCGCAGGGTGTGCCCATGCTGGTATCGGGCGCCTGCCCCACAGCCTCTGCCGGATGCGGCGCGACGGGCAGGATCTGGCTGCCGCGCCAGTTGCCGAAGCGGTAGTAGCCAAGCGCCAGCGCCAGCGACACCACCGAGCCGAGCGGAAAGCTCCACCAGATCGCGTCGGCGCCGAGGCGCGGGCCCAGCGCCCAGGCGAACGGCAGCCGGATCACCCACATCGACAGGAACAGGATCACCAGCGGCGCCATCACCGCGCCGGTGGCGCGCACCGTGCCGAAGATGACGATGGTGAAGCCGAACAGGACGAACGACCACAGCACCACCACGTTGATATGCTGCGCGATGCCGATGGCGACGCCGTCGGTGCCGAGGAACAGCCCCAGCGAATGGCGATTGAACAGGTAGATCAGCGCCACCAGCGCGCCGGTCATGGCGACGTTGAACAGCAGCCCCATGCGCGTGACGCGCGCCACGCGCTGCCACAGCCCGGCGCCGACGTTCTGCGCCACCATCGACGACACGCTCGCGCCCACCGCCAGCGCGGGCATCTGCACATAGGTCCACAGCTGCGACGCCACGCCATAGGCGGCAGTGGTCTGCGAGCCATAGGCGTTGACCAGCGCCATCATCACGATGGCGGACGACGAGATCACCACCATCTGCAGGCCCATCGGCAGGCCCTTGACCACCAGCGCGCGCAGGATCGCCGGGTCCGGCACCAGCAGCGCCAGCTGGCCGCGATGCAGCAGCAGGAAATGCCGGCGCCGGTACAGCAGCGCCATCATCGCCGCCAGGCTCGCCAGCTGGGCGATCAGCGTGGCCAGCGCCGAGCCGGCGATGCCCATGGCGGGAATCGGCCCCACGCCGAAGATCAGCACCGGGTTGAGCACCACGTCCAGCACCACCGACAGCAGCATGAACCAGAACGGCGTGCGCGAATCGCCGGCGCCGCGCAGCGTCATCATCACGAAGTTGTAGAAGTACATGAACGGCAGCGCCAGGAAGATGATGCGCAGGTAGGCCACTGCCAGCGGCGCGGCATCGGGCGGAGTCCGCATCGCCGCGAGGATGTCGGCGGTGTAGAAGTAGCCGAGCGCGGACGCCAGCACCGACAGCGCGACGAAGAAGGTGGTGCTGGTGCCGACCACGCGGCGCGCCTGGTCCACGTCGCGCGCGCCGACGGCCTGGCCGATCATGATGGTGTTGGCCATGCTGATGCCGAACACCACGCCCAGCAGGAAGAACAGGATGATGTTGGCGTTGGAGGTGGCGGTCAGCGCGGCCTCGCCCAGGAAGCGCCCGACCCAGACCGAATTGATCGAGGCGTTCAGCGACTGCAGGATGTTGCTGCCTAGCACCGGCAGCGAGAACAGCAGCAAGGTCCGGCCGATCGGGCCGGTGGTCAGTCTGGCATCGGGCTTCATGGGGCGTCGCGCGAGGGAAATCCGCCCAGTCTATTCCTGCCCCCCGGCGGCCTACAAGCGTGCCGCGGCGTCCGCACCGCCGCCAGTGCCGGCCGCCCGTGGCGTCTCGCCCGCCTTTTTACCTGAATGAGTTATTTCCGGCCGATGGCCGGCGACGCATACTCCGGCTGGGACCAGCGCGTCCCGGGCCGGCTGCCGGACGGGATTATCCGGGATTATCCGGGCTTATCCGGGCTTATCCGGATCGATCCGGCATGCGAGCGCCTTCCGCCGCAGTCAAAACAAGGAGGTGGGGTCATGTTTGTCGGTTTCGAGCCTGTTGCCGGCGCCCTGGTGCCGTTTGCCTATGACTGGCCGATGGTGGGCCTGTCGTTCCTGATCTCGGTGTGCGGCGCCTACGTGGGCCTGCGCTGGTCGCGCCGGGTGCGCCAGCCCGACGGGCGCCTGGACGTCGACCGGCTGCTGTGCGCCAGCGTGGCGCTGGGCGGCGGCGCGGTCTGGTCGATGCACTTCATCGGCATGGTGGCCTACCAGACCCCGACCCATCGCGAGTTCGGGCTGTTCACCACGCTGGCCTCGCTGCTGGTGGTGATGGTGCTGGCCGGGGCCGGCCTGGCGATCGCGTCGCGGCCGCGCGGCAGCCGCAGCGCCAACGTGGTCCAGGGCGGCGTGCTGACCGGGCTGGGCGTGGTGGCGATGCACTACACCGGCATGGCCGCGATCCGTTCCAACACCCGCTTCGACTGGGATCTCGCCATCATTGGCTTGTCGGTGGTGATCGCGGTGGTGGTGTCGGTGGTGGCGCTGTGGCTTGCCACCACGGTGAAGACCAGCGGCAAGCAGCTGGCGGCGGCCGTGGTGATGGGCGTGGCGGTCTGCGGCATGCACTACACCGGCATGTCGGCCGGCGCCATGATCTGCACCAGCCCGTCCTACGCGCCCAGCCTGTTTGCGATCGAGGGCGACAGCATCGGCTATGCGGTGTTCGGGCTGAGCCTGATCACGCTGCTGGTGATCCTGGTGGTGGAAGCCACGCGCACCGGCGCCGTGGCCGCCCCCGCCGCGATGGCACGCACGCGCGACCCCGCCTGACACCGGGCTCACGGGCCGGACGCTGACGGCCCGGCGGGCCCGTTTCCGCACATTCCTGGCAGGCACCCACCCGGCGCGCTGCATGAACGCGGCGGCCGGGTTAAGCTTGCGCTTTCACCGCCCACCAGGAGAACACGCATGTACCAGGATCTCGCCCTCTATATCGACGGAGAATTCATCAAGGGAGGCGACCGGCGCGAGCAGGAGGTCATCAACCCGGCCACGCAGGAAGTGCTGGGCCAGCTGCCGCACGCCACGCGCGCCGACCTGGACCGCGCCCTGGCCGCCGCGCAGCGCGCCTTCGAAAGCTGGAAGAAGACCTCGCCGCTGGAGCGCGGCAAGATCCTGCGCCGCGTCGGCGAACTCGCGCGCGAGCGCGCCCGCGACATCGGCCGCAATATCACGCTGGACCAGGGCAAGCCGCTGGCCGAGGCGGTCGGCGAGATCATGGTCTGCGCCGAGCACGCCGACTGGCACGCCGAGGAATGCCGCCGCATCTACGGCCGCGTGATCCCGCCGCGCCAGCCCAATGTGCGCCAGCTGGTGGTGCGCGAGCCGATCGGCGTCTGCGCCGCGTTCACGCCGTGGAACTTCCCCTTCAACCAGGCCATCCGCAAGATCGTCGCCGCGGTGGGCGCGGGCTGCACGCTGATCCTGAAGGGCCCCGAGGACTCGCCCAGCGCGGTGGTGGCGCTGGCGCAGCTGTTCCACGACGCCGGCCTGCCGCCGGGCGTGCTCAACATCGTCTGGGGCGTGCCGTCCGAGGTCTCGACCTACCTGATCGAATCGCCGATCGTGCGCAAGATCTCGTTCACCGGCTCGGTGCCGGTGGGCAAGCAGCTGGCGGCGCTGGCCGGCGCGCACATGAAGCGCGTCACCATGGAGCTGGGCGGGCATTCGCCGGTGCTGGTGTTCGACGATGCCGACATCGACCCGGCCGCCGAGATGCTGGCGCGCTTCAAGCTGCGCAATGCCGGCCAGGTATGCGTGTCGCCCACGCGCTTCTACGTCCAGGAGAAGGCCTATGACCGCTTCCTGGCACGCTTCACCGAGGTGATCGGCTCGATCAAGGTCGGCAACGGCCTCGAGGACGGCACCCAGATGGGGCCGCTGGCGCACGAGCGCCGGGTACTGTCGATGGAGCAGTTCCTGGACGATGCCAGCCAGCGCGGCGGCAAGGTGGTGGCGGGCGGCTCGCGCCTGGGCGACAAGGGTTACTTCTTCGCGCCGACCGTGGTCACCGACCTGCCCGACGACGCGCGCCTGATGACCGACGAGCCCTTCGGCCCGGTGGCGCCGGTGACGCGCTTCAAGGACACCGCCGAGGTGCTGCGCCGCGCCAACAGCCTGCCCTACGGCCTGGCGTCCTACGTGTTCACCAACTCGCTGAAGACCGCGACCGAGGTGTCCAACGGCCTCGAAGCCGGTATGGTCAACATCAACCACTTCGGCATGGCGCTGGCTGAAACCCCGTTCGGCGGCATCAAGGACTCGGGCATCGGCAGCGAAGGCGGCCTGGAGACTTTCGACGGCTACCTGGTGACCAAGTTCATCACCCAGGTCTGAGCGCCCGGGGGCGGGGCAAGGCGGCCTGCCGCCGGCGCCCTCCCCGGGGCCGGCGGCGCCTCCCCGTCAGCGGAAGAAGATGCCGCGCGTCAGGAACGTATGATTCGCTTCTTCCGCCATCAGCCACACCAGCACCAGCAGGCACAGCGGCGGGATCAGGATGGCGCAGATCAGCGCCATGCGCTCCCATGCCATGTGCATGAACACCGCCACGATCAGCCCCGCCTTCAGGCTCATGAACAGCAGGATCAGGGTCCAGCGCAGGTAGCCGCTGACATGGAAGTAATCGACCATGTAGGACAGCGCGGACAGCACGAACAGCAGCAGCCAGATCTTCAGGTACAGCCCGATCGGATGCTGCTGGCCGTGGTGCGCGGCGTCCGCACCAGTGGCATGCGGGGGCGTTGCCGGCGCCGCGGGGGTTGCAGGGTTCGATGCCATGGCCACTCTCACCAGAGATAGAACAGCGCAAAGATAAACACCCACACCAGGTCGACGAAGTGCCAGTACAGCCCGGCGATCTCGACGATCTGGTAGTTGCCGGTGGCCTCATAGCGCCCGCGCAGCACGCGCATGGCCACCACCAGCAGGTAGATCACGCCGCACGACACGTGCAGGCCGTGGAAGCCCGTGATCATGAAGAAGGTCGAGCCGAACTGCGCCGCCCCCATCGGGTTGCCCCAGGGCCGCACGCCCTCGTCGACGATCAGCTTGGTCCATTCGAATGCCTGCATGCCGACGAACAGCGCGCCGAAGGCCGCGGTGACGAACATCAGCGTCGCGCATTCGCGCCGCGCGCGCCGGTAGGCGAAGTTGACCGCCATCGCCATGGTGCCGCTGCTGGTGATCAGCACGAAGGTCATGATGGCGATCAGCAGCAGCGGGATGTCGGCGCCGCCCACGTGCAGCGCGAACACCTCGCTCGGGTTGGGCCACGGCACCGTGGTCGACATGCGCACGGTCATGTAGCCTGTCAGGAAGCAGCTGAAGACGAAGGTGTCGGACAGCAGGAAGATCCACATCATCGCCTTGCCCCACGACACCTTGAAGGCCTGCTGGTCCGACGACCAGTCGGCCAGCATGCCGCGCACGCCGCCCACCGGCGGCGCGGGCGCCACGCCGGGGGTTGCCGAGGGTGAAGACAGTTGCGTCGACATGCCGGTCCTCCTTGCCGCCGGCGCTAGGCCGTGCCGCAGATATAGCGCACCAGTTCGGGCGTGAGCCATCCCAGCGCCGCCAGCAGCACCGCCCACACCGCCAGCAGGAAATGCCAGTAGCGCGCGCACAGCCGCAGGCGCAGCACCGCGGCCGCGCCGCTGCCGCGCGCCGTCATGGCAAAGCCCCAGCCCGCCAGGCCGCCCAGCACGTGCAGCCCGTGCATCGCGGTCAGCAGGTAGAAGAAGCTGCCGGCCGGATTGCCGGCCGGCATCACCTGCATCGCGCCCAGCGCCTGCCACGCCCACAGCTGCGAAGCGACGAAAGCGGCCGCCCCCAGCCCGCCCAGGCGCAGCGCGCGCCGGGCCGCGGCCATCTCGCCCCGGCCCGCGGCGCGCGAGGCCACCGCCATCGCCACGCTGCCCGCGGCCAGCAGCGCGGTCGACAGCCATACCTGCCACGGCAGCGCGATGCGGTGCCAGTCCGGGCTGTCCATGCGCAGCGCATAGGCGGTCAGGAACAGCGCGAACAGCGACGTGACCACGCCCATGAACACCCACAGGCCGATGCTGGCCGGCGCGCGGCGCTGCGGGTGTCGGTTGGCGGCGTTCTCGCCCGAAGGGTTGCCGCCGAAGTCGTCGCGGCTGACCTTGTAGACGGCGTCGGCGTTCATGCTACGGCTCCGCGGCTGGCGTGCGGTTCAGGCTCGGCGCCGCCTTCTTCGGGCGGCGCGTTCTGCGCGATAAAGTCTTCGCGCGCCCCCGGCACGCTGTAGGCATAGGCCCAGCGGTACACCACCGGCAGGTGCGGACCCCAGTTGCCGTGCGCCGGCGGGGTCTGCGGCGTCTGCCATTCCAGCGAAGCTGCGCGCCACGGGTTGCCGTCGGCCTTGCGCCCGTGCCGCAGGCTCCAGAACAGGTTGAAGACAAAGATCAGCTGCGCCGTGGCAACGACGAACGCCGCCACCGAGATATACATGTTCATCACGTGCGCCGATTCCGGGATAAAGGCGTAGTTCTCCCATGCGTAGTAGCGCCGCGGCATGCCCAGCACGCCCAGGTAGTGCATCGGGAAGAAGATGGCATAGGTGCCGACGAAGGTCACCCAGAAGTGGATGCTGCCCATGGTGTCGTTCAGCATCCGCCCGGTCACCTTGGGATACCAGTGGTAGAGCCCGCCGAATACCACCAGGATCGGCGACACGCCCATCACCATGTGGAAGTGCGCCACCACGAAGTAGGTATTCGACAGCGGGATGTCGACGCTGACGTTGCCCAGGAACAGCCCGGTCAGCCCGCCGATGATGAAGGTGCTGATGAAGGCGATCGCGAACAGCATCGGCACGGTGAAGTGGATATCGCCGCGCCATAGCGTAATGACCCAGTTGTAGACCTTGATCGCGGTCGGGATCGCGATGATCAGCGTGGTGGTGGCGAAGAAGAAGCCGAAGTACGGGTTCATGCCGCTGACGAACATATGGTGCGCCCACACCACCACCGACAGCACGCCGATCGCCAGGATCGCCCAGACCATGGTGCGGTAGCCGAAGATGCTCTTGCGCGAATGCACGCTGATCAGGTCCGAGACGATGCCGAAGGCCGGCAGCGCGACGATATAGACCTCGGGGTGGCCGAAGAACCAGAACAGGTGCTGGAACAGCAGCGGGCTGCCCCCCTTGTACTGCAGCTGCTGCCCCATCGACACCATTGCCGGCATGAAGAAGCTGGTGCCCATGGTCTTGTCGAGCAGCATCATCACCGCCGACACGAACAGCGCCGGGAACGCCAGCAGCGCGAGGATGGTGGCCATGAAGATACCCCACACCGACAGCGGCATGCGCAGCAGCGTCATGCCTTCGGTGCGCGCCTGCAGCACGGTGGTGACGTAATTCAGCCCGCCCATCGTCGCGGCGACGATGAAGATCGCCAGCGACACCAGCATCAGGATGATGCCCCAGTCGTGCCCCGGCGTGCCGGGCAGGATGGCCTGCGGCGGATACAGCGTCCAGCCCGCGCCGGTGGGTCCGCCCGGCACGAAGAAGCTGGCCAGCAGCACGATCACCGAGAGCAGGTAGACCCAGAAGCTGAGCATGTTGAGGAAGGGGAACACCATGTCGCGCGCCCCCACCATCAGCGGGATCAGGTAGTTGCCGAAGCCGCCCAGGAACAGCGCGGTCAGCAGGTAGATCACCATGATCATGCCGTGCATGGTGACGAACTGGTAGTAGCGGTTGGCGTCGATGAACTCGAAGCGGCCGGGGAAGCCCAGCTGCATGCGCATCAGGTTGGACAGCGCCACGCCCACCAGGCCGACCACGATCGCCACGATGGTGTATTGCACGGCGATGACCTTGTGGTCCTGGCTCCAGACATAGCGCGTCCAGAAGCTCTGCGGCGCGTGATGGGCGGCGTCATCGGCGTAGGCCATGCAGGTCTCCTTACTGGCGCGGCGGCGCGGGCGCGGCCGTGGGCGGCACCGCGACGGCCGTCGAAGTCGTATAGCTGCCGGACGCTGCGCCGGCCGTGGCCGCGGGCGCTGCCGAACCGGCCGCCGCCGTGGTCGCGGCGCTGGTGGTGGCGGCCGCGCCGGGCGGGACGTCGGCCGGCGCCACCGGCGCCACCATGCCGGCGTCCGCCGCGCCGCTGCCGACCGACTTGATATACGCGGTCAGCGCCGCGACCTCGTCGTCGCTGACCGGCACCTTTGGCATCACCGGGCCATAGCCCTTGACCAGCCGCGCATGCGGGTCCGCAATCTCCTTGTGCAGGAAGGCATCGTCCACCCTGGCGCTGCTGCCGTCGGCAAAAGTCTCGGTCTTGCCGTACAGGCCCTTCCAGGTCGGCCCCACGCCCGGATTGCCATCGATGCTGTGGCAGCCGACGCAGCCCTTGCTCTGCGCCAGCGCGCGGCCCTTCTCGATGGTGCCGGCCGCACCCGCCGCACCGGGCGCGGCCGCGGCCATCGCAGCAGGCGGCGCCGCGGCCTTCGCCAGCGTCATGGCAAAGGTCTGCTGCTTCGCCAGCCACGCCTCGAACGCGGCCGGCTCTTCCACCACCACCGTGCCGCGCATGTTGTAATGCCCCACGCCGCACAGCTGCGCGCACAGGATGTCGAAGCGTCCCGCCTGCGTCGGCGTGAACCAGAACGATGTCACCATGCCCGGCACCATGTTCATGCGCGCGCGGAACGGCGGCACGTAGAAGTCATGCAGCACGTCCTTGGAACGCAGCAGCACCTTGACCGGCTGGTTCAGCGGCAGGTGCACCTCAGGGCCGACGATGACGACGTTGTCGAGCCCGCGCGGATCGTCCGGGTCCAGCCCGAGCGGATTGGCGCCGGTGACGAAGCGCGCGTCCGACGCGCCCAGCTGCCCGCTCTTGCCGGGAAAGCGGAACGCCCACGACCATTGCTGCCCGACCACTTCCATCACCATCGCCTCGCGCGGCGGGCGCACGTAGTCGGCGTAGACGAACAAACCCGGCGCCAGCAGCAGGATCACGCCCAGCGTGGTGCCGCCGATCAGCCACAGTTCAAGCCTGCTGTTTTCGGGGTGGTAGGACGCGCGGTGGCCGCTGCCGCCGTTGGGATGCGGCGCATCATGGCGAAAGCGCCAGACGATGTAGCCAACGAACAGGTTGATGCCGATAAAGAAGATGCCGGTGATGACCAGGGTAATGGTCAGCGTGTCGTCCATCTGTTTCCAGTTGGACGCCAGCGGCGTTGCCCACCACGGGCTCAGGAAATGAAAGAGCACCGATGCGGCAACCATGACGACGAGTGCGATGGCCATCGCCATATCCACCCTCCTCCTCGCGCGCGGCGAGGGATGCGCAAGTCACGCAGGTAGAGATAAGACTAGTGCATGCCGTCAGGTCACTGCAAGGCGACACGCCGGGGCATTGGTGTCGCAATGCACAAGTGCGCCGCACAAGGAAAAAGCGGCGGCGGGAACCCGTGGCTCCCGCCGCCGCAGCTGCTGTGTGCCGGTCCAGCGTGCTGGCCGGCTCGCGCTCAGTGCGAGACGTCCTTGCTTTCCAGCTTCCAGTAGCACGCCGCCGCCGCGATGCCGAAGATCAGGTGCCCGACGAAGGTGTGCCAGCCGCGCACCTCGACAAACCACGGGAACGCCCGCGTCATCACATAGAAGTTGAAGACGTAGACCAGCACCCCGAACACCGCGCCCGCCAGCATGGCCAGGCCCAGGCTGGAATCGAGCGTGAACGGTGCCAGGATCGCCGCGAGGATCATGCCCAGCACCGCGCCCAGCACGAAGTGGATCACCAGTGCCGCGGCCACCGTACCGACGCTGAACAGCGAGGTCTGCAGCACCTCCGGCCCCATCACGATCGCCGCGATCATGCGCGTGGCCACCCAGGGGTTGACGCCCGACACCATCGACGACCAGAACAGTTCCAGCACCAGCAGCAACGCGCCCGCCGCCAGCCCGGACACCGCTGCCGCGGTCCAGTCCGGCAGTCGTCGCACGTAGTGGTGCGATTGCATGTGAAGTTCCATAGCCACCTCCGTCTCTCTCGTCGGCGGGGCATCGCACGAAAGGGGAAACACGCCCCGCGTCTCTGCTCAGCATAGGACAAGCGTTCAGCGCTTCGAGAGCGGCCAGCCGAAAAAAGGCTCGGATTGCGTACGTCGCGCAACGACCGCCTAAGGCAAGTGCGGCCGCCGATACCTGCGCGCGCCGGCACAAGCGCCGCATCGGGGACAATCCCGATGCGCACACCGTCCATACGGCACACACTGCCTATACTGGAATCACAAAAGAGAGACAGGAGACCGCCATGCACTTCACCGCGCATGATCTTGTATTCCTGATTCCGATGGCGCTGGTAGGCGTGATCGCCATGGGCTCGATCCCGGTAACCGCGAAGTTCCTGCGCATCAGTTGCCGCACCATGGGCGCGCTGATCGGCGCACTGGTCGCGGTGCTGGTGCTCGAGGCATTACCGCTGCTGATCTGACTCCCGCGGGAGTCGGTTCACACGTAGTGGGAGGAGGTCCCGCTATGTCGATCGGCCTGCTTGCCGCCATCATGGTGGCGCTGCTGTGCATTACCGTGTGGCGGGCGCTGTGGCGCTGCAGTCATCCGTACCGGATGCGGTACCGGAGGTGCGCGGTGCAGCGGCAGCGCGCGGGGCTGTGCCGGCACGCGCCGCGCAGGCAGGGTTGACTGCCACGCACGTATCCCTTGAATCGCTTGGTTGACATAACTGCGCCATATTTGGCGCAGTTTGTGGCGCAGTTCATTAAAACTGCGCCACAATCCCGCCACCGTTCGGAGCTCCGGCGGTTGCATGAGGGCGTGCTGGCCCGCTATGGATTGCGCCCCTCGGAACTCGCAGCGTGGAAGGCAAACCAGGTGGCTGCGCCTTCCAGCTCTTGAGAAGTGCCTGCAGCGTTACAGCTCGATCATCGCGAATTCGCCCTTGCCGACGTCGCATTCCGGGCAGCGCCAGTCATCGGGGATATCCTCCCAGCGCGTGCCGGCGGCAATGCCGTCTTCCGGCCAGCCCTGCTCTTCGTCGTACACCCAGCCGCAGATCACGCACACCCACGTCTTGTAGGCGACGGCGGCTTCCATTGGCTCCTGCTGCAAAATTCACTCCTGATTCGGCGATGGAACGGATTGTCCGGGCCGAATCATACCGGTTTTCGAAGCAGGGCTTATGGCGGCGCCGCGCGGTGCCGGCGCCGCCACCCGCGCTAGCCGCGGATGGAAAAGTCCACGCGGTTGGGGGTGCCCTTGTCCTTGATGCCCTCGGCGCTGAGCTTGGGCGCGGTCAGGAACAGCCGGCTCTCGGGCACCTTGCCTTCGCGTTCGAGCGACTGCTTGACCACCAGCGCGCGCTGCTCGGCCAGGCGCTTGAGGTCGGCCTCGGTCACGGTGGCGTTGGCCATCAGCAGTTTTTCCATCTCCTCGGGCGGCAGGGTCTTGGCAAAGCCGACGAAGTTGCGCGGCTTCTTCATCGAGGTGCGCTTGTAGACCTGCTCCAGGTACTTCGGGTACTCGGCTTTCGACACCTTGACGTCGGCGCCCTGCTCGCCGGCCTCGTCGTCACCCGCTGCGACACCGGCCTGCGCGTTGTCGCGCAGGTCGCGCCGCTTCTGCTCGGCCACGCGCGCATCCAGCCAGGCGCGGCGCGCGCCGGCTTCATCGGTGGCGGGATCGATGCGGCCGCTGATTTCCAGCCGCAGCGAGGGCCGGTCATTGAGCGCCTGGCCCAGCTTGGCGATCTTGTCCCTGGCCGCCGGGGTCAGCGTGGCGGTGCCGGGCGCGAACTCGACATAGCCCAGTTCCTCGCCGCTGCCGCCGAAGGCCGAGGCGATCAGCGAGAACGGCGAGGTGATCGCCTTGGTCAGCAGGTTGACGATCACGCGCACGATCACGCCGCCGATGCTGAACTCCGGATCCGACAGCGAGCCCGACACCGGCAGGTTCACATCGATCACGCCATTGCGGTCCTTGAGCAGCGACACCGCCAGCAGCACCGGCAGCTTGGTCGCATCGGGGCTATCGACGCGCTCGCCGAAGGTGAGCTGGTCGAGGAACAGGTGGTTGCGCGCATCGAGCCTGCCGTTCTCGATCTTGTAGGCCACGTCCACGGTCAGCTTGCCCTTGGTGATGGGATAGCCCGCGTACTTGGCGGCATACGGCGTGAGCCGCGTCAGCTCGACGCCCGCGGCCTTGGCGGCAATGTCGAGGAACAGCTGCTCGCCCAGCGGATTGAGCTTGCCGCTGATATTGACCGGCGCGTCGTCGTCGATGCGGCCGTCCAGCACCAGGTCGGCCGGGGTGGGATCGCCCGACGACACCTTCGACACCGAGCCCTTCATGCCGGTCAGGTTGGCGGTGTAGTTGGGCTTGACGAAGAAGTCCGAGAAATTGATGTTGCCCTTGTCGACCGAGACCCCGCCGATGCGGATCTGCGGCTTGGGCCCGCCCGGCTTCTGCTCGACCTGTGCGGTGCGCGTGTCGCCGGCCTGCACCGGCGGCGCGGCCGGCGCCGAGGCCGGGTTGGCTTGCGTCAGGCTGGTGGATGGCGCCGCCTCGCCCTTCTCCGCGCCGCCGGCCAGCACGTCCTGCAGGTTCAGGCGGCCGTTGGCGTTCAGGATCACGCGGGCGTAGAAATCGGACAGCGCGATATTGCCCAGGCTGACGCGCATCGGTCCCTTGCTCTCGTCCATCGCGAAGTCGATGCCGGACACCGCCAGCGAGCGCCAGCGCAGGAAATCGTCGCCGCTGACGCGGTCGACCGTGCGCACGTTGCCGGTCTGCACATTGCCGTTGAAATGCGCGGCAAGCGGCTTTCCGGCCGGCGCGTCGACATTGAGCCGGCCCTTGACCGTGAGCGTGCCGCTGCGCAGCGCGGCGTTGAAGCGGTCAGCCAGGTAAGGCTGCAACGGGCTCACGTCGACCTGGCGCAGGTCCAGCTGCAGGCGGCTGGCCGGTAGCGCCGGCAACACCGTGCCATCGATGCCGATCACGCCACGGCGGCCGGATTCGGCATGCAGCTTGACCGGCACCGCCGCCGGCGTCAGCGGCCAGGCCACCGCGCCGGTGCTCAGGCCGATATTGCGGAACTGGTGGATCACCGGGCGGCCGCGGTTGGCCTGCGCCGGCTGGTAGTCCGCGAGGCGGGCGCTGCCGCCTTCCACCACGACCTTGCCGATATTCGCCCTCCAGCCACCACCGGCAGCAGCGCCGTTGGCACCATTGGCACTGGCCTGCGGCGTGCGCCGCGGTGCGGCGCGTGCCTGCTGCGCGGATGCGCTCGCCCACAGCCGCGCCATCTCGAGCAATTCGCCGCGATGATCGCGCGTGGCGGCGATTTGCGGCTGCGCCAGCGTCACCTGGCTGGTGGCAAAGGTCTGTTTGGCGAGGTCGAACTGGATATCGTCCAGCACCAGCTTCTGCGCCTGCAGCAGCGGCAGCGCAGCACCATCCCGGTCGCTGCCGCGGTCGCCGGCGCGATCGCGCGGGCGGCGGCCGACGCCCTGCGGCCGGTCCGCGGCATGCGCATCGGCTGCGCTGGCACGCGGTGCGGCGGCCGCCGGCATCACCACCGGGTCGCGCGTGGCGACGTACAGCGGCGCCAGTTCCAGCCGCGATTTTTCCAGCACGAACTGGAACTGCGGCGCGCCCCAGGCCATGCGGTAGTGCAGCTCCGCATTGACCGCGGTGGTGCCGAACTGGCTGCGCAGCTCGCGCGGCCACCAGGCGGCAAAGCCCTGCGGGCGCAGCCCGGTGGTTTCCAGCGTGCCGGCCATCGAGCCGTCGCGCAGCAGCAGGTCGCCGGTATGGTGCAGGGTCTGGCCATCGGCCACGGTCAGCGTGGCCTCGACGCGCACGGGCTTGTCGCCGTCGGTGCCGGCAAAGCCCTTGACCTCGGCATCGAGCGGCCCGAGCGCGAGCTTGCCCGGGCCCGATGGCGCCAGCGCATCTTCGAATCCGACCCGGGCCTGCCTGACGACGATGCGGTCGACCGCATAGCGCCACGGCACTTCCTTGGCCGCGGCCGTCGCCGGGGCTGCCGGAGCAGCCGAAGCGGCGACGGGGGCCGAGGCCGGCGCCGGTGCCGGCGCCACGCCATCGGTGGACCGGCTCACCGCCTGCGGCAGGAATGCCGTGGCCAGGTTCAGCGAGCCGTCCGCGCGCCGCGCCGCCTCCACCGCCAGCCCGTCGATCTCGACGCTGCGCAGCTGCGCGCGGTGCGCCAGCGGCTCCAGCCTGGCGATATCGACCGCCAGCTTGCCGCTGCGGATCAGCGGCTGGCCGGCGCGCGTGCGCACGTCGGCTTCGCGCAGCGCGGCGGTGCCCAGCACCACCATCTCCTGCGTGTCCTGCTGCTGGCGGAACGCCACCGTCAGCCGCGTATCGAGCTTGCCGGACTTGACTTCGGCATCGCGCAACGGCGGCGCGAACGCCATCATCCGCGCCACCTCGAGCCCGTCGAGGTTGATGTTGAGCCGGGTCTGGCGTGAATCGGCAAAGGGCAGCACCTCGCCGTCCAGCGCCAGCGGCGTGCCGTTGACCTGCGCGCTCAGCGTGGGCCGGGTCACGATCTCGACGTCGTGCGGCAGGTTGGACAGGAACGGCAGCGTCAGCGTCAGGTTGTCGACGCGCAGGGTGGTGTCGAGCAGCTTGTCGTCATAGCGCACGCTGCTGCCGGTCACCGCGATGTTGTTCACCGAGAAGCGCGCCGGCTTGGCATCGGCCGGCTTGGGCGGCAGCGCCGCGAACCTTTCCTGCACATCGGCAAAGCTCATGCGGCCGTCGGCGCCTCGCACCACGTGCACGGCCAGGCGGTCGACATGCAGGTTGTCCACCACGGGCGCCAGGTGCCAGACCGAGGCCAGCGAGGTATTGGCCTGCGCCTCGCCCAGCGTCAGCGCCGGCGTCTTGCCGTCGCGCTCGTAGATGGTCAGGTCGGTCAGCGTGGCCGCCAGCTCGAACGGCCGCACATGAGCCTGCCCCAGCGTGACCTTGCGCCCCAGCGCCGCGGTCGCGTTCTGTTCGACCAGGTACTTGATCAGCGGCGGGCCACCGAAATAACCCGCCAGCCCGAACACCGCCAGCGCCGCCGCCAGGCCGCCCGCAATGCGCATGGCCAGCCGGCCGCGCGGCGTGGCAGCCACCGTGGCTGCCACCTGGATGGATTGCTTGAATGCCATGACGTTCCAGAAATTCCGACCCCGCAATCCGGCGCTGCACGCTTCTTTGTGCCCCGGATTTCACATTTTTCGACATTATGGCAACGGTTTCGGACAAAGCAAAGAAATAGACCCGGCCAGACCCGCCCGCGGACCGGCGCTGGTCCACTTCCGGTTTTGACCGCTCAACGGCTCGTGCGCCGATCTGGTATCTTTACGTCCTTTGCGAAGCGTTCCGTCGCAAGCCTGTGGCTTACCCGCCGCGCCGTGCCTGCCTCTCCCGCGCTGTACCCTCCGGCCACACCCATCACGTTATTCCGTGCTGCGCGCTTCGCATGCGTTCTCTTCCATGCGAGTCCATTCCATGTCTACCACCAGCAGTACCGCCGCGGGTGTCGGCACGCCGCGCGCCAGCGCGCGCGCCCTCACCGGCCAGGATTACAAGACGCTTTCCCTTGCCGCCCTCGGCGGCGCGCTCGAATTCTACGACTTCATCATCTTCGTGTTCTTCGCGACGGTGATCGGCCAGTTGTTCTTCCCGCCGTCCGTGCCCGACTGGCTGCGCCAGTTGCAGACCTTCGGCATCTTCGCGGCGGGCTACCTGGCGCGGCCGCTGGGCGGCATCATCATGGCGCACTTCGGCGACCTGCTCGGCCGCAAGAAGATGTTCACACTGTCGATCCTGCTGATGTCCGTGCCCACGCTGCTGATGGGCCTGATGCCGACTTACCAGTCGATCGGACTGGCCGCGCCGGTGCTGCTGCTGGTGCTGCGCATCCTGCAAGGCGCGGCCGTCGGCGGCGAAGTGCCTGGGGCCTGGGTCTTCGTTTCCGAGCACGTGCCCGCGCGCCATGTCGGCTACGCGTGCGGCACGCTGACCGCGGGGCTGACCGCCGGCATCCTGCTCGGCTCGCTGGTGGCCACCGGCATCAACACCGTCTTCACCCCGGCCGAACTGGCCGACTACGGCTGGCGCGTACCCTTCCTGATCGGCGGCGTGTTCGGCATCGCGTCGATGTACCTGCGCCGCTGGCTGCACGAGACCCCGGTGTTCGCCGAACTGCAGCAGCGCAAGGCGCTGGCCGCCGAGATGCCGCTGAAGTCGGTGATGCGCGACCACGGCGGCAGCGTCGCGGTGTCGATGCTGCTGACCTGGATGCTGTCGGCCGGCATCGTGGTGGTGATCCTGATGACCCCCACCTTCCTGCAGAAGCTGTATGGCTTCGACGCGCGCACGGCGCTGGTCGCAAACAGCGTCGCCACGCTGTGCCTGACGGTCGGCTGCATCGTGTCGGGCGCGCTGGCCGACCGCATCGGCGCGCGCCGCACGCTGTTCTTCGGTGGCCTGCTGCTGGCGGTCTGCGCCTACGCGTTCTACACCACCATCTTCACCCGCCCCGACCTGCTGCTGCCGCTGTACGCGCTGGCGGGCTTCCTGGTCGGCACCATCGGCGCGGTGCCGTTCGTGCTGGTCAATGCGTTCCCGGCGCAGGTGCGGTTCTCGGGGCTATCGTTCTCGTACAACGTGTCCTATGCGATCTTCGGCGGCCTGACGCCGATGGTGGTGACGCTGATGCTGAAGAACGACCCGCTGGCGCCGGCGCATTATGTGGTGGCGTTGTGTATGGTGGGGATGGTGACGGCGCTATTTGTGAAGGAGCGGTCGCCGGGGTGATAGGGCCATCGCGGCAGATAAAGCGGGACGGGTGGTGAAATGCCGTTCTGTTAAGGGATCAATCACTACCGTCATTCCCGCGCACGCGGGAACGACGGTTCGCGGACAGCCCGAAATAGTGCTGTTCCAGGTAGCCGACGCCGAACGCCACGATATCCCGGGCGTCGATCAGATAGCAGTGTGCACAGCCCACCTGGCCTTCGGTGTGCCGGCCTAAGGGAACATAGGCTCTGGCGATGGTTTCTACACCGTCCGGCTGGCCTTCGATGGCAAAGCAATCCAGAATCCCGTTCGAGTCAAAGTCCTCTGCGGCCTTCCACACGGTCTGCCCGTCCGCGCCTTGCAGAGGCATCTCATAGGTGACGCGGCGCTTGCCGGGGATCTCGGCAATGGCCTCGGCGTAGTGCAGGACGGTCAGAGCATCGAGACCAGCGCCAAGCAGCAGCACTTTGCCGCCCTCGTTAACAAAGCGCTCGATCGGAGAGCCTTTGCCAAAGGCTTCACCAAGCCGATGTGGCTCGATCAGGAATCTTGCGCGTGGTCCGAGCGCGACCATGGAAGCGTCCGGATGGCCGCTTCGCAAGGCACCCGGGAATGTGGCGAGATAATGGTTGAGCAAGCCGAAGCCGCGATACGTGCCTGCCGTTGCAGGATCGAAAGGCGGCCAGTTGCGCCGCTGCTGTTCGTCCATCTTCGCACCGTGCAGTGTCTCTTCATAGGGAGACCGATCCCATGAGGCATAACCTAGCAGCGTGCCTTCGGGGCCAACGGCGTCGCGAAGTGCTGCCACAAGGGCAACAGCGCCTCCGTCGATAGGGCCGATGGCCTTTAGCGAGGCATGTACCATCACAAGGTCGCCGGCATGGACTCCGAGCGAGCGAAGTTCGCAGGTGATTGTGGCTTGGCTTCGCATTGTCCGCTTTCCCATGTGCCGATCGGTGCGACGCCGGGCGACACAAACTCAGGCGCCTGCCACGCACTGCGGCTCAGCGCCGATACTGCCGAAAAAACCCCCACATCATCGCGCTCGCATCCGGCCCGATATCGCTGTGGTAACTGTAGCGGTCGTCGCCGCCGCTCCAGGCATGCCCCAGGCCTTCCACCTCGACCAGCGTCACCAGGTCGCGCTGCCAGCGGCCGAAGCGGTATTCATGCGAGCGGCCCGGCATGTCGCCTTCCGGATCGAAGCGAGCGGGGCGGCCGGCGAGGCGGTCTTCCAGGCCGTTGTAGGCCAGGAACTGCCGCGCCAGCAGGCGCCCGTTGACCGGATGCACCGCTTCATCGGCCAGACCATGGATCACCAGTGCGGGCATCTCGGAGCCGCCCGGTGTTACGCCGGCGGCATCGAGCAGCCAGGCGGGCTCGGCCTCGGAGCCTTCCTGCATCGCGCGCAGGCCAGCGCGGGGGTTGCCGGCCGCGCCGATGACCACGCCGGAATGGAGCGCCACGGCGGCCACCTTGTCCGGGTAGCGCAGCGCCACCACCGCGGCCATGGCCGCGCCGGCGGACATGCCCGCCAGGTAGATCTCGCGCTCGCGTACGTCATGGCGCGCCGCCAGCGCGTCGACCAGCGCGGCCACGGCCTGCGCCTCGCGTCCGCCGTCGGCCGCGCCGAGGTCGAACCATTGCCAGCAGCGCTGCACCTGGCGGCGCAATGGCTGTTGCGGGTAGGCGACGATAAAGCCTTCGCGTTCGGCCAGTGCATTTAGGCGCGTACCCGCGGCCAGCTCGTCCGGCGTCTGGCGACAGCCATGCAGCGCCACCACCACCGGCAGCGGGCCGCGATGGGCCTTCGACGGGATGTAGAGGTGATAAGACAGTTGCGGCACCAGTTCGCCCGGCATGGGTGCCAGGCGCAGCCGGTGCGCCTGCCAGCTGCCGGGCAGGATGCCGGGATCGGCAACCGGGCGCGCGGGCCGGGCAGGCCTGGGCGGGTCGGGCAGGCGCGTCGGTGTGAGCGGATTGAGCGAATCCATGCGCCGGAGCCAGGATTTCACCTGGGCTTCCGTGCGGTTCTGCACGCGGCTCAAACGCCGCATGCGAGCATGCCAGTCTGCTGCAAGGCTCTTCGTCATGAGGACTCCTTTGTGACGGAATCTCCCCCTATGCCTTTATTGTTGCGTTGCAGCATACCATAGACGTGAGTCGTCCACCCCCAATGGGGACTGTGAGTGGGGAAAACGAAACGGAGCCTTGACGATGCCGGTGGGCGCCGGCCGCCCATGATTTCCGGGCGGCGCAAGCGGAAGATGTCAGCGATCGGCCACCCGCTTCCAGCCTTCGGGCGAGAAGCTGCGCATGGCCCGGGCGCGCGATGCCGTGCCGGACCCCAGGTCCCGTTCGTAGAACACACGGTCGCTTCCAAGCAGGAAGGTATGGACGCCGGTATCGCCGTAGCGCGCCGGCCATGCGACCAGACCGTAGCCGCCGTCGCTACCCGGGGTGGCCGGCAGGATGCGGTAGTGGTAACCGTAGAACGCGTCGGCGGCAGGCGTTTCCGGCCCCATCGCCAGTGCATCGGGCCCGAGCGGGCTGGCGTCCTGCTCGCTGTCGGCCGGCCAGTAGAGTCCGTCGGTCTTGCCGGGCGTGCTGATCAGCCGCCTGGCGTAGCGGCCCTGGCCCACCTGCTCGGCATAGCGCTGCTGGGCGTCCGCCAGTTGCAGCAGGGTTTCCATGGTGACCAGTTCGTTGCGACCAAGCCGGCGGCGGCGCACTTCCTGCTGGCCGGCAGGCAGGTCGAACTGCCAGCCGCCCTTCTGCCGGGCAAGGGGCACCGGGAAAGTCCATCCGCTCTCGCCCACCGCAATGCGCACGCGGTTGTCGCCTTCGGGCTGCACGGCATGGTGGCGCGCCCATGCGCCCAGGAAGTCATAGACGTCGTCCTGATCGATCGAGCCTTGCGGCACCAGCAACTGGTATTGCTTGCCAAGCACACGCTGCAGTGCGTCGGCATCGCTGCGTGCGATGGCGTCGCCGAGCGCGTCGGCTGCCGCTTGCGGACTCGGAAAGACCTGTTGCGCCGCCGCGGGGACGGCCAGCGACAGGGCCAGGGTCGCAGCCACCAGCGACAGCATGCGCGCACCGCGAAGGAAGGCGACGGCGGGAATCAGGTTACCGGTCTTGCGCATCTGCATTACCTCCGGCCATGGCCAAAATGTTCACCGCCGCCAAGCCGGCCTCCGCCCGCCGGCCCATCGCCGTGGCGCATGCCGCCCTGGTTGAACCCGGCCGGACGCACCGGTGCCGCCTGGTGCTGGGAAAACCCGGCGCGCTGCGTCTGCTGGCGCATGCGATCGCCGTTGCCGGCGTCGCGCAGTGCGCTGTCACGATTGGCATTGCGCGCACGGTCACGTGCCGCGGCCTGATCGGCGCGCTGGTGCTCGGCACCGGCGGGACGCGGATTGCGCGTGCCGGCACTGGCCGCGCCCTGCCGCGCGCCCTCGGTGCGGCCGGCCACGCCGCCGGCATGGCCGGGAATCGCCTGGCCGGTACGGCCTTCGAACGAGCGGGCGGCGCGATCGCGAGCCTGGTCACGCGCCGACGGTTCACGCTGCACGGCGCCGGCGCCGCCGACGCGCTGGCCCGGCTGCGCGCCCGCCTGGCGGTTGGCCAGGCCGGCCTGGCGCTGCTGGTCATAGCGGCCGCGCACCGCCGCGTTGTTGTAGGGGACGTTGCCGCGCCGGGCCGGATCGTGCTGCCAGTTCACGTTGGCACGGTTCACGTCCAGGCGCTGGTTGACATTGATGTTGTTGTAGCGATTCACGTTGATATTGACATCGTGGTCGTGCCAGTTGAATCCGCCCCACATCGCATCGACCGCTGCCACACCCAACCCGAAGCCGATGCCCGACACCAGCGCCGTGGCGAACACCGAGCCCGGCGGCGGCGGGTAATACGCCGGCGGATAGGCCGGATACGGCCAGGTGCCGTAAACCGTGGTCGGGTTATAGGCAGGCACATAGACCACTTGCGGATTGGCCGGCTCGATTTGCACGATGGTGGTGCCGCCGGTACTCTGGGTCACCACCTTCTGCTGTTCGGTGGTCTTGAGCGTGCCCGCTTTCTGCGCCTGCAAGCGCAAGCGCTGCACCGAGTCCATCACGTCATTGGGCTGCGCCAGGAAGGCATCGCCGATCGACTGCACCCATTGCGGCTGGCGGCCCATCATGTCCAGCACCGACGGGAAGGCGGCGAGCGATTGCACGCTGGGGTCCCAGGTCTGGCTGGCCACCGCCTTGGTGGCGGCGTCGCCCGACAGGCTGGGATTGGCCTTGGACCATTGCGCCGCCGCGGCCACGTCGGCCGGATAGGTGGCGGCCATCAGCACCTGGGACAACAGCGCATCGGGATACAGCGCCACCGGCGCAGTGAGCTGGTCCAGTTGCGCCTGGCTCAGCGTGGTTTGCGCCAGCGCGGGCTGCAGCGGAGCCATTAGCACAAGTGCCAGGCACCATGCGAAAAGCTGTTGAAGACGATGCATGTTGACTCCACAAGTTCGCAGGTGACAGCCCGCCCCCGCCAGGCCACCGCTCAGCGGCGCTCCTGCGCGCACTGCTGGCGATACGCTTCTTCCAGGCGCTTCCGATCCGCCTGCCGTTCCAGTGTCGGGTAGGTGCGCCCGTCAGCCGTGGTGACCGAACCTTTGCCGGTGGACCATTGCGGTCCGCCGGGCAGTGCGTTGATCTGGTCGAGCAAGCCCTGGCAGTGCTGCCGCTGCGATGCCGACAGCGTGCCGCCAGGCCCTTCCACCACCGCGGTGGCCTCATCCAGCATCCGCGGCGGTGGCGGCGCCACCATCGGCGTAGCGGCCGCCGAAGCGGCGGCTGCGGCCGCAGCCGCACTGGCATTGCCAGCCGCCCACAACGGGGCGGCCGCCATGGCGGTGCATGCCAGCATGCCCGCCTTGATCAGAAACTTCATCAAACCCATGACTCCAGAGCCGCCCACGGCGAGCCGTCTGCCGTGGGCATGTTGCGGGAACCGTCCGTCGCTAGCGGTCCTTGCTATTGCCGCCGCGGCGGCCGGTGCGGTTGCGCATCAGCTCAAGCTTGAGCAGCGCGTCCGCAAGCATACTCTTCAGCTTGGCATTCTCTTCCTGCAGTTCGCGCAGCTTGCGCCCGTCCCGCGCTTCGCCGGTGCCGGGCTGGCCGTAGCGGCTGCGCCACCCGTAGAACGATGCATCGCTGAAGCCATAGCGCGCGCACAGCTCGCGCACCGGCACGCCGCTGGCTGCCTCGGCGAGATAACCGCGGATCTGTTCTTCCGAATACCGTCTGTTCACGAATCTCTCCGCTTCGCAACGGCGGGGCCCAGGCGTCGCACAGCCGCGACGCCAACCGTGCCGACTCTCGCCGTAAGTTAGCCCAGAGCCGCCGCAAAAGGCAATTCAGTGTCTTCGCAGTGCGAGTTAAGAAAATTATCGCGGCGCAGGGGTGCCAGCCATTGGCACGCGTCACCAAAATTCGTTATTCCAATTTGGAAATTGCATGGACTGATTGCGTGCAAAGGTCACCCAAGCGGGGGATGAAATACCGTTACCGGAACTGGTATTTGACGCCAGACCGGCCCGCAAACGCTTATGGCAAGCCATGTCTTCAGAGCGATACAAGAGCGTCAAAAAAGAATGTACAGGTCTGTCATCAATTCAAGTTTCTAGGACTTTCTCTAAGCATGTATTAAGATTCCTCGGCATAACTAAATTTCACACGCCTTCGCACGGCGCCCTTGCGGTGCCGGCAGAAGCGCGGCCCGGCAGCGCACCACCCAGAAGTCGCCCCGCATGCCGGCACCCATCCCGGCCGTCGGCATGCGCCGGATTTTGATGGATCAAAGCATCGCCAAGTTGTGGGTCTGAGCTACGTGGACACTGGCGTGTCACGCGTGTAGTGAAACATCCTGCGGAACCCTTGCGTGCGGGATTTCAAGCTTGACCCACTTGGCTCGCGCGGCGTGGCAAACGCGCGGTGCGCCCTGGTTTCATGCGTGCCATCACTGGCGCATCGCTGTTTGCATCGGACCGACAAGAACAAGAAAGCGAAGTCATGTGTCAGGAGAAGTCGGAATGCGTCATGTCAGCACGAAGTTGTTGCATGTCTTTGTTCTGGTCATGGAGTACCGTGACCTGAGCGCCGTTGCGGCCTGCACCCAGGGACGCGTGCCCACGGTGGCCTACAGCCTTGCGCGCTTGCGCGAGATCACCGGCGACCCGTTGTTCGTCAAGCGCAACGGCATGCTCGAGCCCACCCCGCATGCACTGCGGCTGGAACAGACGGCGCGCCAGATCCTGGCCAAGTGGAACCACCTGGTGCGGCCCGGCGAACCGGGCCTGAGCAAACGCCGCGAAGGCGGCAGGCGCGTTTCCATCGGCTTTTCCTCATCGATCGGCGATCCCGTCATCACCGAGATCCTGACCGCGCTGTGCGAGCAGTTTCCGCAAGACAGCTTTGTCACGCGCCCGGTGATTGCCGACGCCGCCCTCGCGGGCCAGCTGAGCGAGGGCGAGCTCGACTGCGCCTTCGTCGTCGATAGCGGCCATGATCCCGAGCGCGTGCGCCAGCACAACATCATGGCCACGCCGCGCCGACTGGTCAGCGCCACGCGCGGCGGCAGCCAGGATGAGAGCGAAAGCGCGTGGATCCTGCTGCAGGAAGACAGCGAGGCCGGCAGCCCGCTGCGTGCCTTCCTGAGCCGGCAGGCCAGCACGCCGGGTCATCGCGAGACGGTGGTGCCCTCGTGGCATACGCAGATCACGCTGCTGCACTCCGCCGGCGGCATCTGCTCCGTGCTGGATTTCAACGTGCCGCTGGTCACGCGCGAGCGCAAGACCCGGCTGCTGGCACCACCAAGCAGCTTCCCCGAATGGGCCGCGCTGCACTTCTGGGGGCCTGAGCGCAGCCGCGACCAGGGCGTGCTGCGCGATGTCATGGAAGTCGGCAGCGCCGTGCTGCGCGACCCGCTCAAGGCCATCGACGGGCGCCGTAACGGGCGTCCCGCAGTCGCGTCCGAGGTCGCAACGACCTGACGCCAGGCGCGACACCAACGTGCAAACGGGCGCTGTCCGCCGCAAGGCGGCAGCGCCTTTCTTGTCACAGACCGCTGTCACGGATCGGCGACAGCCGCACCGTTCATCACCCCCCGAGATGGATTTTCGAACTGCCGGCCCGCGCGGCACTCGCGCGCGCTGGATGGCGCAAGGATCGTTTCGGGCCGTGATTTACGAATCCTCCTAGTTCCGCCGCACTGGCTCGCCGCTATGCTGCCATGGCATTGCCGCAGTCCGGCCGTCTCCCGTTTGGCCCGGACCGGCGGTCATGCGAGCAGTTGTCCGGCGCCTCCATGTCTGGCGTCATTTTTGCGCCGCACGTCGCCATGGCGTGCGGCGTTTTCTTGACGTTTGCCGAAGGCTGCGCCGCCTGAACATGAATCGAGGAGCACCCGATGGCATTGAGGATCCTGCTTGCCGATGACCACCCGCTGGTCTCGGCGGCCGTCGCCGATCGCCTGCACACCCAGACCGGCTGGGAAGTCTGCGGCAGCGTGACCAGCGCGACGGCGCTGCTCAACAGCATCGACAGCCTGCGCCCCGATGTCGTCATCACGGACTACCACATGCCCGCGCAGGGCGAACGCAACAGCGACGGACTGCGGCTGCTGGCAAGCCTGCGGCGGCGGCATCCGTCAATGGCGGTGATCGTGCTGACCATGATCACCAACCCGCTGGTGCTGCGCTCGATCCTCGACACCCAGGTGCACGGACTGGTGCTGAAGGACGCCCCGCTGACCGAACTGGTCACGGTCGTGTACCGCATCCAGCGCGGCTTTCATTACATCGGCAAGTCGGCCATGGAGGTGCTGTCGCAGGCCGACCCGGGCAGTCTGGCAGGTGCTGGCCGGGCCGGCGCGGAACGCCTGTCGCGGCGTGAAATGGAAGTACTGCGGCTATACCTGACCGGGCGCTCGGTCAGCGAGATCGCGATCCAGCTGTGCCGCAGCGTCAAGACCATCAGCCGGCAGAAGAACTGCGCCATGCAGAAGCTCGGCGTCACCAACGACCGCGAGCTGTTCGAGTTTGCCGCGCTCAACGGCCTGCTGCTTAGCGGTTGAGCGCATGCAGCCGCTCGGCGTACGCTGCCGCGGCTTCAGGCCGCGTCGGCCTGCTCCGCCGCGCGGGCCTGTGCGTGGGCAATGCCCGCCTCCAGGCGCGCCAGGCCGCGCGACAGTTCGCGCATGGTCGTGGGCGAGACCTCGGACAGCACATCCTCGAGAAAGGCCGAGCGCAGCGGCATGGCGCGCGCCACCACCTCGCGCCCGGCCGGCGACAGCGTGACATGGGTCACGCGGTTGTCGCGCTCGGACGTGGTGCGATCGACCCAGCCCAGTTCCTGCATGGCCTTGAGCTGGCGCGTCAGCGCACCGGGATCCATGACGACGAGGTCGGCCAGCGCCTTCTGGCCGATGGCGCCCTCCTGGTGATGCAGCGCATGCAGGATGCGCCAGCGCGGCAAGGGCAGTCCCATGCGCTGCTCGAACGCCCCCGCATAGGCGCGGTAGGTTCGGCCGAACTGCTGCAATACGGCCACGCTCTGTCGCTCCAGTTCCATCCGTTCTCCTCAGGTTAAGTTGCCGCCGGACTTCACTCCGCCGCCATCGCCGGCGCCGGACCGCGGGTCAGCTTGATCGATGGCACCTGGCGCGCGCACCACACGCCCAGCGCGGCCGCTGCACCCGCCACTACCAGGCCGAGGTGGATGGACCCCACCAGCGACACGCGCGCCTGCTCCAGCAGCAATGCGCCATTGTGCCCGGCCTGCTCCAGCTGGCCGAGCAGCGCCAGCTGCGACGCCTTGTCGATCAGCACCTGCGGGTCGGCCATGCGCGATGCCCACTGGATCGCATTGGCACCGGACAGCGCCTGCTCGACGCCGCCGGTATAGCTGCGCGTCACCAGCGTGCCCACAATCGCCGTGCCGACCATGCCGCCCACCATGCGCAGCGACTGCAGCATGGCCGTGGCGATGCCGAGGTGCTCGCGGCCCGCGGTCTGCTGCGCGAACACCGTCAGGTTGGGCATGATAAAGCCCAGGCCCAGCCCGCCGACCAGCATGATGACCATCAGCACGCCATGCGGCATGCCGCGCGTGGCCTGCGACAGCCCCAGGCACGACAGCGCCAGCATGCCGAAGCCGGCATAGAGCATGGTATTGGGCCGGCGGATGCGCGTGACGATGCGGCCGTTCAGGATGCTGCCGACGGTGATGCAGACCACCAGCGGCGTGATCAATACCCCCGCCTCCTTCGGCGAGTAGCCGAAGCCGCCCTGGAACAACAGCGGCGCATACAGCAGCAGCGCGAACATGGTGAAACCGGCGAACACCGAGAGCTTGAACAGCGGCGCCAGCCCCGGGTCGCGGAACATCTCGACCGGCAGGATCGGATTGGCGCAGCGCCGCTCCCACTGCCACAGCGCCACCAGTGCCACCGCCGCCAGCACGAGCAGGCCCGCGGTATAGGCGTCGAGGCCGCGCGCCGGCAGCAATTCCACGCTCATCTGCAAGCTGCCGAGCCCGGCCGCGATCAGCAGCGCCCCCAGCCAGTCGACCCGGATCGGCCCGCGATGCGCCTGCTGGCGCAGATGCGGCAGGTAGCGCCAGGCAAACCACAGCCCCAGCACGCCCACCGGCAGGTTGACGTAGAACACCGCGCGCCAGCCATACCACTCCGTCAGCAGCCCGCCCAGCGACGGACCGATCGCATTGGCAATGCCGAACGCCGCGCTCAGCATCACCTGCCAGCGTAGACGCACGTGCGAATCCGGAAACAGGTCGGCGATGCAGGCAAAGGCCGTACCGACCAGCATGCCGCCGCCGATGCCCTGCAGCGCGCGCGCCGCCACCAGGAACGGCATGTTCGGCGCCATGCCGCACAACGCCGAGGCCACCGAGAACACCACGATCGATGCCAGCACGAACGGCTTGCGTCCGTAGTAGTCGCCCAGCCGGCCGAACACCGGCACGGTAATCACCGAGGTCAGTAGGTAGGCCGTGGCGACCCACGCGTAGTATTCGAACCCCTGCAGCTCCGCCACCACCGTGGGCAGCGCCGTCCCGACCACGGTCTGGTCCAGCGCCACCAGCATCACCACGAAGGCCACGCCCAGCATGGCCAGCAGCGACTCGCGAAACGGCAGGACCTGGCCGGCAGGCTGAGGACTTTGTGGTTCGGGGGTCATTTTATTGCTCGATCAATCGTTGCATTGTCAAGAATTATAGGTCAACTTTTGCGGCCGTGCCTTCCATCTCAGGCGCGGTTGTGATGCCCGCGCCCGGGGACATGAGCGGGCGGAAGCCCCGCTACAACAACAAGGTGGCGCCGGCCCAGGCGATCAACAGGATTCCAGAGTCAAGACGGCATCCGCGCCAGCATGTGCGTCGGGCTACCCACAGCTTGGTGATGTACCATCGCCGGAAACGGAGGTCGCCATGCCCGCAGAGATGCGGAAGTGCCTGTGGTGGTACAAGTTGTGCTGGGTCCTGGTATGGCTGTGCGCCAGCACCTTGCTGGTCGGGGCGCCGGGCCTCCTGATGGCCGCCCTCTTTGTAGCCGCCGCGCTCGCGGGCGGCGCTTCGGCGGCGTACCTGGAACAAGTCAAGCCAACCATCGTCGCCGATTTCGTCTGGTTCGCTGCCTCGGCGGCGGTACTCCTGTTCCCGCTGGCGCTGGCGATCCACAGCGTGCGCGTCTATCGCCTGAGCCGGACGGACTGGACGTAACGCCCGTCTCAAGCGCCATGCTTGCCTTACGCGGCTACACGGTCTGGTCGGTGCCGGAGAACGACCGATAGCAGCGACTGGCCGCCAATGCGAGTCTGCGACACGATCAGCCGGTCGGCCGCGGCGCGGCAGTCGAGGGGCCCGCAGGCCCCCGCGGATTATTCAGGTTGAATACCCGATTGCTTCACCAGACTCCCCCAGCGGTCCACCTCCGCGCGCAACCGGTCGCCGAGTTGGGCGGGCGTCGACGCTTTCAGGTCGATGCCCTGGCTGTCTAGCCGGGCCCTGGTCTGCGGGCTCGCCAGCGCCGCGCGGACTTCGTCGGCAAGCCGGTTCACCACCGTCGTCGGTGTCCGCGCCGGCGCGACCAGGGCCCACCACTGGCTGACCTGCATGCCGGGCAGTCTGGCTTCGGCGGCGGTCGGCACGCCGGGCAGCGCGGCCACGCGCACCGGGCCGGTCACCATCAGCGCCGAGATCTTGTTGCCGCCCAGCAGGCTGCTGCCGCTTGCCAGCGTGGCGAAATGCCCCTTGACCAGTTGCGCGGAGACATCGGTCAGCGCCGGCGCCGAACCGCGGTACGGCACGGCGTCGACCGGGATCCCCACCTGGCTTTCCAGCATCTTGGCGGCCAGATGGCTGATCGAGCCGTTGCCGCTGGTGGCCAGCTGCAGCGGCGTTCCCGCCTTGCGCGAGTCCGCCAGGAAGCGCTGGATCTCTCCGGCACGATATTGCGCGCTGTCCGCGAACAGGATCAGCGGCGCCTCGCCCAGCAGTGACACCGGCGTGAAGTCGCGCAACACATCGTAGGGCATCTGGCGGAACACCGACGGTGCAACGGTGTGCGCCAGTTCGATCACGCCCAGCGTGTAGCCATCCGGCGCGGACTTGGCCAGCGTGTCGGCGCCGATGCGGCCGGAGGCCCCGGCGCGGTTGTCGACCACCACCGGCTGGCCCAGCGATTCGCTCAAGCGCTGCGCGACCGCGCGCGCCAGCGCATCGGTACTGCCGCCGGCGGCCCAGGGCACGATCAGCCGGATCGATTTTTCCGGATAGGCAGCCAGCGCCGCCGGCATATGGGCCGCGAGGCAGCAAGTGATGGCGGTCAGCAGGTAACGCAGCTTCATGAAGGTCTCCCCAAGGTGTTTGAAATCATGCCTGGCCCGGATCGCGGTCGCCGCGCGCGGTCAGCATCAGCATCACGGCTTCGGTCCGGTCGATGCGCCCGTCGGCGCGTAGTGACTGCGCCGCGGCAAGGCCGGCGCCGGCGCACAGTTCGACCCAGAATCCCGCGGCCGCAAGATGGCGGGTGCCATCGCGTGCCGCCGCATCGTCGACCACCACCGCGCCGCCGCCCGAGCGCCTGACCGCAAGGACCTGTTGGGCGGTCACGGTGGAGCCGGCGGTGGAGAACTGAATCGTCGTGCCGGCGAAGTCGGACTGCTGCGACGCTCCTGCCAGCACGCGCGACAGCCGTGGAAACGGCTCGACCGCCCAGAGGCGCGGCAGCTTCGGCAGGTGCCCCAGCGCAACCAGGTCCCGCAGCGCGCTATAGATGCCCCACAGCAGGTCTCCGCGCGCGGTCGGCACGATCACATGGTCGGGCCGGCACCCTTGCGCCACCCATTCCAGCGCAACGGCCCGGTAGCCTTCCACGCCGAATACCGGGCTGCCCACCGCCGGCACGCTGTAGTTGGTCAGCGCGAAGGCACCGTCGTCCCGGACGCGCCGGCGCACATGCGCCCAGCGCGCATGGCCGTTATCGCAGATGACGCGCCGTGCGCCGTAATGGCGTAACGCGGCGTCGAATACGGCGGGCAGCGCCTGGTAAGTCGCAACTTCGCAGTCCAGCCCCGCGGCAGCGCAATAGGCCGCCGCTGACACCGCGGCATTGCCGCTGGATGCCAGCACCACCTCGCGCGCGCCGATATCGAGGGCCCGGCTGACGGCCTGCGCCGACATGCGGTCCTTGTGCGATCCGGTCGGGTTCGCCCCTTCGTTCTTGATCCAGACCGACGCCACGCCGGCCAGCGACGCCAAGGCTCGCACCGGGAGGCAAGGCGTCGCGCCCTCCCCAAGGGATACACCGTCCAGGTAGGGCTGCCAGCGCCCCCATGTATAACTTCCGCTTTTCGGTGCAAAATTCAGTGCCTGGGCGTCGTAGACCGCTTCGAGGCTGCTTGGATGACCGGCGGCGGCGCAGGCCGGGCAGCCTTCCGGCATGTCGCCGAGCGCATAGCGGGCGTGGCAGGAGATGCATCGCAGCGCCTGCATGGCCGGGTTGATAAGCGGTTGGGTCGGATTGCCGCGGGCGCGCATGGTATAGGCTGATGGCCGGAGTGGAAGTGGCTCGAGTCTATGCCAGGCCACGATCCCGTGGCGCAGGCGCGCCGATGATCGACTTAAGTAAAACTTATAGGGTAGAGATGGAGACAGCCGCCGATTCAGGCATCAGCGCCCGCCAGGTCGAGGTGTTCCGCATGGTCATGCGCCTGGGCTCGGCGCGGCGCGCCGCAGAAGCCTTGCATATCAGCCAGCCCGCCGTGACGCAGATCGTGCTGCAGCTTGAAAAGGCCGCGCGGCTGAGGCTGTTCGACCGCAGCAAGGGGCGCATGGTGCCGACACCCGAGGCGGCATCCTTGATGGATGAAGTCGAACGCGTCTATGTCGGCCTCGACGCCGTGCAACGCCGGATCGATCAATTGCGCGCGCATGAGGATACGGTGCTGCGCGTGGGGGTGTTGCACGCCATGGCGTCCAGCGTGATGCCGGCGGCGGTGGCGGACTTCGTCCATAGCTATCCGCGCGTTCGTTGCCAGCTTGAGGTCGACAGCTCCCGCGGCCTGCGCGAGCGCTTGCTGCAGCGCGAACTCGATATCGCCTTCATGGGCGACGAAGCGGACACCAGCGGCCTGACCGCTTCCGAGTTCTACGCGGTGCAGGCCGTCTGCGTCGCGCCGGCAACGCATCCGTTCGCCGCGCGCGCGAAAGTGGGAATCGAAGACCTGGTCGACGTGCCGCTGATCGGCCTGGACGCCGCCGATCCCGCGCAACGCCGGCTGCAGGCGTGCTTTGCCGAACTTGGCATCGCGCCGCGCTTCGTGGCGACGACCCCGTACAGCCATACGCAATGCTCGCTGGCCCTGGCCGGTGCCGGCCTGGCGATCACCAATCCCCTCGTCGCCCGTACCTATGTGGCGCTCGGGCTGCGCAGCGTACCCCTGAGCGCGCCGATTCGATTCCGCGCCATCCTGGCCTTCCATCCGGGCCTGGGACAATCGACTGCTGCACAGCAGTTTGTCAGCCTGTGCCGCCAGCGCCTGGCCGATCTGCAGTGATGCACGCACGGCCGCCGCGTCTTTGTCAGGCGGCGTGGCTGCCGCACTGCGCCTCCAGTCGCTCCGCCAGCTGCTCCAGTTCGGCGTGGATGGCTTGCCAGTCGGCGCCGACGGCGCCCAGCCCGGCGCGCCGCACGGTCTGTTCCAGCCAGCGGCAGGCCTGGCTCTGCACCGGATGGCCCATCACCGACAGTGCGCCGGCCAGCCCATGCAGGCGCTGGGCGAAGGTGTCGGCATCGCCGGCGCGCAGCGCTTCGGCCAGCGCGCGCTGGTCGCTGCGCAGCGCATCCGCATGCAGCACGGCGCCGCCGGCTTGCAGGTCGGGCACCGTGCGTGCGGACACGCGGGTGCCGGAAATCTCTTCGAGCAGCTCGCGCAGCGTCGCCAGGCCGACCGGCTTGGTCAGGCAGCGGTCGATGCCGGCGTGCCGGCAGCGCTCGGCCACATCGGGTCCCACGCTCGCCGTGATGGCGACGATGGGCATGGCATGTCCCGCCTCGCGCAGGCGCCGCGCCAGCGTGAAGCCGTCCATGCCCGGCATCTGCAGGTCGGTCAGGATCAGGTCGTAGTGCCGGCCCGACGCCAGCGACAGCGCTTCGGGACCGTCGTGGGCCAGGTCGACCGATTGGCCCAGGCTTTCCAGCTGCTCGCGCATGACCACCTGGTTGATGGGATGGTCCTCCACCAGCAGCAGGGCCAGCTGCGCAGCGGGCGCCTCGGCACGCGCCGGCGCGCTGGCGGGCCCCTCGTCCACCTCCGCACCCGCCGCGGCCGCGATGGCCGCGACCAGGCCCTGCCAGGCATAAGGCGAGGCCACCACCGGGGTCTGGGTCAGGTCCGGCGCGATCGGTGCCAGCGCGGAAATCACCACATCGGCATCGGGGCAGGCCGACAGCGCCTCTTCGTCGCAGACCAGCACGTCGACCGGCGTCACCGGCGGCGCGCCGGGATCGTACCGGACCGCGCGTGCGCCGTAGTACCGCAGCAGCTGCTCGACGCCCTGGTAGAGCTCCTGCAAGGTCACGTTCAGGCCGACGGTCAAGCCGCGCAGCCCGGCCTGCAGCCAGGGCTCCGCGGGCGCCGGAATGCCGGCGCTCGCCAGCGGCAGGCTGACGATGAAGCAGCTGCCCAGGCCCGGCTCGCTGACCACGCGGATCTCGCCGCGCATCAGCTCGACCAGCCGCCTGCAGATCGACAAGCCTAGCCCCGTGCCGCCGTAGTGGCGCGTATCGGGCTGCTCGGCCTGCACGAACGGCTCGAACAGGCGGCGCTGGTCGTGCGCCGCAATGCCGATGCCAGTATCGACCACACGGATTTCGACGCCTTCGGCGCCGCCGCCCTGCGCAAGCCGCATGCGCCTGGCCGTGACGATCACCTTGCCCTGTTCGGTGAACTTGACCGCGTTGCTGACCAGGTTGTTCAGGATCTGTTCCAGCTTGACCACGTCGGCCATCACCGGCTCGGACAGCGACGGATCGTTGATGCACAGCAGGCGCAGGTGCTTGCGCGCGGCTTCGGCGGCAAAGCCCCGGGTCACTTCCTCGACCACCTCGTCGAGCCGGCACGGCCGCGGCTGCAGCGACATTTGCCCGGCCTCGATCTTGCTGAAGTCGAGCACGTCGTTGATGATGTCGATCAGCGATTGCGAGGCGTGCTGCATCACGGCAAGCTGGTCGCGCTGGCGAGGCTCGAGCCGGGTCAGGCTCAGCAGTTCGATGCTGCCCAGCATGCCGTTGAGGGGGGTGCGGATTTCGTGGCTCATGGTTGCCAGGAACGCGGACTTGGCCCGGTTGGCGGCATCCGCCGCGCGGATGGCCTCTCGCAGGCGCGCCTCGCCGCGCCGCACCTCGGTGACGTCGTTGAGCGCGCACAGCAGCGCCGAGCGCACCTCGTAGGTGATCTGCACCAAGCGGACCTCCAGATAGCGCGTCTCGCCATTGCTGCAGGCCATGTCGACGTCGAAGCAAGGCAGCACCTGCGGCGGGCCCTCGGCACTGGCATCGCAGCTCGCCAGGCGCGCTTCGCAGGCGCCCTGCAGTTGCGCCAGGCCGGCAGGCGTGGCCTGGTCGATGAGCACCTGGGCCGCGGCATTGGCCAACAGCACCTGGCGCGTGTTGCGTTCGACGATCATCAGGCCCACGCCCGCCACCTCGATCACGAAGCGACCCAGCGCATCGCTCTCCTGCAAGCGCCGGGACTGGCGCTGCGCCGGCCGCATGATGCGCCGGTCGATCAGCCAGATCCACGCGAAGATCAGAAGCGACAGCGAACCGGTCAGCCCGACCATCCACAGCGTGTTCTCCCGGAACTGCCGCCACACGCGGCCAAGATCGACCACGCTCACGGTGCGCCAGCCCCAGGCGTCGAGCGGATAGTCCAGCACCACCACGTGCCGCAGCAGCTCGTACCGCACCAGCGATGAACGCACCGTGCCCGGCCGCGCGCCGCCGGCCGCCAGCGCCGCGGCGACGGGCGCCGCGAGCGGGCCGGCCGGCATGCCGTCGGCGCCCAGCACCATGCCGGCATCGGTCAGCAGCATGAAGTCGCCATCCTCGGCCGGGTCGTCGGGGAGCATCGGGGACAGCGGGAACTCCATCGCCAGCACCGCGGCCGGCTCGCCGCCGTCCTGCACCAGCGTGGCAAAGGTGACCGTGCGGATGCCGCTGATCCAGTCCTGCGCCGGCGGCAGCATCACCGCCTGGCCCGGACGGGCACGCAGGCGCGCCAGCAGCGCATCGTTGCGCAGCCGCTGCAGGGTGTCGCGCAGGAAGACCTGGCGCGCGTCGTCGCGCTGCAGCAGCATGCGCGCCGGATTCAGCCGGCGCGGAATGACGTACAGCTGGTCGGCGTGCAGGTCGATCAGGTAAGCGCTCTGCACATCGCGGTATTGCAGGTTGTTGACGCGGAAGGTGAACGTCATGACGTGAGCCAGGTCCTTCAGCCGCTTGCCAGGCTGACTGGCGGTCGCGGGCGGCACCAGCAACGCGATGTAGGGCCGGTCGCCGCGGCGCTGCAGGCGCTCGGACCATTGCGCGTCGCTGACCGCCGCGACATCGTCGGCGAGGCCGATATCGGACAGCCGCGCCAGCGATCCCTGCGCGCGCACGGTCAGCGCCTCGGCAAGGTGCAGCGTGGACTGCAGCTGTTCGGACTGCGCGTGCAGCACCATGCCCTGCCGGTCGATCGCCTCGCGCAGGCGGTAATGGAGCAGCACGCCCCAGGACAATACGGTCAGGCCCACCACGCAGGCCGAGAACAGATAGACCAGATAGCGGATCTGGCGAATGCTCAACGGCAATGCGGCGCTGGTGTCGGCCGGCATCAGCCTTTTCATTGCTTACCTCGTAATCACGTCGACCGGCCCGGGCGCTTGCTGCGCCGGGCTTCTCACAACATGCCGCGCTGGATGGCGAAGGCGGCGAGCTCGACATCGTTGTCGGCACCGACCTTGCGCATGACGCTCTGCTTCTGCGTACTGATGGTCTTGACGGTGCGCCCGGTCCGGACCGCGATTTCGGTCACGGACAGGCCTGACAGATAGAGCCGCAGCACTTCGCTTTCGCGGGTAGTGAGCAGTTCGGCCCAGTCGTCGAAGTCGCCGAGGCCGCGGCAGCGCCGGCCCCAGATCAGGTCACAGGCGATGTCCGACACCGAAGCCAGATCCAGGTGTGCCATCCGCACCGCCTTCACGACCTCGTCGGCGTGGTCGCGGGCGGTCACGACATTGCGGCAGCCATCCTTGATCAGTTGCAGCACGCCGGCGCGGTCCGCGATATTGGCAATGGCGACCACGCGTTGCCGGCCCAGCGCGGCCAGCCGCGCACCCAGGCGGGCGTAGCTGCCGCAACGCGCATCGTTGCCGGTGCCGAGCGGGAACCGCAGCGCCACCACATCGCAGACGCCATGCCCCAGCGCCTGCACCAGGCCGCGCTCGTCGCCGACCATGCCTGACACCTCGATGCAGGCGCTGGCCGCGAGCCGCCGGCCCAACAGCCGCCGCGCCACAGGTTGCGAGTCCGCGACGATCACCCGGATTTTTTCCATGACCGCTTTACGCTCCAGCGTTGTCCCGGTCTCAGGATGGGCCATGCGCCTGGCTTTCGAAATCAGCCAAGCCTGAAATGTCCGCGGTATTTTCTGATCAGCTGCTGCCGAGGGGCCGCGCGGCCGAGCGCAGGCCGGCAATAACGCGAGTCAGCGCCCGCGCGCAAATCGGCAGTGAAAAAGAGAAAGGGAGGAAGAGAGAAAGAAGGGAAGCCTGACCTGGGTGTTCACGCGGCTGCGATTATCCCGCGCCGCCAAGCAGGCCGTTGGTGCGGGCATATTCGTAAAGCTCATAATCGTTTGCCAGACCCAGCTTTTTCATGGCAATGCTTTTTTGCGCGCTGATGGTCTTGCTGCTGCGATTGGCCTGACGCGCAATCTCGATGACCGGCACGCCGGCCGCGCATTGGCGGATCACTTCGAGTTCCCGGCGCGTCAGGATCGGCCGACGCGACAGTTCATCGAGCCCGCCCGAGGCGAGAATGGCGCGCACCGAGGCCGGCTGGTAGCTCAGTCCGCTGAACGCGGCGCGCACCGCGGGAATCAGTTCCTGGACCGGATCGGTCTTGTTGAGGATCACCGAAATGCCGACCTTCTGGATATTGCGGATCAGCGCCGGATTATCGAGCATGGTCATCACCACGATGCGCGTGGTGGGATAGCGGCGCCGCAACATCTGCAGCATCGGCAGGCCGTCGCCAAACTGCCCGCCGGGCATGGAGTAATCGGTGACGATGACGTCGCAGTCGGTGCTTTCGAGCAACGCCACCAGTTGCGTCGAATTGGTGGCGCTGCCCACGACCTGCATGCCCACTTCAAGCGCCAGCACACGACTCATGCCGTCCAGGACGACGGGGTGGTCATCGGCGATGATTATCTTGATCATTGTTACCCCCTGATTATTCGGTTCCGTGGCCACGCAGCGGTGGCCCGCGGAACTGAGCCGGTATTGCAATACCGGTCATCTTGGCTGACTTGAATATTAGGAGTTCTCCGAAAAACCCGAATTAAGGCATTCCTTAAATAGTACTCCGCCAATCGCCAGGATGGCCGTTCCGGCTGCCGCTGTTGCTGCCGCCGTTGCTACCGTTCTGGCTGCCCTTCTGTTCGCTTGCCGGATCGTCGGACCCCTCGAAGTACGCTGCAAGATACAAGGCCAGGTTGTCGACATGGGCCTGCACGGCCTGCTGCGCCTGCGCCACATCCAGTTCCAGTTCCCGGCACAACGCGACGATCTCTTCGCCGTCCTCGGCCAGCGCCATGGCGCCGCGCATGCGGTGGGCGTGGTGGCGGAGCGCCTTCCATTCCCCGCGGCGCGCGGCGGCGGACAGCGCCGCGAAATCTTCGCGCATGGTATGCGCCAGCAGCGCCAGGCTGGCGGCGCTGTCAGGGATTCGTGGCAAGCCGGCTTCGTCGTCGGCGGGTCGCATCGGTGCGGCGGCATGCTCGGGCAGCACCGCTCGCAGGCACTCGGCCAGGGGACCGAGCAAGACGGGCTTGGACAGGTAACGGGCCATGCCGGCTTCCAGGCAGCGCTCCGCCTCGCCCTGCGCGATGCTTGCGGTCAGCCCGACGATCGGCACGGTCGACCCTTGCGCGCGCAGCCTGCGGCAAAGTTCGTTGCCGTCCATGCCCGGCATGTGGACGTCGGTGAGCACCAGGTCGAACTTGCGCTGCTGCCACAGCGCCAGCGCTTCCTCGCCACCGCTCGCCAGCGTGGCGCAGCAGCCCAGGCGGTCGAGCTGCTGCTGCATCAGCAGCCGGTTGTAGGGATGGTCGTCCACCACCAGGATCTCCATGCCCAGCTGCGGCACGGGCTCGGCGGCCGTCGCCGCTGGCGGTGCGCTCGCCGGCGTCATGCCGGCGGCCAGGCACAGTGCGCGCAGGATGCCGGCCTGGTGGTAGGCGCTGACGAGCCAGCTGCCGCCGACGAGCTGTGGTTCGACCGGGCCATCGGCACGTCCGAACACCACGCCGGCATAGCCTTGCGGAATCGCCGCGATACGACGGGTGGCGACGAAAAGCACCATGCCGGGTTGCGGCGCCGGCCCGTCGCAGGCGGTCGCCGCGCACCCCGTCGCGCGCAGGGTCTCGATGGCATGGTTGCGGATCTCGTCGTCCTCGGTCAGCACGGCCACCGGCGGCAGCACCGGCTCCAGCGCCGTGCGCGGCCCCGCTTGCGGCAGCCGCAGCAAGACCCGGAACACGCTGCCCTTGCCGGGCTCGCTGTGCACGGAAACGCTGCCATCCATCAGCGCGGCCAGCCGCCGGCAGATCGACAAGCCCAGGCCCGTGCCGCCATAGCGCCTGGCGGTGGACGGGTCGGCCTGCACGAACGGCTCGAACAGTTTCTCCTGAACCTCGGGCGCGATGCCCGGCCCGGTATCCGCGACCTCGAGTTGGATCGTGATCCTGCCAGCGGCATCGGCGGTCTCCGGCACGGCGGCCACCTCGCCTTGAGGCGCTCGTCCCAGGCGTACGATGACATGGCCTGTGGCGGTGAACTTCAGCGCATTGCCGATCAGGTTGCCGATGATCTGGCGCACGCGCACGGGGTCGCCGGCCAGGCACGGCAGGCCCGGCTCCGGATAGCACGACAGCGCAATCCCCTTTTGCAGTGCGATCGGCGCGTGCGCCCGCACCGTCGATTCGAGCAGGTCGACCGGGTCGAACGGCACGCTGTCCAGCTGCATCTGGCCCGCTTCCGCGCGCGAGTAATCAAGCAGGTCGTCCAGGATCTGCAGCAGCACCTGCGACGAAGACTGGATGGTCGACAGCATCTCGCGCTGGCTATGCGCAAGGCTGGTCAGCGACAGCAGTTCCAGCGTGCCCAGCATGCCGTACAACGGCGTGCGGATCTCATGGCTCATGGTGGCAAGGAAGCGCAGCTTGGCGGCGCTGGCCTCGTCCGCAAGCTGGCGGGCGCGGGCCAGCTTGCGATTCGCCTCGCGTTCTTCCGTGACATCATGGATCGCGCACAGCAACACGTCCTCCCCTTCGAAGCGGGTACGGCGGCCGACCACCAGCACGTCGCGTGCACCGCCGGCGCCCGCCGGTACCCGCACCTCGAGCCGCACGGGGGTTTCGCCGCGCCGCGCCAGGATGGCGTCGAGCCAGGGCCGGCCTTGCGTGCGCGCATCGAGCGGCAGCCATTGCGCGGCCAGCGCGTTCTCGGCGCGCACATGCGCATCGGCGGTGCGCACCACCCGCAGGCCTACCGGCGCGGCCTGCATCACGGTGCGGTTGAAGCGCTCGCTGTCTTCAATGCGCTCGGCGTTGCGCTGCATCGGCACCAGCACCCGGCGCCGGACCATGCGCGCGCCTTGCAGCACCGCGGCGACGCCGAGCCCATAGAGCAGCAGCGCCACGCCCAGCGCCAGCCCGTGGTCGGCCAGGCCTCGCGACAGCGGATAGGCATAGGCCGCGCGCCAGCCGTGGTCGCGCGCCATGCTGCCGATCATCAGGCTGCCTTGCTCGAACCAGTAGGCCACGCCCTGCTCGCCGGCGGCCAGCTCGCGCGCGACGCGGTCGCCCATGGCCTGCGTGTGCAGCCAGCCGGCATCGCGGCCCTGGAACAGCAGCTTGCCGCGCTCATCGAAGAACACGGCGCGCTTGCCCGATACCTGCTGCACCGCTTGGGTGGCCCCCGGCAGGCTGACATCGCCCATCAGGGCGCGGATCGGAATGGCGGTCGCGGTATAGCCGAGCAGCGTTCCGGTGGCGTTGCGAACGGGCAGGAAGCAGCTCAGCATGGTTTCCTGCCCGATCAGGCCCGGATAAGGACCGGCCCACAGCGGCGTGCCCGCCGGAGTCGAGGCCCGCGCCTCGCGCGACCGGCGCGCCAGCGCCTTGGCCCAGTTGCTGACGGCATCGGCAACCAGTGGCCCGCTCAGCGGCAGCGCCGCCGGCAGCGCGGGGGTCACCAGCGCCTCGCTGCCGTCAGCCATCAGAAACACCGAGCGCACGCCTTGCGACGCCGTGCCCCAGTACGCGCGCTCGAAGATGGCAAAGCGGATGATGTGCGACACCGCCGCGGACCGGTCCGCGCCCGGCACCGGCGCCCCGCGCATCAGGGTGGCGGGATTGATCAGTCCGGGCAAGTCGACGGCTCTCGCACTGCCCGCGGGAACCGCCATCAGCGCGGCTTCCAGCTGGGTCGCGGGCCGGTCGCTGCGCACCAGCCGGTACTCGGGCCCTGTGATCTCGGCCATGCGCCGGATAAAGTACTCATGGGTGGCCTTGGCGGCCAGCACCGCGCCAAAGTGCTGGCGCGCGGCCCACGCCTGCTCCCATACGACGCGCTGGAACCGGCTATGCAGAAACAAGGCGAGGCACCCGCTGATGACCACGATCAGCAGGGCGGCAACGACGGTGAGAAGGCGACCGGGAAACTGCTTGTTTGCGCGAGACAGCCAATTGGGCATTGGCGAAACTCCTTCTCAGCAACCTGCCTGACGCGGCTCGGGAACCGGGCCGTCTTCCGGCGCCCGATGGCCGGGGAATTGCCTATGGATTATGCATCAACATCCCGGCTCTTCCTGGCACGCCGCCGTGTCGCGATGGCTGAGGCGCCATGGACGACGTCATGGTCGCGGGTCAGCGCGCCGCCGATGCCACGCAGGCCGCGTCAAGCACTGCCAACGGGTTGGCAAGGCGCGCCGTTTCCGGCGGCAGCGCATAGCGCAGCGCGCAAGAGGATTTCGCATCGCTGCCCCATTTGACCTGCAGTTCGCCGCTGTCCTGCTTCAGCCCGCGCACGATGATGCGCCCGCCCTGGCCGACGGTGCCCGCCGCCTGGCCATGCGCGTCGGTGACCTCGGCCCCGAACGGCAGCGGTGCCCCATCCGGGCCCATGACCCGCAGGATCGCGGCGCGCCCGGGGTTCTCGGTCTCGAACTTCATCTTCACGATGGCGCCCGCGGTGGGTGCGGTGTTCTGCTGCGTAGTCTTCAGCGCCACGCTGAGCGGCAGCCCCTTGGGATCGATCTCGATCTGGTTGCGCGAGAACGGCGTCAGGCTCGGCACGAGGGCGTGGCCCCACGGGTCCACGCGCAGGCCGCTGCCATTGGTCACGCGCGCGCCGGCTGCGTCCGCGGCCTCGATGATGGCCATGGTGTCGCCCGGCATCGGCGTGAACGCCACGCCGCCGGCATAGGCAACGATGCCGCCGCTGATGCCGAAGCCGGCCTGCGAGTAGTTGCGGCCCTTGCTGGCGCTGGCGGTGACGGTGGCAAATGGCGACACATAGCCGGCGTTGGCGCCCACGGTGGCGGTGTCGGTGCTGTTGCCGCCGCCGGTGTAGCCGGCATTGATGCCGTAGGTGAAGGCGTTGTCGTCGCCGAGCGTGCCGGTAACCGATTCCTGCAGCGAGGTGCCGCCACTGGAGTCGTGCGACAGGCTGGTCATCGAATACGGCGCATGCTGGCCGCTGCCCAGCGGGATGCCCACCGTGAGCATCACCCGGTTATCCCATTTGCCGGCGTTGACGTTGAACTGGCGCGATGCCGAGATGCCGTAGTTGATGCGCTTGTAGCTGTTGTTGTGGCCGGCCTGGAACTGGGTGTCGCTGCCGCTGCGGTTCCAGTAGTTCTGCGTGGATCCGGTCAGGTAAAAGGAGCCGTAGCCTTGCGGCAGCATCTGGTTGATGGTCACCTGCAGCCGGCCGCGCTGGATCCCGCCCATGAACATGCCCGCGGCCATGCCGCGCTGTTCCAGGTCGCGCAGCGCCATGGCATCGGACACGCTGAGGTAGCCGCTGCTGGAGTAGCGGTAGGCGGCCAGGGTCAGGTTGGTGTTGGTCGGCGCCACCAGCTTGCTGTAAGACAGCCGCAGGCTCTGGCCGTCGCGGCCGCCCGCGTGCTGCAGCGTGGTCCAGGCTTGCGTGATGTCGGCACCGAAGGCGCCCAGGTCCGTGTTCAGCGCGCCGCCGCCCATCACCGCGGTGTAGTCCTGCGCCACGATAAAGCCGCCGTAGCCCGTCACCATATTGCTGATGCCATGCTGGACCGTGGCCTGCATCATCATCGGCCGGCTGTGGAGCGAGACATTGCGGTATTGCCCCACGGTAATGCTGTAGCGCGTGATGCCCGGGCGCAGCGCATTGACGGCCGCGGCAAAGGGGAGGCGCGAGATGCGCACGTTGCCGTCGGCTTCGGTGATCACCAGTTCGAGGTCGCCCCCATATCCGGTCGGATACAGGTCGGTAATCTCGAACGCACCGGGCGCGACCGTGGTTTCGTAAATGATGTTGCCGCTCTGGCGCACCTGCACCCGGGCATTGCTGTTGGCAATGCCGCGCACGACCGGCGCGTAGCCGCGTTGCGATTCCGGGTACATGCGGTCGTCGCTGGCAATCTGCACGCCGCGAAAGCCGAAGCTGTCGAACAGGGCCCCGTCGGTATAGGCCTCGCCGATCACCAGCTGGCTGCGGATCGGCGCCAGTGAGCGCTGCAGGCTGGTCTGCACGCTCTGGTAGCGGCTGCCCTCGAAATCGCCATGAGTCAGGTTGCCGACATGGCGGAAGCGCCAGCCGCCGAAATTGAAGCCGGCGTTCAGCCCGACGTAGCTCTGCGTGGTCGAGAACCCGGCCGCATCCGAGTGGTAGACGTTGGCGTTGTACTGCAGCCGCGCCGCGGTGACGCCCTCGTCCCAGTACTTGGGATCGACATAGCCGCGCGCCGTGCGCGACATGGCAATCTGCGGCACGGACACGTCCAGCCGCTGCTCGCCGTTGTCGAAGCTGGCGGTGGCATCGGGCACCAGCTCGGGCAGCGCCACGCAGCCCGCCACCAGTTTTGCCGAGGCCTCGGGCGAGAGTTTCGACAGGTCGATGCCGATGCGCTCGACCGCGGTGCGGTCGAAGCAGGGCTGCACGTTGCGCGTATCGTCGCCGACCTGTCGCAGCGTCGCCTCGGTCCGGCCCAGCCAGGCATCGTTCACGTAGAGCTCTGCGCGATAGCTTCCTGGCAAGGCCACGTTGCCCTTGTTGAAGCGGCTCACGTCGATGCGGACGCCGCCCGGCTGCTGCAGGAAGGTGTCGTTGAACTCCACTTCGGCGAGCATGGTCGAAGCGCCGGGGCCGCCGGCCGCTCCCCATGCATTCACGCTGGCAAACAAGGACAACACCACCGCGCTGGCCGGACGCAGCCGCGACGGGAACGACGAGGTCTTCTGGGTTTTCATGGTCTATGCCGGATAACTGGCACTGCGCGGGCAACACTTGCCCCTGCCGCCTGCGCGGCATCGTCAATCGAAGGCATTCAGCCTGGAGGTTCGCCGGGCGGCGCCCGGCGCTAGGTCAGCGCGAAATTCAGTGCGAAGTTCAGCGCTAAAGGGCCGGGGCGGTGCGGCTGTCGAGCGCGGCTTCGCCGCGGGCGGAGCCGCCGTAGTCATTGATGGTGTTGAAGCGGACCGTGGCGTCCGGGCCTTGCGCCACCTCGCCGGTCAGCGGAAAGCTCTTGGTTTCGCCCGGCCCGATCATGCCGCCTTCTTCAAAGCGGGCGGTCCTGCCGCCGCCGACCAGTTCGATCCGGGAGAAGGAAACGTGATACGCGCTCGGGTTGCGGCCTTCCAGGGCAGGCTTGCCGCCGGCCTGGACCACGCGCCAGCGGATCATGGCCGGGGCTTCCTCGGCCGTTCCTTTCAGGCCGGCAGGACGAAAGAACAGCTTGATGCGTGAACGGAACGCCAGTTGCAGCTTGTTGGCATCGGCCTGGTCCGCGCCCGGCTTGGGGGGGATCTCCAGCACATTGAGCCAGAACACGGATTCGCGGTCCTGCGCCAGCGGCTCGCCGGTGTAGAGGATGCGCAGCGTCTGGCCCTTGCCGGGGTCGATGCGCGACACCGGCGGCGTCACGGTGAACGGCACCTCGATGGCGGCGGGCGCGGCCTTGGGATCGCCCTTGTCGATCCACGCCTGCGTCAATGCGGGTGTCTTGCCTTCGTTGGTCAGCTTGATGGTGGTCTCGCTCTCCTGCGCGCGATAGATGACCCGGGTGCCGGCGATGACCACGGAGGCCTGCGCTTGCACTGCACTCAGGAGCCCCAGCGCAACAACGCCGGCGGAAATCAGGGACTTGATCGTCATGTTCTTGCTGGCAGCGGGCGACGGCTCGGGTGAACCGGCTGCCGGATGGGCCGCCAAAATGGTTTACCGGCGCGACGTCAGTTGGTGAAGGCGCGGAGCGCGCCGGTATCACGCTCCGCACCTGCGGCGCTGGGTTTACTCGTAGGAGATCGAGTACATCACGCTGGAGTTGGCGGCACCGGCCGTGGCCTGCCCAGTGGCGTAGTACTGCGCGTAGTACCACAGCGTGGCCGCGCCGTTGACGAGCGCCACCGCGTTCGAGTTTTGCGACAGATTGGTGTAGCCGGCCTTGATCGGAGTGTTGGCGGTGCCGCCATTCAGCAGCCGGATCTGCACGTTCGTGGCGCCGCCCGCATCCACGATCAGGTTGCCGGTGGTGGCATCGGTAGTCGGGCCGGCCTCGAAGAACGTATGGACGTTGCCGGTATCCGGAGTGCAATCGGTCAGCGCGATGTTGAACGGCGTCTGGCCGGCAACGTCGCCGAGCTGCTTCAGGGTCGAGGCGGAGACCGTCGGCAGCCGCACAGTAAAGTCGCTGAAGGTGGTGCCGTTGCCGTTGATCTTGCAGGTCTGGGCGGTGATGTTGCCATTGAAAGTAATGGTGCCATCGACGGCATGGGCAGACTGCGCGCCCATGGCGGTACCGGCAACGATCAGAGCGGCGAGAAGCTTGTTATTGGTCATGATGGGTGATTCAGAGGTTGGTAGGTCAATGGCTTGCGGATCCGGCGGATCCCGCCCTGCCCCGTGCCGCGTGCAACTGCCGATCAGCTTGTGCAGTGGCCGGCCGCCCCGGGGACAAGTGGAATATAGGGATGGGGCTTAATGCCACCAATCAGGCAAGCCTTAGATCTTGTTCGGAATTTTCCCTTTGACATGGGCAGGGTCAACCCATGATGCGTCGGCACCACCAGCGGCTGGCGTGGCGGCCAGCCAGCTCCCTGCAGGCCGCCCTGTTGCAGGGCCGGCGCCGCGCGCGTCAGGCCAGGCGCGGCAGGTGCACCGATACCGCCAGTCCGCGCGGCTGCGCATTGCGCGCGGATACCGTGCCGCCATGCGCGGCGATACCCGCCTGCGCGATACTGAGCCCGAGCCCTGCGCCGGCCGGATGGCCCGGGCCGCTGCGCACGCGATAGAACGGTTCGAACAGGCTTGCCAGCGCATCGGCCGGCACGCCGGGACCACCATCGAGATGTCGAGCCGGATCGCGTCCGCGTCAGCCCGCAGCGTCACGCTCACCGGCGCGGCCGGATCGGTGTACCGGATGGCATTGCGCAGGATATTCTCGATCGCGCTGCCCAGCGCCGCGGCATCGGCATCGAAGACCAGCTCGTCCGGCGCGGTCCAGTGGATCGCCACACCCCGGGCCGCGGCCTCGAAGCGGGCATCGGCGACGATCACGTCGACCAGATCGGCGAGGTCGACGGGGCTGCGCACCGGCGCCATCGCATGCAGCCGCGCCAGCTGCAGCGTGCGTTCGACCAGGGCATCGAGCCGCTCGGTCTCGCGCTCGATGCGATCGAACTGCAGCGCGAGCGTGGCATCGCGGCGGCGCGCCAGCTCCAGCGACAGGCGCAGCCGCCCCAGCGGCGAGCGCAGCTCATGCGCAATATTGCGCAGCAGCTGCTCGCGCCAGTCCACCAGGCGCTGCAGCTGATCGGCCATGGCGTCGAAATCTCGCGCGAGCTGGCCAAGCTCGTCGGCGCGGCGGGCCAGCACCGGCGGCGTGCGCGTGGCCAGCTCGCCGTCGGCGAGCGCCTGCGTGGCTTCGCGCAGGCGCCGCACCGGGCCGGCCACGTGCCGCGTCAGGGCCCAGCACAGCGGCGCCGACACCGCCAGCGCGAACAGGCCCAGCGCCAGCGCCACCGGCGACAGGTGCAGCACCTCCCAGCGCGACGAGTCGAACGGCAGGAACAGCAGCAGTACCTCGCTGCCGTCCGGCAGCGCGATCGGTTGCGGGTCCCACCACGACACGCGCGCGCCGGGCCGCGGCACGTGCTCGACCGGATGGCCGATCATGCCCGCGCGCCACATCGGCACGATGCGGTCGGCCACATGGTTACGCAGCCGCGTCGGCAGTTGCCGGCCCAGCATGTCCCGCAGCGCGTCGTCGACGATATAGACGTCCAGCGCCGAGTCATGCGAATCCATCGCCCGCAGCCAGCGCCGCAGGCCTGGACGCCCCTGGGTCCGCGCCACCTCGAGCGCGTCTTCGGTGAGCGCGGCGGGGCTCAGGCCGTCAAGCGCCTCGAAGCGGTACCAGGCCACCGCGGCCGTCAGCGCCATGCCAATGCCGACGATCGCGGCCATGCCCAGCCAGAACGCCAGGAAGTTGCGCCAGAACAGCGGCAGCGGGAACAGCGCCCGCATGCGGCGCCAGCCGTTCACGGCGCCTGCACCAGCAGGTAGCCCTGGCCGCGCAGGTTGCGGATCCGCAGCGCCGACGAGGTGGCGTCGAGCGCCAGCTTGCGGCGCAGCGCGCTGACGTGGGTGTCGAGGCTGCGGTCGTAGCGCTCCGGAGCGCGTCCCAGCGCGAAGCGCCCGATTTCTTCACGCGTCACTACCCGGCCGGCCGAGCGCATCAGGATTTCCAGCACGCGCTGCTCGGCGCCGGTCAGCGTGGCCAGCGCCGGTCCGTGCATGGCTTCACCGGAGGCCAGGTTCAGGCGCAGCGCGCCGGCCTCCAGCCACGGGCTGGCGCCGGTGGCCGGCGTGGCGCGCTGGAACCGGCGCAGCACCGCGTGCATGCGCGCGCGCAGTTCGCGCGGGCTGAAGGGCTTGCTCAGGTAGTCGTCGGCACCGAGCTCCAGCCCGAGCACGCGGTCGGTCTCGTCGCCATGCGCGGTAAACATGATCACCGGGCGCTGCGAGCGCGCGCGGTGCAGTCGCAGCAGCTCCAGGCCATTGCCGTCGGGCAGCATCAGGTCCAGCAGCGCGACATCGAAGTCATTGCGGGCCAGCAGGGTCTCGCCCTGCTCGCGGGTGTGCGCCAGCGTGACGGTGCAGTGGTCGGGCTCCAGGTATTCGCGCAGCATCTGCGCCAGTTCCAGGTCGTCGTCGATCAGCAGCACGCGCGCGGGCGGCGTGTGAGAGCACATCAGCATGCAGCTTGCCGGGGCCCTGGCGGGCGAGGAGTAGTCCGCCGGCCTCCGGTTCCGTCAAGAAACGTCAAGAAAACAAAAGCTTTCCAAAGTGACTGGTTAGCAATTTGCATCCCCGATTCTAATATGAGAATGATTGTTATTTACATACAGCGGGGAAAATAATGAAGGACAGGCAGGCCGCCGGAAGCGGGTGGGCATTGAAGGCGGCAGCACGGGCAGTGGTTGGGACGGCAGCATCGGGGGGCATGCCGCGGGGTCAATGGATGACCGGGCTGGCGGCAATATGCGCGGCGTCGGGCATGACCGGGGCGTGGGCCCAGGCGCAGGAGGCCAAGACGGAAGCCACCCTCGCCACCGTGGTGGTGACCGCGGCGGGCAGCGCGCAGGATATCCGCGATGCACCCGCGTCGATCAGCGTGGTCACGCGTTCGGACCTGGAAAACAAGGCTTACCGCGACCTCAACGACGCGTTGGTGGAAGTGCCGGGCGTGATCGTCAGCGGCGGCGGCGACCGCACCGATATCAGCCTGCGCGGCATGGGCGCCAAGTACACCCAGGTGCTGATCGACGGCAAGCGCCAGAGTTCGCGCGAGACCCGCACCAACTCCGACTCGTCCGGCGTCGAGAGCAGCTGGACCCCGCCGCTCGCCGCGATCGAGCGGATCGAGGTGGTGCGCGGCCCGATGTCGTCGCTGTATGGCTCCGATGCCATGGGCGGCGTGGTCAACATCATCACGCGCAAGGTGCCGAAGCAATGGACCGGCGAGCTGCGCGGCGATGCCACGCTGCAGCAGCACAGCGACTCGGGCAACCAGTACCAGGGCAACTTCTACCTGGCCGGCCCGCTCAAGAGCGACCTGCTCGGACTGCAGCTGTACGGCCAGAGCACGCACCGCGTCGAGGACGACATCGATTACGGCTTCCGCGGCCGCCGCGCCGAGAGCCTGACCGCCAAGCTGGCGCTGACACCCACGCGCCAGCACGACATCGTGTTCGAGGCCACCGGCATGCGCCAGCAGCGCAGCGAGACCGTGGGCAAGACCGTGCCGCCGCTGCCGCCCGGCACGCCGTGCCCGCGCACCGGCTGCCCCACCTCGTCCGAGACCGACTACCGCAGCGAGAAGTACGCGTTGTCGCATACCGGCCGCTGGGGCTTTGGCGTCTCCGACAGCTATATCCAGCAAGAGGAGTTCGACAACCGCAGCCGCCGGATGAAAATCAAGAACCTGGATGCGCGCACCAGCTGGGCCATGCCGCTGGGCAACCACATGCTGTCGGTCGGCGCCGAATACCTGAACCAGCGCCTGAACGACCAGACCGGCAACCAGATCGCGGGCGGCCCGAACCGGGTCGAGCGTTACCAGTGGGCCCTGTTTGCCGAGGACGAATGGCGCCTGGCGCAGAGCTTTGCACTGACCGGCGGCGTGCGCATGGACCATGACCAGAACTTCGGCCAACACTACAGCCCGCGCCTGTACGGCGTCTGGCACGCGGCCGAGCGCTGGACCGTGAAGGGCGGCGTGTCCACCGGCTTCCGCGCGCCGGACCTGCGCCAGACCGTCGCCGGTTGGGGGCAGACCAGCCGCGGCGGCAACATGTACGGCAACCCGGACCTGAAGCCCGAGACCATGGTGTCGCAGGAACTGGGCCTGCTCTACGACAAGGGCAACGGCCTGCAGGCCGGCGTGACGCTGTTCAACAATGACTTCAAGGACAAGATCACGCGCGTGGCCTGCCCGCTCACGCAATGCACTGATGGCCCGAACCAGTTCGGCGCCGCCCCGACCACGTACATGAACGTGGACCGCGCCTACTCGCGCGGCGTGGAAGCCAGCCTGCGCTGGCCCATCGCGCAAGCGTGGTCGCTGACCGGCAGCTACACCTACACCCGCTCGGAACAGAAAAGCGGCCAATACCAGGGCCAGCCACTTAACCAGTTGCCGATGCACCTGCTGGTGGCCACGCTGAACTGGCGCCCGTCGGAAAAGCTCAACGCGTGGGCTCGCGTCAACTACCGCGGCAAGGAAAGCCAGCCGATCACCGGGCCGTCGTCCAGCACCGTAGTAGCGCCGTCATACACCTTCGTCGACCTGGGCGCGACCTACGCGGTGACCAAGAACGTGTCGGTGTTCGCCGGCATCTACAACCTGTTCGACAAGCAGGTGAACTACACCGACTACGGCTATGTCGAGGACGGCCGGCGCTACTGGATGAGCGTGGCGGTGAAGTTCTGAAGGATGGGTTTAGGGGTTGTGGCACGGTACGCGTCGCCGCTCGCTTGGCGCTGACATGTCTCGGCCTCCGAGGGGGTTGAAGTCTCGACTTCGTTGAGGCTCCCGCCCTCTCCCCCGCCCCTCTCCCGCAAGCGGGAGAGGGGAGCAAACAAGCGGGAGGGAGACATCCTTTGGTCTCGCCCGCGTCGGCGCCGTGCGAGCGCAGCGACGCACTCCGTGCCAGAGCAGTAGACCTAAGATTGGGAGCGCGCGCAGCGCAGCCGAAGGCGTCCCACCAATAGCGCCCGCAGCAGGCTGCCTACACCCTGTTGGGATCGTTCAATAGTCAGTGATCGTAGGCACCGCCCCTGCCTCACATAGCGTAGCAGGGTCGAACGGGCAACCACGCCCAAACGGAAACCACCACCGCCCGAACCACCCACGCCGTGGAATTCATTGCCAGCCGCTTAGGCGACGCGCTTTTTGGTTACTTATATGAACGCGCCCCGGTTTGCAAGGTAACGCCAACATCAGGCGGGACAGGATTGGCTGCAGAC
>NZ_JAYLVT010000020.1:0-122001 GCF_035818815.1 Cupriavidus sp. SS-3
TAGACCTCCCACGGCGTGGTTTCCAGGATGCGGCGCGTCAGGTGGTGGCCGATGAAGCCGTTGACGCCGAGAATCAGTACTTTCTTGACTTGCATGCGTTAAGGAGTGGCAGGGGGAGTGGCAGGGAAATCGGAAACCAGCCGGCGCGTCTGGCGCTCGCCGGCCAGGGCAAAGTTGGCCACCGCAACGCGGCGCCAGTCGCGCGCGATGACATGCATCGGCACGCGCGCGCTCAGTTCGGCATACGCTTGCGGCGACAGCAGCGCGACGGCGCGCTGGCCATGCTGCCAGGCGTCGACGAAGGCATCGACGGTCGGCAGCCATTTTTGCGGCTCCTGCGCGGTGCCGAAGGCCAGCTCGTCGGCCTGCGCCACCATGGTCAGCGGATGGCGCAGGTAGAACGGCAGCGTGTGGTCGAGCATGCCGACACCGTACAGCGGCATGCCGGGCCGCAGCACGCGCCCGATCGGCGCGACCATGTCGATGCCGGAGGCGGACCGGCCGATGGCTTCGTGGCCGAGCAGCGCGACCGAAAACGCCAGCAGCATGCCGAACGCATAGCCCGTGACGCTGGCCATGCGCCCGTGGCGCCGAAGCAGCCACAAGGCCGCGGCGGCACTGGCCATCACCAGCGCGCAAGCCAGCGCCGCCCAGATCGCGTAGTGGCGGTACAGCGCATTGGGCGTGTTGTTGGCATCGAGGGAGGCCACCACCGGGCTGGCCAGCAGGCCGATGGCACCGAGGGCCAGCATGGCGCGCACTTGCCGGGTCCAGGCACGCTCTCCGGTGTGCGCCAGCGCCACGCCGCCCAGGATGCCGAGCGCGGGGAACATCGGCACGATGTAGCCCGGCAGCTTCGAACCCGACAGGCTGAAGAAGCCGAAGATGGCCAGTGCCCACAGGGCCGCCAGCAGCGCGGGCTGGAACGGCAGGTGATTGCCGGCTGTGTGCGCCACGCCGGCGCGCTGCGTGACCGCGCGCACCATGCCCGGCAGCAGGCCTAGCCATGGCAGGAAGCCGCCGGCCAGCAGTGGCACGAAGTACCACGGCGCGCCGGTGCGCGCGTGCGCGGTCGAGGTATAGCGCTGCCAGTGCTCATGGATAAAGAAGAAGCGCAGGAATTCCGGATTGCGCCGTGCCACCAGCCAGTACCACGGCACCGCCACCAGCAGCATCAGCGCGATCCCGGCCCGCGCATGCAGGCGCCGCCACAGGGCCAGGTCGCGCGTCACGGCGGTGTAGAGCATCAGCACCAGCCCCGGCAGCGCCACGCCGACCAGCCCCTTGGTCAGCACCGCCACGCCCATGGCCGCCCAGCACGCCTGCATCCAGCGGCGGCGCGCGGCCGGCGTCGCCGCCGGATGCTGCGCCAGCAGCAGGCTGGCCAGCACGCAGGCCATGGCGCCGGACAGCGTCATGTCGAGCGTGTTGAAATGCGCCGCGATATTCCACATCGGCGCACTGGCCAGCACCAGCCCGGCCATCAACCCGGCGCGCGCGCCGAACCAGCGCGCGGCCGCGAGCATCGATACCCCCATCCCCGCGGCGCCGGCCAGCGCCACGCACAGCCGCGCCTGCCAGTCGCCGATGCCGAACAGCGCATACGACACCGCCGTCATCCACATGTGGAACGGCGGCTTTTCAAAGTACTTCAGGCCGTCGTAGCGGATCGTGACCCAGTCGCCGCTGCGCAGCATCTCGCGCGCGATCTCGGCATAGCGGCCTTCGTCCGGACCCAGCAGGTGGCGCATGCCGAGCGTGCCGAACCACAGCAGCGCGAAGGCCAGCACCACCAGCATCGGCATCGCGGCGGCGCGCGCGGCATGCCCGGGCACGGCGGCCCGGGGGAGCAGCCCGGGCGCGGCGGCAAGGCGGTCGTAACGGTGCGGCATGCGGAAGCGGGACAGCATGGGCAGAGCAGGGTGGCGCGGCTCGCGGGACGCGGCGGGGGGCGGCCGGGCCGGCGCGGGCGCAGACGCCATGTCCACGCCGGCGAGGCGCGCCGCGTTGTACGGGCAGGCAATTGAAAGGTGAGCGGAGCATAATCCGCGAACCTTAATGGCACATTAAGCGGCGCGCGCACCGGGCCGTGATACCTCCGGGCCACTCCAGAGCATGAAACTCCTGATTGTTGAAGACGACCCGATGCTGGGCGACGGCTTGCGGCGAGGCCTGCAGCTGCTCGACTACGCGGTCGACTGGTTCCGCAACGGCACCGATGCCGAGCATGCGCTCGGCCTGGCCCACTACGATGCCGTGGTGCTGGACCTGGGCCTGCCGGGCGACGACGGCATGACGCTGCTGGCGCGCTGGCGCACGCGCGGCAGCCGCATCCCGGTGATCGTGCTGACCGCGCGCGACGCCGTCGACAGCCGCATCGGCGGGCTCGATGCCGGTGCCGACGACTACCTGGTCAAGCCGGTCGCGCTCGACGAGCTGGCGGCGCGGCTGCGGGCGGTCACGCGCCGCGCGGCGGGCATGTCGGCGCCGGTGTGGCAGCACGGCGCGCTGGCCTTCCACCCGGCCGCGCGCCAGGCGTACTGGCAGGGCAAGCCGGTCGAGCTGACCAGCCGCGAAGCCATGCTGCTGGAACTGCTGCTGGCGCATCCCAACCGGCTGCTGACGCGCGAGGTGCTGCGCGACAAGCTCTATGACTGGCAGGGCGGCATCGAGAGCAACGCGCTCGAAGTCCATATCCACCACCTGCGCCGCAAGATCCATCCGAAGATCGTGCGCACCTTCCGCGGCGCCGGCTACACGCTGGGCGCGGCCGAGGATTGCGCATGACGCTGCAGCGCAGGCTGGTGCTGGCGGTGCTGGTCGCCGCGCCGGTGGTATGGCTGTTGACGCTGGGGATGACCTATGTGCGCGCGCGGCACGAGATCAACGAGCTCTATGACACCGACATGGTGCGCATGGCGCTGCAGATGCAGTCGGTGGTGCCGCTGGTCGACATCGCCGCCGGCATGTCGCGCGCGCGCGTGCCGCGGCTCGACGAAGGCGACCTGGGCGATGCCGGCCTGGGCGACCTCGCCATCGCCGCCTGGCTGCCCGACGGCAAGCCGCTGCATATCGATCCCGACGGCGACAAGCTGCCGCGCGCCGAGGGCGTCAAGGGCTTTACCGACGTCACGCTGGATCAGCAGCGCTGGCGGCTCTATTACCTCGACGATCCCGACACCGGCTGGCGCGTGTGCGTGGGCCAGCAGCTGGGCGAGCGCAATGAGCTGATCCTGTCCTACATTGCCGCGCAGGTGCTGCCATGGGCGGTGGGCCTGCCGCTGCTGATCGGCCTGCTGATCGGCTTCATGCGCCGCGCGATGGCGCCGGTGCGCACGCTGTCCGCGGATATCGAGGCCCGCGCCGCGGACGATCGCCGCCCGCTCAGCCTCGATGCCGTGCCGGGCGAACTGGTGCCGCTGGTGCACGCGATGAACCGGCTGCTGGCGCGCGTTTCCGATTCGATCGAACATGAGCGGCGCCTGACCGCCGATGCCGCGCACGAGATGCGCACGCCGCTGGCGGCGCTCAAGGCGCAGTGGGAAATCGCCGAGCGCTCGCCCGACCGCGACGAACGCGCGCTGGCGCGGGCCAATGTCGCCGCCGGCATCGACCGTATTGGCCGGCTGGTATCGCAGTTGCTGACGCTGAGCCGGCTCGAAGATGCCGCCGGGCTGCCGTCGCGCCAGCCGGTCAACTGGGTGCCGGTGGCACAGCAGGCGCTGTCCGACTGCCTGCTGCTGGCGCAGCAGAAGCAGGTCGACGTGGAGCTGGCCTGGCCGCCGCCGGACCAGGCTGCGTTGCCGGTGGCGGGCGATCCCGCGCTGCTGTCGCTGCTGCTGCGCAACCTGCTCGACAATGCGATCCGCTACAGCCCGCCGGGCGCGCTGGTGCTGGTCGATTTCCGGCCCGACAGCATCACCGTGCGCGACCAGGGGCCCGGCGTCGCGCCGGCGCTGCTGGCGCGCCTCGGTGACCGCTTTTTCCGCGGCGGCGCCGGGCAGCACGAGCAGGGCCACGGCCTGGGCATTTCCATCGCGCGACGGGTGGCGCGGCTGCATGGGCTGGAGCTGGCGTTTGCCAACCGGGCCGGCAGTGGCGACGGTACAGACAGGGGCCTGTCCGTGCGCATCGCCCGCGGCGCCTGAAACGAAAACGCCCCGCACGGCAAACCGTGCGGGGCGTTGTACCCGGGGCAGGCGCGCTCAGCGCTTGAGCTTGGCGAACGCGGCGGCCATGGCGCCGGCCGGCTCCGGCTCGCGACGGCCGCCGCCGAAGCCCTTGCCGCCGCCATTGCGCTGGCCGCCACGGTCGTTGCGGTCGCCGCCCCCCGCGCGCGCCGCGGCCTGGCCGGGCTCGTCGTCTAGCCGCATCGACAGGCCGATGCGGTTGCGCTTGACGTCCACCTCCATCACCTTGACCTTGACGATCTGGCCGGCCTTGACCACTTCGTGCGCGTCCTTGACGAACTTGTTCGACAGCGCCGAGATATGGACCAGGCCGTCCTGGTGCACGCCGATATCGACGAACGCGCCGAACGCGGCCACGTTGGTGACCACGCCTTCGAGCACCATGCCGGGCTGCAGGTCCTTCACGTCCTCCACGCCATCCTGGAAGGTCGCGGTCTTGAACTCGGGACGCGGGTCGCGGCCGGGCTTTTCCAGCTCGGACAGGATGTCGCGCACCGTCGGCAGGCCGAACGATTCGTCGGTGAACTTCTCCGGCGCCAGGCCGCGCAGCGCCTCGCGGTTACCCATCACGTCGCGCAGGCCTTTCTTGACGTGGTCCAGGATGCGCTGCACCACCGGGTACGCTTCCGGGTGCACCGAGGAGCGGTCGAGCGGATTGTCGCCGTCGTTGATGCGCAGGAAGCCCGCGGCCTGCTCGAAGGTCTTGTCGCCCAGGCGCGGCACCTGCTTCAACGCGTTGCGGTTGGCGAAGGCGCCGTTGGCGTCGCGGAACTCGACGATATTGCGCGCCAGCACCGAATTCAGGCCCGACACGCGCGCCAGCAGCGGCGCCGAGGCAGTGTTGACGTCGACGCCCACGGCATTGACGCAGTCCTCGACCACCGCGTCGAGCGCGCGCGCCAGTTCGCGCTGGTTGACGTCGTGCTGGTACTGGCCCACGCCGATCGATTTCGGATCGATCTTGACCAGCTCGGCCAGCGGATCCTGCAGCCGCCGCGCGATCGACACCGCCCCGCGCAGCGACACGTCCAGGTCCGGGAATTCCTTGGCGGCCAGCTCCGACGCCGAATAGACCGACGCGCCGGCTTCGCTGACCACGATCTTGGTCAGCTTGAGCTCGGGCATCTGCTTCATCAGGTCCTGCACCAGCTTGTCGGTCTCGCGGCTGGCGGTGCCATTGCCGATCGAGACCAGCGCCACGTTGTGCTGCTTGGCCAGGCGCGCCAGCGCGGCGAGCGAGCCGTTCCAGTCGCGGCGCGGCTCGTGCGGATAGATGGTGGCGGTCTCCAGCAGCTTGCCGGTGCTGTCCACCACGGCCACCTTGCAGCCGGTGCGGATGCCCGGATCGATGCCCATCACCGACTTGGGACCGGCCGGCGCGGCCAGCAGCAGCTCATGCAGGTTGCGGCCGAACACCTTGATGGCCTCGCTCTCGGCGGTTTCGCGCAGCTGCGTCAGCAGCTCGGTCTCCAGGTGCGGCTGCACCTTGACGCGCCAGCACCAGCGGCACACGTCGCCCAGCCACTTGTCGGCGGGGCGGCCCAGCTGCTGGATGCCGACATGGCGCGCAATCATGCCTTCGCACGGGTGCGGCACCAGCGCGTCCTGCTCTTCGCCCAGGCCCAGCTTGACCATCAGCACGCCGGCATTGCGGCCGCGGAACAGCGCCAGCGCGCGATGCGACGGCACCGTGCGCAGGGTCTCGCTGTAGTTGTAGTAGTCGCGGAATTTCTCTTCCTCCGCGGTTTCCTTGCCTTCCATCACCGACGAGGCGACCACGCCGTGGTTCCACAGGTGCTCGCGCAGCTTGCCCAGCAGTTCGGCGGTTTCACCGAACTGTTCCGACAGGATGTCGCGCGCGCCGTCCAGGGCCGCCTTGACGTCGGGCACGCCGCCGTCGGCGGTGGGGTTGCCGTTGACGTACTTCGCCGCTTCGGCCTGCGGGTCGAGCGTAGGGTCTGCCAGCAAGGCCAGCGCCAGCGGCTCCAGCCCGCATTCGCGCGCGATCTGGGCGCGGGTGCGGCGCTTGGGCTTGTAGGGCAGGTAGAGGTCTTCCAGCGCCTGCTTGGTCTGCGCGGCTTCGATGGCGGCCTGCAGCTCGGGGGTGAGCTTGCCTTGCTCCTCGATCGACGCCAGGATCGCGGCGCGGCGGTCTTCCATGTCGCGCAGGTACAGCAGGCGCTCTTCCAGGTTGCGCAGCTGCGTGTCGTCGAGGTTGCCGGTCACTTCCTTGCGGTAGCGGGCGATGAAGGGGACGGTGGCGCCTTCATCGAGCAGCGCCACGGCCGCGGCCACCTGGCGGGGCTGCACGGACAGTTCGGCCGCGATGAGCGCGACGATCTTTTGCGAGACGGATGCGGGCAGGTTGGACATCTTGGAACGCAGCGTGAGACGCAGTCAGTCGAAAGCGGGGCATTTTGCCACAAGCGCGCGGGCGTCCGGTGGGGCCCGTGCCGCGGGTCGGGCGGGCGGCGTTGCGCGCACGTGCGCGGGCGCCCGGGGGCGGGCCGCGGTCCGGCCCGGATGCTAGAATCCGGACATGATCGTCAAGTCCCGCCCGGCCGTCGCCAAGGCCACCCTCCCGGCCATGCCAACCTTCGCCAACGTGCCCGATGTCTTCCTGATCCGCCGCGGCGCCCTGGCCGCCGTGGCCGTGGCGGCGTGCGCCGCGCTGATGCCGCTGCGCGCGGCGCAGGCGCAGGCCTCGGCGCCCGGCGCCGCACCCGCTGCCGCGCGCGATTTTGCCGCCGAGCGCAAGGCCATCGGCGATTCGCGCGCCTGGACCAACTACCGCTTTGCCGCCGCCGAGCGCGAGTGCTACAGCAAGTTCTTCGTCACCCGCTGCATCGACAACGCCAAGGAAATCCAGCGCGAGGAGCTGCAGGTGCTGCGCAAGCGCGAGCTGGAAGTGGGCGAGGCCGAGCGTGCCCACCGCGCCGCCGAGCGCGACCGCGAGCAGGCCCTGCGCCGCGCCGAGTTCGAGGCCAGCCAGCCGCGGCGCGCCGCCAGCGAGCAGTCCAGCCGCGAGGCGTACGACAAAAAGCAGCAGGAACAGCAGCTGCGCGACGCGCAGCGCCAGGCCGAGGCCCCGCAGCGCGCCGCCAACGCGCAGGCCTACGAGCAGAAGCAGTCCGACTTCGATGCCCGCATGCGCGAGGCGCAGCAGCAGGGCGCGGAACAGGCCCGCCAGCGCCAGGAGAACGTGAAGGCATACGAAGCCAAGCAGCGCGACCTCGAACAGCGCCAGAAGGCGCTGGAAGAGCGGCGCGCCAAGGCCAGGGAGCAGCAACAGGGCGCGGCGTCGGCGCCGCGCCCGTTCGGCTTCTGAGCCCCGGCACGGTGATGGCAGCGGAGGCATAGATGGACAGCAACCTCAATACCCTGGAACGGCGCATCATGGAGCTGCAGATCGAGCACCGCGATCTCGATTTCCTGATCGACCGGCTGGCCGGCGATGTGGTCCATGACGAATTGCAGCTGCGCCGGCTGAAGAAGCGCCGTCTCAAGCTGAAGGACGCCATCACGCTGCTGCAGCTCCAGCTCGAACCCGACGTGCCGGCCTGAGCGCCGACGCGCCCCGGGGCGCGGCGATGGCCGGCAATTGCTGCCGGTTTGCCGCAGCCCATACAACATTCCCCACCTTGTCCGATCTTCCCGATTCCCGCCAGTTGTCCCTGGACAGCGATTCCAGCGACCCCAGCGACGCCGCGGCGCCCGCCCATGCCGCGCAGGCCGATGCCGCCGCCAGCCGCGGCGCCGAGCTTGCCACCATCTTTGCCGATACCGGCACGCTGGCCCAGGCCATTCCCGGCTACCGCCCGCGTGCGTCGCAGCACAAGATGGCCGAGGCCGTCGCCGGTGCGATCGCGCAGTACGATTCCGTGATCGTCGAGGCCGGCACCGGCACCGGCAAGACCTACGCCTACCTGGTGCCGGCGATGCTGTGGGGCGGCAAGGTGATCCTGTCCACCGGCACCAAGAACCTGCAGGACCAGCTGTTCCTGCGCGACATCCCGACCGTGCGCCACGCGCTCAACGTGCCGGTCTCGGTGGCGCTGCTCAAGGGCCGCGCCAACTACGTCTGCCACTACCACCTGGAACGCGCGCAGGCCGGCGGGCGCCTGGCCTCGCGCCAGGATGCGGCGTGGCTGCGCGAGATCGGGCGCTTTATCAAGGAAACCGCCACCGGCGACAAGGCGGAACTGGCGTCGGTGCCCGAGAACGCCCCCGTGTGGCAGATGGTGACCTCCACGCGCGACAACTGCCTCGGTTCGGAATGCCCGTATTACAAGGACTGCTTCGTGATGCGCGCGCGCAAGGAAGCGCAGCAGGCCGACGTGGTGGTGGTCAACCACCACCTGTTCTTTGCCGACGTGGTGCTGCGCGACACCGGCATGGCCGAGCTGCTGCCCGCGGCCAATACGGTGATCTTCGACGAAGCGCACCAGCTGCCCGAGACCGCCACGCTGTTCTTCGGCGAGACCCTGTCGACCAGCCAGTTGCTGGAGATCGCGCGCGATACCGTGGCCGAGGGCCTGTCGCATGCGCGCGATGCGGTCGACTGGGTGGCGCTGGGCGCGCCGCTGGAACGCGCCGCGCGCGACCTGCGCCTGGCCTTCGGCAAGGACAACGCGCGCCTGGCGTTGGGCCAGATCGAGGCCGACCGTCGCATCGCCGAACCCTTCAACGAGACCCTCGATGCGCTCGACGCGGCGCTGTCCGACTTCGTCGAGATGCTCGAGAGCCAGGCCGAGCGCGCCGAATCGCTGCAGCAATGCCACCGCCGCGCGCTCGAGCTGGCCAACAAGCTGGCCGCCTGGCGCACCGATGCCCCGGCCGCGCCGGCACCGCAGCCAGCCGACGGCGAGGAGCAGGGGCAGGAGCAGGGCGGGGCCGCGCCATCCGCCGGCCCGGAAACCGTGCGCTGGGTCGAGGTGTTCTCGCACACCGTGCAGCTGCACCGTACGCCGCTGTCGATCGCGCCTATCTTCACGCGGCAGCGCGGCGGGCAGCCGCGCGCGTGGGTCTTCACCTCGGCGACGCTGTCGGTGAAGGGCAATTTCACCCACTACGCCGCGCAGCTGGGGCTCGATAAGGACCGTTCGCTGACGTTGCCCAGCCCGTTCGACTACGCGAAGCAGGGCCTGCTGTACGTGCCGCGCGACATGCCTGCGCCGCAGTCGCCGCAGTTCACCGATGCAGTGGTGCAGGCCGCGCTGCCGCTGATCGAGGCGGCCGGCGGGCGCACCTTCCTGCTGTGCACCACGCTGCGCGCGGTGCAGCGGGCCTCGGACCTGCTCTACGATGCCTTTGCCGAGCGCGGCCTGAACCTGCCGCTGCTGGTGCAGGGCCAGGCCAGCCGCACCGAGCTGCTGGACCGCTTCCGCGAGCTTGGCAATGCGGTGCTGGTCGGCAGCCAGAGCTTCTGGGAGGGCGTGGACGTGCGCGGCGAGGCGCTGTCGCTGGTGATCATCGACAAGCTGCCGTTCGCGCCGCCCGACGATCCGGTGCTGGCCGCGCGCATGGAAGTGCTGCAGAAGAAGGGCCTGAGCCCGTTTGCCGTGCACCAGCTGCCGCATGCGGTGATCACGCTCAAGCAGGGGGCGGGGCGGTTGATCCGTTCCGAATCGGACCGCGGCGTGCTGGCGATCTTCGACACGCGCCTGGTCGAGAAGCCCTATGGGCGCCAGATCTGGCAGAGCCTGCCGCCCTTCACGCGCACGCGCGAGGCGGCCACGGTGGTGCGCTTCCTGGAGTCGCTGCGCGGGGCCGGTAAGACAAGCGCGGGTGAGCCGGCTGAAACCGGTGACGAGGATCCGGCCGCCGACTGAGCACGACGGGCCGCAGGCAAAAGAAAAACGGGACGGTCATCCGACACGTCCCGTTTTTTATCGCTGCCGGCGCAGCGGCATCTGGTCACTTCCCGTCAGAACACTTCCCACCAGGACTTGTCCTTGCGGCGTGCGCCGTACTTGATGAAGTCGCTCTCCGGGAAGTTCTTCTCCATCACGCGTGCGGTGTCGTCGCGCAGGTCCTTCATGCCCATCGCGTCGTACGAGCGGATCATGATGTACAGCGCCTCTTCGTTGGCGGGTGCGCCGTCGTAGTCCTTCAGCGACTGCTGGGCGCGGTTGACCGCGGCCAGGTAGGCGCCGCGCCGGTAGTAGTAGCGCGCGGCGTGCACTTCATGCTGGGCCAGCGAGTTGACGATGTACTGCATGCGCAGCGTGGCGTCCGGCGTGTACTTGCTTTCCGGGTAGCGCGTGATCAGCGTATGGAAGGCATCGTAGGCGGCGCGCGCGGCCTTGGGATCGCGCTCGCTCAGGTCCTGCCCCGAGAAGCGGCCCAGCCAGCCGAGGTTGTCGTTGAAGTTGATCAGCCCCTTCAGGTAGTAGGCGTAATCGATGGTGGGATGGTTCGGGTGCAGCTGGATGAAGCGGTCCACTGCCGCCAGCGCGGCCGCGGTCTCGCCGTCCTTGTAGTTGGCGTAGGCGGTGTCGATCTGCGCCTGCTGCGCATAGCGCCCGAACGGATAGCGGCCCTCGAGCTTTTCATACAGCTTGACGGCGCGGGTGTAGTCGCCGCCATCCAGGGCATCCTTGGCTTCCGAATATAATTTGTTGGCCGACCAGCCGGCGGTCTCGTCGGGCTGGTCCGCTAGCAGGCCGCATGCCGACAGCATGACGCAGCCGCCTGCGAGCAGAACCGCTCCAATTGTCGTGCGCCAGCGCGCGCGTTTCATGCTCTGCAATTGCATGGGCAATCGTATCCCGGATGAAGAAAAATAGCGTCAAGCATTATAGCCCAAGCCCCCAGCCCAACCCGCAAGCCGGAGATGGCGTGGGAGGACTGCCACCCGAACGGGTGCGCGCCGCCGCGGTGGTGGCCGATTTCGAGGCCAGCGCGGAAGCATTCGACGATGCCGCCGACGCGCCGGCTGCCGCGGCCGACCCGGCCGTGACCCTGTCGCTGGAGGTGGACAGCGCCTCGCATGGCGAGCGTCTCGACAAATTGCTGGCGCGTCACTTCAGCGAGTTTTCGCGCAGCCGCCTGCAGCAATGGATCGAAAGCGGCGCGGTGCGCGTCGACGGGCAGGTGCGCCGTCCGCGCGACGCGGTGCAGATGGGCAACCGGATCGAGGTCCGGCCGCAGGCCGCGCCGGAATCGTCGGCGTTCGCCCCCGAGGACGTGCCGCTCGACGTGGTCTACGAGGACGACACCCTGCTGGTGATCAACAAGCCCGCCGGGCTGGTGGTGCATCCTGCCGCCGGCAACTGGAGCGGCACCGTGCTCAATGGCCTGCTGCATCGCGACCCCGGCGCCGCGTCGCTGCCGCGCGCGGGCATCGTGCACCGGCTCGACAAGGAGACCTCGGGGCTGATGGTGGTGGCGCGCACGCTCACCGCGCAGACCGACCTGGTGCGGCAGCTGCAGGCGCGCACGGTCAAGCGCACCTATATCGCGCTGGTGTGGGGCCGCACCTATGACGAGGGCACCATCGACGCGCCCATCGGCCGCGACCCGCGCGAGCGCACGCGCATGGCGATCGTGCAGACCGCCAGCGGCAAGCCGTCGCGCACGCATTTCCGCACGCTGGCGACGGTGCCGCTGGGGCGGGGTTTCGTGTCGATGGTGATGTGCAAGCTCGAGACCGGCCGCACCCACCAGATCCGCGTGCATTTCGAATCGATCGGCCATCCGCTGGTGGGCGACCCGGTCTATTTCCGCGCCACCCAGCGCGGCCAGCGTCCCGCCATCCGCGTGCCGCTGCCGGTGCCGTACGAGCGCCAGGCGCTGCATGCGTACAAGCTCGGCCTGGTGCATCCGGCCACCGGCAAGCACATGTCGTGGACCGCGCAGCCGCCCGAGGACCTGCAGGCACTGATCGATGCGCTCGACTTTGAAAGCGCGCAGGCCGACGACGAAGACGACGCCTGGGACGAAGTGTGGGAAGGCGGCGAAGCCCACTGGGAATACGCCGGCGATGATGACGATGACGACGACGGTGACGGCGATGAGCGCGACGCCTGATCCCGCCTGGCTGGTGCCGGACTGGCCGGCGCCGGCGCGCGTGCGCGCGCTGTCGACCACGCGCCAGGGCGGGGTCAGCCAGGGGCCGTACGGACTCGCCGGCGGCATGCCCGGCGGCCTGAACCTGGGCACCCACGTCGGCGACGATCCGGCCGACGTCGCGCGCAACCGCGCGCGGCTGGCCGCGTGCCTGCCGTCGATGCCGCAATGGCTGGAACAGGTGCATGGTTGCGCGGTTGCCACCGTCGACCATGTGGGCGCACCGGGCGATCCCGTGCCGCAGGCCGATGCGAGCCTGGCGCTGGCGCCGGGCCACGTCTGCGCCGTGATGACGGCCGACTGCCTGCCGGTGCTGCTGTGCGATACGCAGGGGACGGTGGTGGGCGCCGCGCATGCGGGCTGGCGCGGCCTGTGCAATGGCGTGATCGAGGCCACGCTGGCGCGGATGCAGGCGGCCGCCGGCGGCGCTGCCACGCGCTGGCTGGCATGGCTGGGTCCGGCGATCGGCCCCGAGTCCTTCGAGGTCGGCGCCGAGGTGCGCGAGGCCTTCCTCGCGCAGGCACGCCCGGACGAGCAGGCTGCGGTGGCCGCGGCGTTTCGCGCCGGCGCTCCGGGCAAGTACTTCGCCGACATCTATGCGCTGGCGCGCACACGCCTGGCCCGCGCCGGCTGCGTCGACATCCACGGCGGCGCTGCCTGCACCGTTACCGATGCCGAACGCTTCTACTCCTACCGGCGCGACGGCGTGACCGGGCGCATGGCCAGCCTGGTCTGGCTGGCCGACTGAGCGGCGCTGCCTTACTCGTCCGCGCGCTTCGCCGCCTCGCCGGCCGGGGCGCTTTGCTCCAGCGCGCGTTCGGCCTCGGCCTTGCGCCGGCGCCGGCCGGGCGTGCCCATGATGTAGAGCACCAGCGCCACCGGCGCGACCCCATACATCAGGAAGGTGGCGATCCCCGCCACCACGTTGTGCTCGGTGATCGCCATCATCAGCGCCACGTAGAGCCAGCCAATGGCCACGATGTACATCAGAATTTCATCCTTCTCGACTATGCTCGATGGCCTCGGCAGGTGCGTGTGCTGCATTACCGTCCGGTAGGTCGGGCAGCGCGCGGCGCCGGGGCGGATTTCCGCATTGACAGCGCGCGCGTTGCAAGGCAACAATGGCCTCGAATGTCTCGGAATCGCTGACGATTCCCAGGTTTTTCCGGCAAGCATAACGCATGGCGCTGGCAACCAAGGCGCCGCGCCCGCCGGATAAAAGGGAGCCGCTATCGGAATGGATGCAAGCCCTGGCCGCAGCTTGTGCGAGCCTGGGTTCCAGGCCAGTTCCAGGGCAGATGTGCCGGCTGACCCTCCCGCTTGGGAAGGGCTGGAGCCGGATCCAATCGGATAGCATCTCCCCATGCATAGTGCCGGCCAGGGCAATGCCCGGAGCCGGTTCGAATAGTGACGGCAGAGAGACAAAACTGATCATGGCGACCGGCAAAGGTGCGGCAGCTTCCACGCAGGAAGGCAAGTCCCAACCACCCAAGTTCACGCCGGGGCCATTCGATCCAGCCACCTGGCTGGAATGGTCCCGCCAGTGGCAGGGCACTGAAGGCAACGGCCACGCGGCCGCATCCGGCATGATGGCCGGCATCCCGGGCCTCGATTCGCTGGCAGGCGTCAAGATCGCGCCGGCCCAGCTGGCCGACATCCAGCAGCGCTACATGAAGGACTTCGCCGCCCTGTGGCAGGCGCTGGCCGAGGGCAAGCCCGACGGCACCGGGCCGCTGCACGATCGCCGCTTTGCCGGCGACGCGTGGCGCAACAACGTGCCGTACCGTTACGCCGCCGCTTTCTACCTGCTCAACGCCCGCGCGCTGACCGAACTCGCCGACGCGGTCGAGGCCGATGCCAAGACACGCCAGCGCATCCGCTTCGCGATCTCGCAGTGGGTCGATGCGATGTCGCCCGCCAACTTCCTCGCCACCAATCCCGAAGCGCAGCGCCTGCTGATCGAATCGGGCGGTGAATCGCTGCGCGCCGGCGTGCGCAACATGATGGAGGACCTCACGCGGGGCAAGATCTCGCAGACCGACGAGACCGCGTTCGAGGTGGGCCGCAATGTTGCGGTGACCGAAGGCGCGGTGGTCTACGAGAACGAATACTTCCAGCTGCTGCAGTACAAGCCGCTCACCGCCAAGGTCCATGCGCGCCCGCTGCTGATGGTGCCGCCTTGCATCAACAAGTACTACATCCTTGACCTGCAGCCGGAAAGCTCGCTGGTGCGGCATACGGTGGAGCAGGGCCATACGGTATTCCTGGTGTCGTGGCGCAATCCCGATGCCAGCATGGCGTCGCGCACCTGGGACGACTACATCGAGCACGCCGCCATCCGCGCCATCGAAGTCGCGCGCGACATCAGCGGGGAGGACCAGATCAACGTGCTCGGCTTCTGCGTCGGTGGCACCATCATTTCCACCGCGCTCGCGGTGCTGGCCGCGCGCGGCGAGCATCCGGCCGCAAGCCTGACGCTGCTGACCACGCTGCTGGACTTTGCCGACACCGGCATCCTCGACGTCTTCGTCGACGACGGCCACGTGCAGCTGCGCGAAGCCACGCTGGGCGGCGGGGCCGGCGCGCCGTGCGCGCTGCTGCGCGGGCTGGAGCTGGCCAACACCTTCTCGTTCCTGCGCCCGAACGACCTGGTGTGGAACTACGTGGTCGACAACTACCTGAAGGGCAATACCCCGGTGCCGTTCGACCTGCTGTTCTGGAACGGCGACGCGACCAACCTGCCGGGGCCGTGGTACTGCTGGTACCTGCGCCACACCTACCTGCAGAACGAGCTGAAGGTGCCCGGCAAGCTGACCGTATGCGATGCGCCGGTGGACCTGGGCAGCATCGACGTGCCGACTTATCTCTACGGCTCGCGCGAGGACCATATCGTGCCGTGGACCGCGGCCTATGCCTCGACCGCGCTGCTGAAGAACAAGCTGCGCTTCGTGCTGGGCGCCTCCGGCCATATCGCCGGCGTGATCAATCCGCCGGCAAAGAAAAAGCGCAGCCACTGGACCAATGACGCCTTGCCGGCGTCGCCGCAGCAATGGCTCGCCGGCGCCACCGAGCATCCCGGCAGCTGGTGGCCGGACTGGTCGGCATGGCTGGCCAGCCATGCCGGAGCCAAGCGCGCCGCGCCTGCGCAGTACGGCAACGCGCGCTTCCCTGCGATCGAACCCGCGCCTGGGCGCTACGTCAAGGCCAAGGCATGATGCCCGCGCGTCCGCCGGCGTGCGCCCCGCGCGCGCCGGCGGGCTGCGGGTCCCTGTTTCCATTGAGAGGACTACACCATGACTGACGTTGTCATCGTATCCGCGGCCCGTACCGCGGTTGGCAAATTTGGCGGCTCGCTGGCGAAGATTCCGGCGCCGGAACTGGGGGCGATCGTGATCAAGGCCGCGCTGGAGCGTGCCGGCATCCAGCCGGACCAGGTCAGCGAAGTGATCATGGGCCAGGTGCTCACCGCCGGCTCGGGCCAGAACCCGGCGCGCCAGGCTTCGATCAAGGCCGGCCTGCCGGCGATGGTGCCGGCCATGACCATCAACAAGGTATGCGGCTCGGGCCTGAAGGCTGTGATGCTGGCCGCCAACGCGATCATGGCGGGCGACGCCGAGATCGTGGTGGCCGGCGGCCAGGAAAACATGAGCGCCGCGCCGCACGTGCTGCCGGGCTCGCGCGACGGCTTCCGCATGGGCGACACCAAGCTGGTCGACACCATGATCGTCGACGGCCTGTGGGACGTGTACAACCAGTACCACATGGGCATCACCGCCGAGAACGTGGCCAAGGAATACGGCATCACGCGTGAAGCGCAGGACGAATTCGCGGTGGGCTCGCAGAACAAGGCCGAGGCTGCGCAGAAGGCCGGCAAGTTCGACGAAGAGATCGTGCCGGTGCTGATCCCGCAGCGCAAGGGCGATCCGGTGGCCTTCAAGACCGACGAGTTCGTGCGCCACGGCGCCACGCTGGACAGCATGGCCGGCCTCAAGCCCGCCTTCGACAAGGCCGGCTCGGTGACCGCGGCCAACGCCTCGGGCCTGAACGACGGCGCCGCCGCGGTAGTGGTGATGTCGGCCGCCAAGGCCAAGGAACTGGGCCTGACCCCGCTCGCCACCATCAAGAGCTACGCCAACGCCGGCGTGGACCCGAAGGTGATGGGCATGGGCCCGGTGCCGGCGTCCAAGCGCGCGCTATCGCGCGCGGGCTGGACCCCGCAGGACCTGGACCTGATGGAAATCAACGAGGCCTTCGCCGCGCAGGCGCTGGCGGTGCACCAGCAGATGGGCTGGGATACCTCCAAGGTCAACGTCAACGGCGGCGCCATTGCCATCGGCCACCCGATCGGCGCGTCTGGCTGCCGTATCCTGGTGACGCTGCTGCACGAGATGAAGCGCCGCGATGCCAGGAAGGGCCTGGCATCGCTGTGCATCGGCGGCGGCATGGGCGTGGCGCTGGCGGTCGAGCGCAATTAAGAAGGGGTGCGCCGGGCGCGCGCATGGCGCGGCCTGGCGGCAAATAACGAAAAGCCAATCAAGGAGTGGACATGACTCAGCGCATTGCGTATGTGACCGGCGGCATGGGTGGTATCGGGACCGCCATTTGCCAGCGGCTGGCCAGGGATGGCTTTCGCGTGGTGGCCGGCTGCGGCCCCAACTCGCCGCGCCGTGAAAAGTGGCTGGAGCAGCAGAAGGCCCTGGGTTTCGACTTCGTCGCCTCCGAAGGCAACGTGGCGGACTGGGACTCGACCAAGGCGGCCTTCGACAAGGTCAAGGCCGAGGTCGGCGAAGTCGATGTGCTGATCAACAATGCCGGCATCACGCGCGACGTGGTGTTCCGCAAGATGACCCGCGCCGACTGGGATGCGGTGATCGACACCAACCTGACCTCGCTGTTCAACGTCACCAAGCAGGTGATCGACGGCATGGCCGATCGCGGCTGGGGCCGCATCGTCAATATCTCGTCGGTGAACGGGCAGAAGGGCCAGTTTGGCCAGACCAACTACTCCACCGCCAAGGCCGGCCTGCACGGCTTCACCATGGCGCTGGCGCAGGAAGTGGCGACCAAGGGCGTGACGGTGAACACGGTGTCGCCGGGCTATATCGCCACGGATATGGTCAAGGCCATCCGCCAGGACGTGCTCGACAAGATCGTCGGCACGATCCCGGTGAAGCGCCTGGGCGAGCCCGAAGAGATCGCCTCGATCTGCGCCTGGCTGTCCTCGGATGAGTCCGGGTTCTCGACCGGCGCCGACTTCTCGCTCAACGGCGGCCTGCACATGGGCTGACCCTGGCACCCAGCCAGCCGCGCCGGCGACCGCGTTTTGCGGTGCAGCCAGCGCGGCGCACAAGGCGGCGGAGCTTGTATTTCGCCGCCGGTTTCGCGGGCCGTCATGGCCCGTGAATCATTTCCGGGCGTGCAGCATCGGCTTCGCGGCGCGCCGGTCTACCGGGTTTTCCTTAAGCCTCGTCGCTTTTCTTAGTGCTTTGTTGGGCATAGAATCAGGGCAGCGGCGCAGCCAGCACCATAGTCGTGCAGCATCGCCCTCGCGGGGGCGAGACGGCGGGCCGCGGCGCGCAGCCATGCGCGAACAGCCGCAACACGGCCGGCACGACTACAGCAGATGGCGCGGGCGGTACCGATTTGCGCACTGCACCCCATGCGGTGCAGCAGCGCGCAATCAGCGACGACACAAGGACAGAGCACCGATGGCCACGACCAAAAAAGGCGCAGAGCGACTGATCAAAAAGTATCCCAATCGCAGGCTCTACGATACCCAGACCAGCACCTACATCACCCTGGCCGACGTCAAACAGCTGGTGATGGATTCCGAGGAGTTCAAGGTCGTCGACGCCAAGTCAGGTGACGAACTGACGCGCAGCATCCTGCTGCAGATCATCCTGGAAGAAGAGACCGGCGGCGTGCCGATGTTCTCCAGCGCGATGCTGTCGCAGATCATCCGCTTCTACGGCCATGCCATGCAGGGCATGATGGGCACCTACCTGGAAAAGAACATCCAGGCCTTCATCGACATCCAGAACAAGCTGGCCGAGAACTCCAAGGGCCTGTATTCCGGCGAAGCGTTCAGCCCCGACATGTGGTCGCAGTTCATGAACATGCAGGGCCCGATGATGCAGGGCATGATGAGCAACTACATCGAGCAGAGCAAGAACCTGTTCGTGCAGATGCAGGAGCAGATGCAGAACCAGGCCAAGAACATGTTCGGCACCTTCCCGTTCAACCAGCCGGACAAGAAGTAGCAACAAGCGGCGGCGGGCCGGGTGCCCGCCACGCATCCGCACCCGGGCCGGCGCTCAGCCGGCGCTTGCGTGCAGGCGAATCCCCAGCGCCCGCATCACCTTCCAGATCGTCCCGAATTCCGGATTGCCTTCGCCCGACAGCGAACGGTAGAGGCTTTCGCGCGACAGGCCGGTTTCGCGGGCCAGCCGCGTCATGCCGCGGGCGCGTGCGACCACGCCGAGCGCGTAAGCAATGAAGCGATCGTCGTCGCCGGCCTCGGCCAGGCAGGCGTCCAGGTAGGCGGCGATTTCTTTTTCGTTGCGCAGTTGTGCGGCCGAGTCCCAAGGGCGGGTTGGTTCTTTCATGGCTCACTCCAGGTCAAGATTCACCGCGAGGTGGCGTGCCCGTTCGATATCAGCGCGCTGGGTCGACTTGTTGCCACCGCAGAGAAGAACGACAAGAACTTCGTCGCGTCGCTGAAAATAGATGCGGTAGCCGGGACCATGATCCACCCGCATTTCGAAGATGCCACCGCCAAGGGCTTTCACGTCGCCTGGATTTCCGTTCAGCATGCGGTCGATTCGGACCTGGATGCGAATCCTGGCGGCGTTGTCGCGCAAGGCGGAGCACCAGCGGTCGAACGTTTGGGTTGTGCGGATGCTGAGCATACCACACCGTAGCCTTTAGGCTACAGGTGTGGAATCACCGATTCCCGAAAAACCGCCCCATCCCAAAGCAGGTAGAATGCGCGCTTTGCCCCATCCGGGGCCTCGGTATCGCATCTTTGGGCGGCTCAGTCTGGGACTCGCCTTGTTTGCGCGGCGTCCCATGTTCCACCTTCTCCAATCTTCCTGTCCGACGCCGGTGCCCGCGGCGCGGTGCCTGCCATGAGCCGGCTGTTCCTGGCCCCGATGGAGGGGCTTGCCGATTATGTGCTGCGCGATGTGCTGACCGATACCGGCGGTTACGACGGCTGCGTGTCGGAATTCGTGCGGGTGACGGGATCGCTGCTGCCGGCGCGGGTCTATGAGCGCGACACGCCCGAGATCCTGTCCGGCGGCTATACCCGCAGCGGCACGCCGATGGTGATCCAGCTGCTCGGCAGCGATCCCGAGTGGCTGGCGCGCAATGCCGCCTATGCCGCGACCCTGTCGCCGCACGGCATCGACCTGAACTTCGGTTGTCCCGCCAAGGTGGTCAACCGGCATGGCGGCGGGGCGATGCTGCTGGCCGATCCGCCGCTGCTTAACCGGATCGTCGCGTCGGTGCGCGCCGCGGTGCCGGCCAATATTCCGGTGACTGCCAAGATGCGGCTGGGCGTGTCGGATACCGCGCTGGCCATCGATTGCGCCACCGCGCTGGCCGAAGGCGGCGCGGCCTCGCTGGTGGTGCATGCCCGCACGCGCGACCACGGCTACCGGCCGCCGGCCCACTGGGACTGGATCGCGCGCATTGCGGCGGCCGTCGACATACCCGTGATAGCGAATGGCGACGTCTGGACCGTCTCGGACTGGGCGCGCTGCCGCGAAGTCAGCGGCTGCGACGACGTCATGATTGGCCGCGGCGCGGTCTCGGACCCGTTCCTGGCCCAGCGCATTCGCGGCCAGATGGCCAGCACGCCGTCCGCCGAAGAATGGCCGCTGGTGCTGGGCCAGATCGCAACGTACCTGAACAAGCTGCATGCGCGCATCGCCTCGTGCCACGAGCATGGACGCGTCAAGCTCTGGCTCAGCTACCTGAAGCGGACCTGGCCGCAGGCGGACGAACTGCATGCGGCGATCCGGCGGATGCAGGACTCGCTGCAGATCGCGCAGGTCCTGCAAGGCATGTAACGCGCGGAGTGACTTCGGCGTAACCGTGGCCCGGCAGCATGTCGTGCGTCAGGCGCCGGCAAATTCCGGCAAACGGTTAAAATGCGCGATTGCCTGTTTCGCGCCTGGCGGCCTTGTCTCAGTGATCGACGGTCCGGCCGCCGCGCCTTGCCCCACATTCGGATTCCAACGTGAAAAACCCCTCAGAAGCAACGAACCAGAAAGACCATAGTCCGCGTGTGGGATTCGTTTCCCTTGGCTGCCCGAAAGCGCTGGTCGACTCCGAGCAGATCATCACCCAGCTGCGCGCCGAGGGCTACGCCATCAGCGGCACCTATGACGGCGCCGACCTGGTCGTGGTCAACACCTGCGGCTTTATCGACGAAGCGGTGCAGGAAAGCCTGGACGCGATCGGTGAAGCGCTGACCGAGAACGGCAAGGTCATCGTCACCGGCTGCCTCGGCGCGAAGAAGGATGCGGCAGGACACGACATCGTGTCGTCGGTGCATCCCAAGGTGCTGGCCGTGACCGGCCCGCACGCACTGGGCGAGGTGATGCAGGCGGTGCACACGCACCTGCCCAAGCCGCACGACCCGTTTACCGACCTGGTGCCGGCCGCGGGCATCAAGCTCACGCCCAAGCACTACGCCTACCTGAAGATCTCCGAGGGCTGCAACCACCGCTGCTCGTTCTGCATCATCCCGTCGATGCGCGGCGACCTGGTCTCGCGCCCGGTGGCCGAGGTCATGCTGGAGGCCGAGAACCTGTTCAAGGCCGGGGTCAAGGAACTGCTGGTGATCTCGCAGGACACCAGCGCCTACGGCGTCGACGTCAAGTACCGGACCGGTTTCTGGAACGGCCGTCCGCTCAAGACCCGCATGACCGAGCTGGTGGCGGCGCTGGGCGAGCTGGCGGCGCAGTACGGCGCCTGGGTGCGCTTGCACTATGTGTACCCGTACCCGCACGTCGACGAGATCATCCCGCTGATGAACAATGGCCACGTGCTGCCGTACCTCGACGTGCCGCTGCAGCATGCCCACCCGGACGTGCTCAAGCGCATGAAGCGCCCGGCCAACGCCGAGAAGACCATGGACCGCATCCGCGCCTGGCGCGAGATCTGTCCGGAACTGACCATCCGCAGCACCTTTATCGCCGGCTTCCCGGGCGAGACCGAGGCCGAGTTCCAGACGCTGCTGGATTTCATTGCCGAGGCCGAACTGGACCGCGTCGGCTGCTTCGCGTATTCGCCGGTGGAAGGCGCCACGGCCAACGACCTGCCGGGCGCGCTGCCCGACGAAGTGCGCGAGGAACGCCGCGCCCGCTTCATGGAAGTGGCCGAGGCGGTGTCCGCCCGTCGCCTGCAGCGCAAGGTCGGCCAGATCCTGCGCGTGCTGGTCGACGAGGTCAACCAGGATGGCGGCATCGGCCGCTCGTCGGCGGATGCGCCGGAAATCGACGGTCTGGTCTATATCGCGCCGCCGCAACGGACTTCGCAACGCTACCGCGCCGGCGAGTTCGTCGATGTGAAGATCACCGGCGCCGACGGCCACGACCTGTGGGGCGAGGTCTGAGCTAGTCCCGGCGGACGATGCCGGCAAGGCGGCCATTAGGTAAAAGTACGACCGTTCGCTTCGGCTGCGCTGCGGCTATACTGTGCGGTGCAACATAACCTGGATGGAGACAGTCATGACGCGTGAAGTGGTAGTAGTGAGCGGTGTCCGCACCGCGATCGGAACCTTTGGCGGTAGCCTGAAGGACGTGGCCCCGGCCGAGCTGGGCGCGCTGGTGGTGCGCGAGGCGCTGGCCCGCGCGCAGGTATCGGGCGACGACGTCGGCCATGTGGTGTTCGGCAACGTGATCCAGACCGAGCCGCGCGACATGTACCTCGGCCGCGTCGCCGCCGTCAACGGCGGCGTTTCCACAAATGCCCCGGCGTTGACCGTCAACCGGCTGTGCGGCTCGGGCCTGCAGGCCATCGTCAGCGCCGCGCAGACCATCCTGCTGGGCGATGCCGACGTCGCCATCGGTGGCGGTGCCGAAAGCATGAGCCGCGCCCCCTACCTGGCCCCGGCGGCACGCTGGGGCGCGCGCATGGGCGATGCCGGCCTGGTCGACATGATGCTGGGCGCGCTGCACGACCCGTTCCACCGCATCCACATGGGCGTGACCGCCGAAAACGTCGCCAAGGAATACGAGATCTCGCGCACGCAGCAGGACGAGGCCGCGCTGGAATCGCACCGCCGCGCCTCCGCCGCGATCAAGGCCGGTTACTTCAAGGATCAGATCGTCCCGGTGGTGACCAAGGGCCGCAAGGGCGAGGTCAGCTTCGACACCGACGAGCATGTGCGCCATGACGCCACCATGGACGACATGACCAAGCTCAAACCCGTCTTCGTCAAGGAAAACGGCACCGTCACCGCCGGCAATGCCTCGGGCCTGAACGACGCCGCCGCCGCCGTGGTGATGATGGAGCGCGCCGAGGCCGAGCGCCGCGGCCTGAAGCCGCTGGCGCGCCTGGTGTCCTACGGCCATGCCGGCGTCGACCCCAAGACCATGGGCATCGGCCCGGTGCCGGCGACCAAGATCGCGCTGGAGCGTGCCGGCCTGCAGGTGTCGGACCTGGACGTGATCGAAGCCAACGAGGCCTTTGCCGCGCAGGCCTGTGCGGTCAGCAAGGCGCTTGGCCTGGACCCGGCCAAGGTCAACCCGAACGGCTCGGGCATCTCGCTGGGCCACCCGATCGGCGCCACCGGCGCGCTGATCACGGTCAAGGCGCTGCATGAGCTGAACCGCGTGCAAGGCCGCTACGCGCTGGTGACGATGTGCATCGGCGGCGGGCAGGGCATTGCCGCCATCTTCGAACGGATCTGAGGATTGCCTTGCGCGTGGCCCGGCTGACCGACCTTTGCACGACCCTTGGCGCCGCCGCCGTGCTCGCCCTGGCGGGCGCGGCGCAGGCGGCGCCGGCCACCGAGCTGTCGAGCGGCCCGGTGAGCGGCGCCACCGCTGGCGGTGAAGCGCTGGGCCTGAACCAGGCCATCCGCGACGGCGAGGCCCGCCGCGGCGCGGCGCTGTCGACCGGCGCCGCCCGGCCGCTGGCGCCGCGGCCGGAGTACGCGTCGCTGCCGGTCTATGTCGGCAAGGTCGGCGACCAGCCGGTGCGCCTGCGCCTGGGCCCCAAGCCCGACGAACGCGACAGCGTGCGCGGCGAATACAGCGGCCGCGGCGCCGGCGTGCGGCTGCTGGCCGGCGAGTGGGAGGACGGCGCCTTCCTGATGGAGGAGTCCGACGACGGCACCCGGGTGTCGGGCAACTGGGAAGGCAGCATCGACGCCAGCGGCGCGGTGCGCGGCACCTGGACCGATGCCTTCAATCCGGCCATCGTGCTGCCGTTCTTTATCCGCCCGCTCGGCATGCTGGTGATTCCCCCGTTCGACATGACGCCCAACAGCGGCGTCACCTACGCGCCGCCGCCGCCAAAGTCGTCGATTTCCGGCTGGTAAGCCTTTTCCGGCGCTACGCGCTGAAGCCTCCCGGTGGCGCGGGCGGCATTTGCTGGTAAGCTCGGAGGCTCATCGCGTCTCATGCCTGACTGTGCCGCACTCTAAAGCACTCCGCCGCATTGGCTGGGTGACGCGGCCCCGCCCGGCAGCCAGCAAGGAAACCGCCGTGTCCGATTCCCCATCCGACAAGCCCGCATCCCATTACCTGCAGACCGTCGCGGTCCAGCCTGAGCTGGACATCGCTCCTGGCTTTGCCTCGTTCTCCCCGGCCACGCACCGCGGCTCGACCGTGGTGTTCCGCAACCTTGCCGAACTGCGCGCGCATGGCGACGGTGCCACCACCTACTGGCGCTACGGCCTGCATGCCACGCCGACCAGCGAGGCGCTGTGCCAGCACCTGGCGCTGCTCGAGGGCGCGCGCCACACGCTGCTGCAGCCGTCGGGCCTGGCGGCGATCTCGCTGGTGTATTTCGCGCTGCTCAAGAGCGGCGACGACGTGCTGGTGCCGCATAACGTCTACGGCCCCAACCGCGACCACGGCGAGTGGCTGGCGCGCGACTTCGGCGTGACCGTGCGCTACTACGATCCCATGGACGCCGCCGCGGTGCCCGGGCTGATCCAGCCCAACACGCGTCTGATCTGGATGGAGTCGCCCGGCTCGGTGACGATGGAAGTGCCCGACTGCGGCGCCATCGTCGCCGCGGCGCGTGCGCGCGGCGTGCTGACCGCGATCGACAATACCTGGTCGGCCGGCGTCTACTTCCGCCCGTTCGAGCACGGCATCGATATCTCGGTGCAGGCGCTGACCAAGTACCAGTCGGGCGGCAGCGACGTGCTGATGGGCGCGGTGCTGACCTGCGACGATGCCCTGCACGGCCGGCTCAAGCGCGCCCGCATGCTGATGGGCTGGGGCGTGTCCGCCGACGACTGCCACCTGGTGCTGCGCGCGCTGCCGAGCCTGCCGGTGCGGCTGGCGGCGCATGACCGCGCCGCACGCGAGGTGGCCGAATGGCTGCGCCAGCGGCCGGAGGTGGCCCGCGTGCTGCATCCCGCGCTGCCGGATTGTCCCGGCCATGCCAACTGGCGCCGCGAATTCACCGGCGCCAGCGGGCTGTTTGCCATCGTGCTGCGCGAGCGCTATACGCGCCAGCAGGTCGATGCCTTCGTCGAGGCCCTGCAGCTGTTTGCCATCGGCTGGTCGTGGGGCGGCGCGCACAGCCTGGCGGTGCCGTACCACGTGCAGGGCATGCGCCCGGCCGGCACCTGGCCGCCGGCGGGCTGGCACGATACCGGCGAGCTGGTGCGGCTCTATATCGGCCTGGAAGACACGCGCGACCTGATCGCCGACCTGCGCCAGGCGATCGAGGCCACGCTGTCCGCCTGAGCGGGCGACAATTTCAGGCTGGCTGCCTCAGCGCCAGGTTGAGCTGGTCGACGACTTCGGCCCAGTCGGCGTCGTCGAGCAGCTCGTCGCGCAGCAGGGCGGCCTGGGCGGGCGTCCAGAACGGGGCTTCGGCCAGCTCGAGGGTCTCGGGCAGCGGCGCATGCTTGCCGATGAAGTTGCGGATGCTGGCTTCGTCGGACGCCAGGCCAAGCTGGTCGAACAGTTCTGAAAACTGGTGGAAGGTCGGTTCCATGATGGTTGGGCTCGCGGTGGTTGACCTTTGCTAGTGTAGGGCAGTCCCGACAACAAAAAACGGACGCCGCGGCGTCCGTTTTTTTATTGCGGCAGCGCTTCAGCGCGACTCGGTGCCGGACATCGCCTTGGCCCCGGCAGCGGCGCTGGCGCCTGGTTGCGCCAGCCCTGCCCGCGGCATGGCCCAGACCGACTCCGCCGGCCCGCTGCGGGCGCGCCGCGCGGTGGCGCGGGCGAGGGCGACAAAACCCGCGGCCAGTGCGATCGCGCCGAGGTCGAAGCCGGCGATGATCCAGTGCCCGCTGGGGATGCTGTGCAGCAGGTGGTCGCCGGTCAGGATCGCGTTCGACAGCGGCACCGTCAGCGCGGCCAGCGCGGCGGCATAGAGCAGCTCCACCGCGGCGCGCACGGGCGCGCGCAGCAGCGCCCAGGCGCAGGCCAGGCCGAACACGATGAAATAGGTCTGGCTGACGGCGCGCTCGGGCCACAGCAGCGCCGCCGGGAAGCACAGCGCCACGCCGATGCAGCAGCCGATGCAGACGCCCACGGTGGCCTGCGCCAGCAGGCGATGCACGCGCGGCTGCTCGGCCTGGCGCAGCTTGCGCCGCGATTCGATCCACAGCAGGTTGCCCGAATAGAACAGGAAGGCGCCGGCCAGGCCGGCCAGCAGGTAGACCAGCCGCACCGGCAGCTCGCCGAAGGTGCCGAAATGCAGCGCGTACAGCGCGCTGTAGAGCCCGTGGTTGCCGTCGCGCGCGCCGGCGGTCTGGTTGGCCGTCAGCTGGCCGGCATTGGGTTCGCCGCTGGCGGCGTGGATGCCGACCGAGCCCAGGTTGCCGAGCGCCCGCGTGCTGGTGCCGCGCACTTCGACCACGGCGTTGGCGTCGCCGTAGCGCTGGAAGCGGAACGATTCTGGCGTGAAGCGCTCGCCGCCGTGTTCGCGCGCAATCTGCATCAGCGTGGCGGTGGGCAGCGTCGGCACCGCGCGCCCTGCGGCGACAACTTCCGGCACCGCGGTGGTGGCGGTCGGCACCGCCTCGAACAGGCGGCCGTTGAAGGTCAGCGTGTTGAACACCATCATCAGCACCAGCGACAGGCAGAACAGCGCCCCGGTGATGGCAAAGACCAGGTGGAAGGGCAGGCTGAACAGGCCCAGCACGTTGTGCGTGTCCATCCAGAAGCGCTTGAGGTTGCGCCCGGGGCGCACCGCGAACAGGTCCTTCTTCAGCCGCGGCAGGTGCAGCAGCACGCCGGACACCAGCGCCAGCCCGTACAGCACCGAGATCGCGCCCATGAAATAGATGCCACCGACCGGGATGCCGAGCGAATAGTGCAGGCTGTTCAGGAACGCCGACAGCTCGCCCATGACGTGGTCGCGCGAGGTGTCGCGCTGCATCGCCGCGTTGCCGGCCAGGCGCGCATCGGTGGTCATCTGCCACTCGCCGGCCTTGTCCTGCCAGTAGGCAGAGATACTGGGCTCGCCCTCCGACGGCATGATCACGTAGGCACTGGCCGCGGCTTCGGGATGGATCGCGACCAGCTTCTGCATGAAGCGGTCGACCGCGGCCGGGTCCGCCTGGGCCTCGACCGGCGCGCTGCCCTTGAGCCGTGACGGCGACTGCCAGACATGCAGCTCGTGGTGGAATACGGTGATCGCCCCGGCAAAGAAGGCGATAAACAGGGCCCAGCCGGCCATCAGGCCGACCCAGGTGTGCAGCGTCTGGTACAGGCGCAGGGTTGCGGTTTTCATGATGGCAATCTCAGGGAGTGGGCAGGGCGGCCAGTGCGGCCGGCGCCAGGCCGGCCAGGCGCAGCGCCCACAGCACGCCGAAGCCGAGCAGGTTGGCGCCGCCCAGCCATAGCCACGCACTGCGGCTGGAACGGAACAGCAGGCTGGCGCTGATGATCGCTACCCACACCGGCAGGCAGGCCGTCACGGATGCGACGATGCCGGTTTGCCAGCCGCCCGGCAGGGCCAGGATCGCCAGCGTGCACAGCACCATCGCCAGCGGCAGGCCGAGCAGCGTGCCGGCCAGCCACTTGGTACCCATGCCGGAGGTGTCCGCGCTCATGCTTGCTGCCCCCGCGCGCCGTGGCGCTTGCCTGCCGCCCAGGTGCCGATGAATGGCCATACCGACAGGGCGCACGGCACCGTGACCAGGCTGGCGGCGATGGCGACCGGCCAGCCATCGCTGAGGCTCCACAGCCAGGTGCTGACACAGGTCAGCGCCAGCCCCAGCCAGCCGGCCAGCCGCGGGCGGGTCAGGATGCCAGGCGGCAGCAACACCTGGTTGGGCGCAGCCAGGTACAGGCACGCGGCCGCAGCCAGGCCAAGAAGGACGGCCAGAACTTGCATGGGGCAATGTCAGATCAACGAAACATTAATAATAATGATTCGCATTTGTGTGCGCAAGCACCGGCTTGGGGGGTGTTCAGTTTGCCACTGTCGTTGCCGCGCCAGCGGGAACCCCGTGACAGCAAAAGACGCTGGATTCCCGCCTGCGCGGGAATGACGACGGTGCCTGATACCTTTTCGGGGAGTTCACTGCACCGGGAACGTCCCGCGCGGCGACGGCGCGCGAGCGGCGTCCGCGCGCGGCGGACGCTTCAGAAGGCGAGGCGCCTGGCGGGGGATCAGTGCGGGAACAGCGCCAGCAGGCCGTCGAGGCCGACGTGGTTGAAGGCGACGCTGGCCTGTGCGCGTACCACCGGCTTGGCGCGGAACGCCACCGACAGCCCGGCCACGGCCATCATCTTCAGGTCGTTCGAGCCATCGCCCATGACGATGGCCTGGTCCGGCGTGGCGCCGATCTGCGCGCAGATTTCCTGCACGGTGCGGGCCTTGACGTCGGCGTTGACGATCTCGCCGACGACGTTGCCGGTCAGCTTGCCGTCGACGATCTCGAGCGTGTTGGCGCGGGTGAAATCGAGCTGCAGGCGCGGCTTGAGCTGGTCGGTGAAGTGCACGAAGCCGCCGGATACCAGCAGCGTCTTCAGGCCCAGCGCGCGCACCGATTCCAGCATGCGCTCCGCGCCCGGCGACAGCCGCAGGCGCTCGGCATAGACGCGCTCCAGCACGGTGGCGTCCAGCCCCTTGAGCAGCGCCACGCGGCGGCGCAGGCTTTCGTTGAAGTCGGTGATCTCGCCGCGCATGGCGGCTTCGGTGATGGCGGAAACCTCGGCCTTGAGGCCGCAGAAGTCTGCGATCTCGTCGATGCACTCGATCGTGATCAGGGTCGAGTCCATATCCATCGCCACCAGGCGGAAGTCGGACAGTTTGCGCCCGGCCGGCACCACTGCCCAGTCGATCGCGCGCGGGCCGCAGAAATCATCGAGCGCGTCGCGCAGCGCCGGCGTCAGTGGTGCGCAGTCCTCGGCCACGGCCACGGTGTCGCTGCGCGGCACCAGTGCGGAAGCACGGGCCAGGGTGCGGGCGGTGTCGAGGTCGGCGGGGGACAGCGGGGCGAGGCTCTGCAGGATCAGGGGCATGGCGGACGGAAAATCGGGCGCTTGCCGCGGTCGTCGGCAAGGCGGAGGGGGCTGCAACGCGGCAAAAACGCTATTGTAGCCCCCCGCGGCGCGCACGGGCGATGCGCTCAGCGCTGCGCCATCACCATGTAGTCCACGGTCAGGCTCGACAGCGCGCGCACGCCGTTGATCAGCGCCGGCTCATCCACATAGAACTCTGGCGAGTGGTTCGACGGCGCCTTGGTCACATCCTGTCCCTTGGGCGTCACGCCGAGATTGAAGAACAGGCCCGGCACCTTCTCCTGGTAGAACGAAAAGTCCTCGGAGGCGGTGGCCTTGGGCGTGATCATCCAGTTGCCGTCGCCGGCCACGCGCTGCAGCGTGGGCGCCATCTTCTCGGTCAGCGCCGGCTGGTTGATGGTGGCGTTGTACAGCTCGACCACGCGGAAATTCGCCTCGGCGCCGGCGCTCGACGCAATCGCCTCGGTGGTGCGCTTCATGCGGGCGTGGATGTCCTTCTTCATGCCTTCGTCATAGGTGCGGATGGTGCCCATCATCTCGACCTTTTCCGGCACGATATTCATGCGGTTGCCGCCGTGGAAGGTGCCCACGGTGATCACCGACGGTTCCAGCATGGCGTTGACCTGGCGGCTCTGGATGGTCTGCAGCCCCATCACGATCTGCGACGCCACCACGATCGGGTCGATCCCGCCCCACGGCCGCGCGCCGTGCGTCTGGCGGCCCTTGACGTCGATCCAGAACTGGTCGGCCGCGGCCATCGACGCGCCGCTGCGCCAGCCCAGCTTGCCCGATTCGATGCCGCTGGTGACGTGCAGGCCGAAGATCGCGTCGACCTTCGGGTTGTCCAGCACGCCCTCGGCCACCATCTGCTTGGCACCCCACATGTTCGAGCCGTTGGGCTCGAAGTCGGCGGGGCTTTCCTCGGCCGGCTGGAAGATGAACTTGACCGAGCCGGGCAGCTGGTCCTTCATGCCGGCCAGCACCTCGGCCGTGGCCATCAGGATTGCCACGTGCGTGTCATGGCCGCAGGCGTGCATCACGTCGACTTCCTTGCCCAGGTACTGGCCCTTGGCCTTGGACGCGAACGGCACGTCGACGCGCTCCTTCACCGGCAGCGCGTCCATGTCGGCGCGCAGCGCCACCACCGGTCCGGGCTTGCCGCCCTTGAGCACGCCGACCACGCCGGTCTTGGCCACGCCGGTCTTTACCTCCATGCCGAGCTTGCGCAGGTGGTCCGCCACCAGCTTTGCGGTGCGGGTTTCGTAGTTGCCCAGTTCGGGATGCTGGTGGATATCGCGGCGCCAGGCGATCAGCTGCTTTTCCACCGCCCTGGCGCGGGTTTCGATCTGGGCATGCAGCGCATCGGCGCCGGCGGGTGCGGCAGGCGTCTGCGCCTGCGCGCTGTGGCACAGCAGGCCGGCGGCCAGGGCCAGGCCGGCGAGGGCGAAGCGGGTGGTGGAGCGGGATGCGGTGCGACGTACGGCCATGCAGGATCTCCTTCGTTGTTGTTGGTCTGATGCTGGCGGTGTGGTCGGCGCTCTGCAAAATGCAATGCACCGTGGAATGCAAAGTGGTTGCTCCCCTCTCCCAAAGGGAGAGGGGAGCAAGGGTTCGATACGCCGGCAGTCAGCTCACGCGCAGGCTGTCCACCACCTTGTGCAGGAACGCCTCGCACGCGGCCAGCTGTTCCAGCGCAACGAACTCGTCCGGCTTGTGCGCCTGCTGGATATCGCCGGGCCCGCATACCACCGCCGGAATGCCCGCGCGCTGGAACAGCCCGGCCTCGGTGCCGTAGGCCACCTTGTTGGTGTCGCGGTCCGCGGTCAGCGCGCGTACCAGTTGCGTGATCGCTTCCTGCTCGGCCACGTCGAGCGACGGCGCGGCGGCGATCTTGCTCAGCGTCAGGTCGGCATCGGCATGTTCGGCGCGCATCTTCGGCAGCAGCACGTCGTTGGCGTAGGCCTGGATGCGCGCGTAGATCGCTTCCGGATCGACGCCGGGCAGGTTGCGGAACTCGAACACGAACTCGCACAGCGCCGGGATCGTGTTGAGCGCAATGCCGCCCTGGATGGTGCCGGTCTGCGCGGTGGTGTAGGGCACGTCGAAGGCCTGGTCGTAGGGGCCGTTGGCCTTGAACTCGTCGGCGATGTCGCGGATGAAGCAGATCAGCCGCGCCGCGTATTCGATGGCGTTGACGCCGCGCGGCGTCAGCGACGAATGCGCGGCCTGGCCGCGCACGCAGCAGCGGTAGGCATTGATGCCCTTGTGCGCGACGATCACGCGCATGCTGGTGGGTTCGCCGACGATGCAGCCGCCGGGAGTCACGCCGCGCTCGCGCAGTTCGGCCAGCAGGTAGGGCGCGCCCATGCAGCCGATCTCTTCGTCGAACGACAGCGCGTAGTGCACCGGCTCGCGCAGGCGGGCCTCGAGGATGGCGGGCAGCAGCGACAGGCTGGTGCCGATAAAGCCCTTCATGTCGCAGGTGCCGCGGCCGTACAGCTTGCCGTCGCGCACCACCGGCTTGAACGGGTCGGTGGTCCAGGCCTGGCCGTCCACCGGCACCACGTCGGTATGGCCGGACAGCACGATGCCGCCGTTGGTTTCGCCATTGGCCGCGGGCACGGTGACGAACAGGTTGGCCTTGTCCCGTTGCGGGTTGTAGCTCAGATGCGGCTTCAACCCCTTGGCCAGGAAATGGTCGCGCACCGACTCGATCAGTCCCAGGTTGGAATTGCGGCTGGTGGTGTCGTACGCGACCAGACGCTGGGTCCATTCCAGCGCGCTGCCGCGCGCGGCGGTTTCAGGGACGGGCTGGCGGGAATGGGCTGGAGCGGCTTGGGCGGGGGCGGCTTGGGTCGGCATGGGGCGTTATCGCTAACTTGTTAAGGAATCGATGCTACACCCGGCCGCGCGCCGCGTCCATGCACGCCCGGCATCGGCGCTACGCCAGTTGCCGCAGCGTATGCTTGATGGTCTGCGCGCGCACCGCCACGTCCGGCATCTTGGCCTCGATGCGCAGCTTGTCCTGACCCGCCAGCTTGATATGGCGGTTCTTCTGGACCAGGTCGATGATGCGCATCGCGTCGATCGGCGGGTTGGGCACGAACTGCACGCTGATGGCGGCTTCGCCGGCGTCGATCTTGCGCACGCCCAGTGGCGCCGCGGCGATGCGCAGACGGTGCGTTTCCACCAGCGCCTGCGCCTGCGCCGGCAGCCGGCCGAAGCGGTCGACCAGCTCTTCCTGGATATCGTCGACGCGCTCGGGGGTCTCGCAGTTGGCTAGCCGCTTGTACAGCGACAGGCGCTCGTGCACGTCGGCGCAGTAGTCGTTGGGCAGCAGCGCCGGCGTGCCCAGGTTGATCTCGGTGGTGGCGGCCAGCGGCGCCATCAGGTCGGGCTCCTTGCCGGCCTTCAGCGCCTTGACCGCATGGTTGAGCATGTCGGTGTATAGCTGGAAGCCGATCTCGTGGATCTCGCCCGACTGCTTGTCGCCCAGCACCTCGCCGGCGCCGCGGATTTCCAGGTCATGCATGGCCAGGTAGAAGCCCGAGCCCAGTTCCTCCATCTGCTGGATCGCCTCGAGCCGGCGCTGCGCCTGCTTGGTCAGGCCGTCGACGTCATGCACCAGCAGGTAGGCATAGGCCTGGTGGTGCGAACGCCCGACGCGGCCGCGCAGCTGGTGCAGCTGCGCCAGCCCGAACTTGTCTGAGCGGTGGATCAGGATGGTGTTGGCGGTCGGCACGTCGATGCCGGTCTCGATGATGGTGGTGCACAGCAGGATGTTGTCGCGGCGCGAGACGAAGTCGCGCATCACGCGCTCCAGCTCGCGCTCGTGCATCTGGCCGTGCGCCACCGCGATGCGCGCCTCGGGCACCAGCTCGGCGAGCTTCGCGCGCTTGTTCTCGATGGTCTCGACCTCGTTGTGCAGGAAGTAGACCTGCCCGCCGCGCTTGAGCTCGCGCAGGATGGCCTCGCGGATCACGCCGTCTTCCTCGCGCCGCACGAAGGTCTTGATCGCCAGCCGCTTCTGCGGCGCGGTAGCGATCACCGAGAAGTCGCGCAGCCCTTCCAGCGCCATGCCCAGCGTGCGCGGGATCGGCGTGGCGGTCAGCGTCAGCACGTCGACCTCGGCGCGCAGCGACTTCAGCGCTTCCTTCTGGCGCACGCCGAAGCGGTGCTCCTCGTCGATGATGACCAGGCCCAGGCGCTGGAATTTCACCTGGTCGGACAGGATCTTGTGGGTGCCGATGACGATGTCGACGCTGCCCTCGTTGATCTGTTTGATGGCCGCGTCGATCTCTTTCTTGGTCTTGAAGCGCGACAGCTCGACGATGCGCACCGGCCATTCGGCGAAGCGGTCGGACAGCGTCTGGAAATGCTGTTCGGCCAGCAGCGTGGTCGGCGCCAGCATCGCCACCTGCTTGCCGCCGAGCACGGCGACAAAGGCCGCGCGCAGCGCCACCTCGGTCTTGCCGAAGCCGACGTCGCCACAGACCAGCCGGTCCATCGGCTTGCCCGAAGTCATGTCGGCGATCACCGCGGCGATCGCGGCGGCCTGGTCGGGGGTTTCCTCGAAGCCGAAGCTTTCGGCGAAGGTCTCGTAGTCTTTCGGCGAGAGCGGGAAGGCGAAACCCTCGCGCGCGGCGCGGCGCGCGTACAGGTTGAGCAGTTCGGCGGCAGTGTCGCGGATCTGCTGCGCAGCGCGGCGCTTGGCCTTGTCCCATTGGCCCGAGCCGAGGTGGTGCAGCGGGGCGGTATCGGGATCGGCGCCCGAATAGCGCGAGATCACGTGCAGCTGGTGCACCGGCACGTACAGCTTGCTGCCCTTGTCGTAGTCCAGGTGCAGGAACTCTTCGTCGCCCTGGCCCATGTCCAGCGTCACCAGGCCCTGGTAGCGGCCGATGCCGTGCTCGCTGTGCACCACCGGGTCGCCGATCTTCAGCTCGGCCAGGTCGCGCACCATCGAATCGACGGCCGAGGCCTGCTCCTGCTTGCGGCGGCCGGTGCGGCGCGCGGTGCCGGCGTAGAGCTCGGCTTCGGTGACGAAGGCCAGTTGCGCCTGCGGCAGCGCAAAGCCGCTCTGCAGCGGCGCCACCGCGATCGAGAAATGCGCGTCGCCGGCCAGGAACGCGGCAAAGTCATCGACCGGATGCGGACGCAGGCCGCTTTCGGCAAACAGCTGCAGCAGCGTCTCGCGCCGGCCGGCGGAGTCGGCGCACATCAGCACGCGGGTCTGCCGGTCGAGCAGCAGCGACTCCAGGTTGACCAGCGGGTCTTCGGCGCGGCGGTTGACCGCGACGTCGGGCAGGATGCCCGAGAACGCCGGCATCTCCGCGCCGGCTTCCACCTGCAGCACCAGCCGCGCCATCGGCTTGGCGGCGACGAAGAACTGCTCCTCGGACAGGAACAGGTCCGCGGGCGGCAGCAGCGGGCGCTCGCGGTCGTGGCGCATGAAGTTGTAGCGCTGCGTGGTGTCGGCCCAGAAGCGGCGGATGGCCTCGTCGATGTTGCCGGCGAATACCAGCTGGGTGTCGGCGGGCAGGTAGTCGAACACGGTGGCGCTGTGCTCGAAGAACAGCGGCAGGTAGTATTCGATGCCGGCCGACGGCACGCCGTTGCCGATGTCCTTGTAGATCGGCGACTTGGTCGGGTCGCCTTCGAACACCTCGCGCCAGCGGCCGCGGAAGGCGGTGCGCGCGGCTTCGTCGAGCGGGAACTCGCGCCCGGGCAGCAGCCGCACTTCCTTGACCGGATACAGGCTGCGCTGCGTGTCCGGATCGAAGGCGCGGATGGTCTCGATCTCGTCGCCGAACAGGTCGATGCGGTATGGCAGCGCCGAGCCCATCGGGTACAGGTCGATCAGGCCGCCGCGCACGCTGTATTCGCCGGGCCGCATCACCGCGCTGACGTGCTCGTAGCCGGCCAGCGTGAACTGTGCCTTGAGCGCGGCCTCGTCGAGCCGCTCGCCCTGCTTGAAGAAGAAGGTGTAGGCGGCCAGGAAGGCCGGCGGCGCGAGCCGGTACAGCGCGGTGGTGGCGGGCACCAGCATCACGTCGCACTGGCCGGTCTGGATGTCGTGCAGGGTCGCCAGGCGCTCGGACACCAGGTCCTGGTGCGGCGAAAAGCTGTCGTAGGGCAGGGTTTCCCAGTCGGGCAGCAGGCGCACGCGCAGCTCCGGCGCGAACCACGGGATCTCCTCGGCCAGGCGCTGCGCATCGACCGCATGCGAGCACACCACCGCCAGCATCGGCGCGCGCTCGCGGTGCTGGCGCGCATAAGCGGCCACCGCGAGCGCATCGGCGGAGCCGCGCAGGCCGGCCACGCTGTGGCGCAGCCCCGGCTTGACCAGCGGCAGGTTGACAAAGGGAAAGGCGGGCGTGGCGTCAGGCATGTCGGCAGGGGGCGTTCAAAACGACGACGCCCCGCCGGCATTGCGGGCGGGGGTCGGAACCGGGGACTCCAGGTGCCGGTGGCGCCCTGCCGGTTACGGCGAAGCGGCATGGCGACCGGCAAGGGCCGTATTATAGAATGCGCACCGGTTGTCCCGCAGCCGCCCGTGGTGCCGCACCATTGGCCGGGCCGGCCGGCAGTCCCGCGCTTCTTTTCACTCCACGCCGATCCTGTGTCCGCTCGCCGCTTTGCCCTGATTCCCTGTGCCGGTACCGGCAGCCGTGCCGGCGGCGCCGTGCCCAAGCAATACCAGACCGTGGCCGGCCGGCCGATGATCTGGTACGCGCTGGCGGCGTTCTCGGCGTGCGACGCCATCAGCGCCAGCGCGCTGGTACTGGCCCCCGACGACATGCCGCTGGAATCGCGCTTCGGCGCGGCCGCCTTTGCCGGGCTGCGCTTCGATACCGCCTTTGTCGGCGGCGACAGCCGCCATGCCTCGGTGCTGGCGGGCCTGCACCACCTGGCGCAGCTGGGCGCGACCGACGCCGACTGGGTGCTGGTGCACGATGCCGCGCGCCCGGGCCTGACCCCGGCGATGATCCACGCGCTGGTGCGCGCGGTGGAAAGCGACGGCGACGACGATCCCGACGCCGCCATCGGCGGCATCCTGGCGGTGCCGGTGCCGGATACGCTGAAGCGGGCCCAGGACGATGCCCGTATCGGCGCCACGGTGCCGCGCGAAGGGCTGTGGCAGGCCCAGACGCCGCAGATGTTCCGCCTGGGCGTGCTGCGCCAGGCGCTGCAGGACGCCATGGCGGCCGGCGCGGTGGTGACCGACGAGGCCAGCGCGATCGAGCGCCTGGGCTTGCATCCGCGGCTGGTCAACGGCTCGCTGCGCAATTTCAAGGTGACTTACCCGGAGGACTTCGCGCTGGCCGAAGTGCTGCTGGGCAGCCACGCCAAAGGAGCATGACCGCATGATGCCTTTCGATATCCGGGTGGGACAGGGCTATGACGTCCACGCGCTGGTGCCCGGCCGCAAGCTGATCCTGGGTGGGGTCGAGATCCCGCACGACCGTGGCCTGCTGGGCCATTCCGATGCCGATGCGCTGCTGCACGCGGTCACCGACGCGCTCTTCGGCGCGGCCGCGCTGGGCGATATCGGCCGTCATTTCCCCGACACCGACGCACGCTTCGCTGGCGCCGACAGCCGCGCGCTGCTGCGCGAGGCGGCACGCCGCGTGCGCGAGGCCGGCTATGAGATCGGCAATGTCGACGCCACGGTGATCGCGCAGGCGCCCAAGCTGGCGCCGCATATCGGCGCCATGGTGGCCAACCTGGCCGAAGACCTGGCGATTGCGCGCGGGCGCTGCAACGTCAAGGCCAAGACCAACGAGAAGCTGGGCTTCGAAGGCCGCCAGGAAGGCATCGTGGCGCAGGCCGCGGTGTTGCTCTGGCGCGCCTCGGTGGCGGACGCGCAGGACTGAACTCAGGCGCGCGGCGTGTCCGCCGCGGTGTCTTCGGGCGGGATGGCGTAGGTGTAGTCGATCAGCCGCGCCATCGCGCCGCTGCGTGCGCCGGCCTCGGTGCGCTTGGTGAATCCCATTTGCTGGCACAGGCGGTTGGCCGACGCCATTTCGGGCATGGTGCGCACCACCAGCGTCGACGCGCCGATATCGCGCGCGCGCTGGATGCAGATCTGCATGAGCGTGCGGCCCAGCCCCAGGCCGCGCGCCTGCGGGCTGACCGACAGCAGCCGTGCTTCGGGCTGGGTCAGGGTGATGGTGCTGCCGTCCAGCGCCGGCAGTGTCGCGCCCGGGTGGCAGAACAGCACCGCGCCCATGATGCCGTGATCGGTCTCCGCCACCCACCATTCCATGTCCGGGTGGCTGGTCGCCAGCACGGCCTGCATGCCGCGCTGGAACGAGGCGCGGCAATCTTCCATGATGGCGAGCTCGTATTGCCCGTAGGCCTGTTGCGTGACGGCGGCGATATCGCCCCAGTCATGCACCGCCGCCAGGCGGTAATGGAAGCGGGGGGAAGTCGGCGAAGGCAGGGTCATGGCAGGCTGAAAGTGCGGATCCTGCCTGGATTGTAGGCGGATCGCCGCGCCCGCGCAGGATGCGGCCATGACGGTTGCAGGATGGGGACAGCCGGCAAGTTCCGATGGGAAGCTGCCGGCTGTTGTGCTACGGCGCCCGTTGCCGGGCCGCCAGGGAGGGCGCGGGGGCGCGCGGATGCCTTACTGGGCCGCGATCACGTTGGCCGCGGCCACGATCACCGCGGCAATGCGGCCGACGTCGCGCAGCTGCTGCGCGGTCATGCCCTGTTCATTCTTCAGCAGCTGGTAGTGCGACTTCACGCAGAAGTGGCACTTGCCCACGATCGATGCGGCCAGCGCGTACATCTCGAAACGGCGCTTGTCCACGCCGCCATGGGTGGCGTAGGCGTTCATGCGCAGCCCGGCCGGCTGGCTGGCCAGGTCCGGATCGTCGGCCATCTCGACATACGGATACCAGGTGTTGTTCATGCCCATCAGCGCGGCCGCGGTCAGCGCGCCGTTGGTTTCCTCGGGCGACAGCACGCCGGCATTGCGGATGGCGTCCACCAGCACCTTGCTCTGCGCCGCGAATGCCGCCGCCAGCGCCACGCCGACCGCATCGTTGCCTTCCAGCGAGGAACGGGCGATGGTGCCGTCGACGTTCAGGCGGATGTCCTTGGCGTAGTCGGGGATAAGATTCTTAATCGTGCTGAGGAATTCCATTTATTTCTCCTATCGATCAGGGCTCAAAAAACCCGCGCAAGCGGGTTTCGATGCGGAGGGCGGGGCCCTCCGCGGATCGCCACGGCGTCTGGCGACGGTCAGAAATTACAGCGTGGCGCCACCAACCGCACGGTTGCACGGGCACAGCTCGTCCGTTTGCAGGCCGTCCAGGATACGCAGGACTTCGTCCGGGTTGCGGCCGACGTTCAGGTTGTTCACCGAAACGTGCTGGATGGTGTTTTCCGGGTCGACGATGAAGGTCGCGCGCAGGGCAACGCCGGCGGCGTGGTCACGCACGCCCAGCTGGTCGATCAGCGAACCGGTCACGTCGGCGAATTGCCACTGGTTCAGCTTGTTCAGGTCCTTGTGTTCGCGGCGCCATGCCAGCTTGACGAACTCGTTGTCGGTCGAGCCGCCCAGCACGATCGCATCGCGGTCGGCGAAGTCGCCATTCAGCTTGGCAAAGGCCACGATTTCCGTCGGGCACACGAAGGTGAAGTCCTTCGGGTAGAAGTAGATGATCTTCCACTTGCCTTCGAACGACTTCTCAGTGATGTCTTCGAAAGCCGACTGGCCGTTCTCTTCGTGATTGTTGAAACCCGGCTTGACACCGACGACGTGGAAGGCTTCGAGCTTGTCACCAACGGTCTTCATAGACTTCTCCTGATACGGTTGCAATGAGAGCGGTGCCGCTGCCGCGTGCCCCGGCGTGGGACCGGTGAGTCGGCTGCTGCGGCGGCGTACCGCGACAAAACGTGATTATGCGTCATCATCCGGGCCCGGGCTAATTGATATTCTCAAACGGCCCGATAGGCAAAGCATGTGGCGCGTCGTCGCGCCAGCCCCGCCGATCCGATGGGGCAGTATGCCATGCACGATGACACCGTACATGGCAACTTGGTGACGGTTACGGGGAAATCAAGCCGCCTGCATCGCCGCCTCGCTGCCGCGGCGCGCGCGGAAGATCACCAGCGTGGCAACCAGCCCGCACAGCGCGGCGAACATCAGCCACAGCCCGGGCGCGGCCTTGTTGCCGGTGGCGTGGATCAGGTAGGTCGAGATCGCCGGCGTGAAGCCGCCGAACAGCGCGGTCGCAAGGCTGTAGGCCAGCGAGAAGCCGGTGGTGCGCACCGCGGGCGGCATGATCTCGGTCAGCGCCACCACCATCGCGCCGTTATAGCTGCCATACAGGAACGACAGCCACAGCTCCACCATCAGCAGCCGCGCGAACGACGGCTCGGCCACCAGCCACGACACCGCCGGATACGCGGTCAGCAGCGTCGCCACCGTGAAGCCCAGCAGCAGCGGCTTGCGCCCGACCCGGTCCGACAGCGCGCCCATCAGCGGCAGCCAGATGAAGTTGGACAGGCCCACGCACATGGTGACGATGAGGTTGTCGGTGTCGTCCAGCTTCAGCACGGTCTTGCCGAAGGTCGGCGTGTACGCGGTAATCATGTAGAACGACACCGTGGTCATCACCACCATCATGCAGCCGGCCAGGATGATGCGCCAGTTCTGCAGCATCGAGCGGTAGATCTCGCCGATCGCCGGGCGGTGCTTGCGCGCCTTGAAGGCCTCGGTCTCTTCGAGCGAACGGCGGATCAGGAACAGGAACGGCACGATCAGGCAGCCGACCAGGAACGGGATGCGCCAGCCCCATTCGTCCATCTGCGCCGGCGCCAGCGTGGCGTGCAGGATCACGCCGAGCAAGCCGGCGAAGATCACCGCCACCTGCTGGCTGCCCGATTGCCATGCGACATAGAAGCCCTTGCGCCCGGGTTTGGCGATCTCGGACAGGTAGACCGAGACCCCGCCCAGCTCCACCCCCGCGGAAAAGCCCTGCAGCAGCCGGCCGGCCAGCACCAGCAGCGGCGCGGCCACGCCGATGGTGGCATAGCCCGGCACGCAGGCGATCAGCAGCGTGCCCATGGCCATCAGCACCAGCGTCATGATCAGCCCCTTGCGGCGGCCATGGTGGTCGATATACGCGCCCAGCACGATCGCGCCCAGCGGCCGCATCAGGAAGCCCGCGCCAAAGGTGGCGAGCGAAAGCATCAGCGAGGCAAACTCGTTGCCGCTCGGGAAGAACGTCCTGGCAATGGCGGCGGCGTAGAAGCCGTACACCATGAAGTCGTACATTTCCAGGAAGTTGCCGCTGACGACGCGAAACACGGTGCGGAACCCGTGCTGCGAGCCGGCGGACGCTGCGGTGGTCTCTGACATGGCTGTCTCTCAGTCACCGCCGGTGCGATCCGGCGGCATGATTCTCGGGAGGTATCAGCCAGGCGCGCGCGGGCCGCGCCATGTGGGAGGGGAGTTGCCGCGGGCCTGACGGGCGCCAGTGTGCGCCGCGCCCCTGTCATTGCCCTGTCAAATGCCTTTCAGGAAGCTATCAGCGGCTGTCGAAAACCTGTCAGTGCGCCGCTCAGGCGCGCCGGAAGCATGCGCTGACCACCAGGCCGGTGGCCGGCGCGGCGCGGTTGGCCAGCAGCAGCCGGCCGCCGTTGCGCTGCATGATGCGGTTGACGATGGACATGCCCAGCCCGGCGCCCTTGGCCTCGCTGCGCGCGGCGTCGAGCCGGTAGAATGGCCGCGTCAGCAGCGACAGCTGGCCGTCGGGCACGCCGTTGCCGTGGTCGGCCACGGTCAGCACGGCTTCCTTGTCATCCACGCGCGTGGAGATTTCCACCACCGCCATGCCGGTCTGCTCGTCCTTGGCATAGCGGCGCGCGTTCTCGACCAGGTTGTCGAGGATGCGCTGCACTTCCATGCGGTTGGCCACCGCCATCACCGGCTCCTTCGCGCGCACATGCACGCGCACGTCGTCGTGGGCGGCATAGACGCCGACCGCATCGTGCACCAGCGCCGACAGGTCCACCGGCTCGACTGTCTCCAGCGGCGGGCGGGCGTAATTGAGGAACTGGCCGATGATGGCGTCCATCTGCTCGATGTCGGCGATCATGGCGTCGCGCGTGGTGCCGTCCATCGGCGACATCTCGGTTTCCAGCCGCAGCCGCGTCAGCGGCGTGCGCAGGTCATGCGAGATGCCGGCCAGCATCACCACGCGGTCGTCGTCGAGCTGGCGCAGGTCGCGCACCATCTGGTTGAAGCTGTGGTTGGCCAGCGCCACTTCGCTGGCGCCATGCTCGGGCAGCGGCGGCGGATCGCCGCCGGCGCCGATGGCGCGCGCGGCGTTGGCCAGCCGCTTGAGCGGGTAGTTGACGCGCGCGGTGATAAAGGCCGCGCCGATGATCGACAGCAGCAGCGCGGCGATACTCCACCACAGCCACTGGATGCCGGGCACGCGCTCGAAGCGTTCCGGGCTGATCGCGACCCAGTAGTCATCGCCCTCGATCTCGAAGCTGACCCACACGCCGGGGATGTCGTTGACGGTGGTGGCCAGCACGGTGTCCTCGCCCAGGCGGCTGCGGATCTCCTGCTGCACCAGCGAGGTCAGGAACGGGTTGGCGGTGGGCGCGGCGAAGTCGTCGTCCTTCTCGCGCGGATAGACCTTGATGCCTTCGTTCTGCACCAGGTCCAGCAACAGGAAGCGACGCCGCGCGGGATCGGAATAGAGCAGCGCGGCGCGCGTGAGCTTGACCACGCTGACCACCTGCATGGCGATCTGCTGCGCGCGCGGGGCGCGTTCGAACAGCCGGTAGCTCTGGAACCAGATGCCCAGCGAGATGGCCAGCAGCAGGGCGATCAGCATGAAGGTCCGCCAGAACAGCGAACCAAAGAACCGCGTTGCGGTACGGCCGATTACGGTCGCCACGATAGGAACAGCGGCCGCAATCGGTTATTTCACGCCATCGGGAATGAAGACGTAGCCCAGGCCCCATACCGTCTGGATGAAACGGGGGTTGCTGGGATCCGGCTCGATCAGCTTGCGCAGGCGCGAGATCTGCACGTCCAGGCTGCGGTCGAATACTTCGTATTCGCGGCCGCGCGCCATTTCCATCAGCTTCTCGCGCGACAGCGGCTGGCGCGGATGGCGCGCGAACACCTTCAGCACCGAGAACTCGCCGGTGGTCAGCGTGATCTCTTCGTCGTTCTTGGTCAGCGTGCGCGTCGCCAGGTTCAGCACGAAGTCGCCGAAGGCAAAGGTCTCGGGCGTTTCCGACGGGGCGCCTGGCACTTCGGCCGGGCCCTTGCGGCGCAGCACCGCATGGATGCGCGCGATCAGCTCGCGCGGGTTGAACGGCTTGGGCAGGTAATCGTCCGCGCCCATCTCCAGGCCGACGATGCGGTCCACGTCCTCGCCCTTGGCGGTGAGCATGATGATCGGGGTCTGGTCATTGGCGCCGCGCAGCCGGCGGCAGATCGACAGGCCGTCTTCGCCGGGCATCATCAGGTCCAGCACCAGCAGGTCGAAACGCTCGCGCAGCCAGAGCTTGTTCATCGCGGTGGCGTTCTCCGCCACCAGCACGGTAAAACCCTGTTCGCCCAGATAGCGGCGCAGCAGATCGCGCAGACGCGGGTCATCGTCGACGACAAGAATCTTGTGGCTGGTATTTTCCATGGCGGTATCTTAGCGACTATCGCTTTCGCTCAAAATGGCTTAACAAAACGTTACATACTTTACCCCGTGGTATGGCAGTGTGCATCAATCGTGCGATTACACTGCGCAATCCGTCCATTTCGGCGCCGTGCGCGGCGGTTTTCCGCGCATTTTCGCCGGACGCTCCACGGCTTCCGCCAGCCCGTCCAGCGCCAGCTGGCGCAATGCTTGCAGAGGGCGCGGTGCCGGACGGGGTACCGGAATTCCCGGCTTCAGGGCAGTCCAACAGGCAGTCCAACCACTGCCTTTTCGCGAAGCCAAGACCGCCATTATCAATGAAAGTGAACCGAACCCGGCACGGGCATCCGCAGCATGGTATCGCCGGCGCATGCCTTGCGCTGGCGCTGGCCGTGCTGGCGCTGTGCATGCCGGGCGGGACGGCACTGGCGCAATCGGCGGGTATGGCCAACCTGCTCAAGCGCTATCCGTCGGCGCAGGCGAGCGACCCGAGCAACAGCCAGCGCGAAGCGCGCGCCCGTGCCGAGCGCCACCGCACCGAACAGCGCGAGGCCGAGCGCCGGCGCGGCGAGGAACGCGGCGGCTCGCGGCTGTCGCCGGACGAACGCCGCCGGCTGCGCAAGAATCTCTACGACTTCGGACGCGACATCTACCAGGGCGGCTAGCCGCGCGGCTGGAAGTGGCGCAGGAAATCCACAAAAACCTCCGCGGCCAGCTGCGCATCTTCGGCGGCGATGGTCTCCAGCGGGTTGTGGCTGATGCCGCCGTTGCCGCAGCGCACGAACAGCATCGCCACGTCGGTGACCCGCTGCATCATCATGGCGTCATGGCCGGCCCCTGACGGCAGCTCGAACGCCTGCAGTCCGCGCTTTTTCAGCACCGCCCCGAACTGATCCATCAGCCAGCGCGCGCACGGCGCGTTGTTGACCGGCGGCACGCGCTCCACCTGCGCGCTCAGGCCGCGGCGTTCGGCAATCTGCGCGATGCCGGCGACGATGTCGGCGATAGCGGCCTCGCGGATGGCATCCTCGCCGGCGCGAATATCCATCGAGAAGGTGCAGGCCGCGGGGATGACATTGCTCGAGCCGTCCGGCACCTGCAACTGGCCGACGGTGCCGACCAGCGTCGGCGCCGCCGCGCAGCGCTGCTCCACCAGCAGGATCATTTCGGCCGCGCCCGCCGCGGCGTCGCGGCGCATGCCCATCGGCGTGGTGCCGGCGTGGCTGGCCAGGCCTTCGACGCGCACCGAGAATCGGCTGCTGCCGGCAATCTGCGTGACCACGCCCAACGGCAGCTCATGGTGCAGCAGCACCGGACCCTGTTCGATATGCACTTCGACAAAGCCCAGCAGCGACGCCGGATCGAGCGCCGCGTCGCGCAGCGCCTGCAGCTCGCCGGCGCCGGGCAGGCCGGATGCGGCCAGCGCTTCGCGCAGGGTTACGCCGTCGGCGTCCTGTCGTTCGAGCAGCGCGGCGTCGAAGCGGCCGGCCAGCACGCTGCTGGCCAGGAAGCTGGTCTTGAAGCGCAGTCCTTCTTCCTCGGCGAAGGCCACCACGTCGACGTGATAGGGCAGGCGGATGCCGGCCCGGTTGAGCGCGCCGAGCACGGCGATCGGCAGCAGGATGCCAAGGCGGCCGTCATAGCGCCCGCCATTGCGCACAGTGTCGAAATGCGAGCCGGTCAGCAGCACGCGCGCGTCACGCACTGCGGGATCGGCGGCATAGCGGCCGATGACATTGCCGATGGCATCGATGCGCACCTGCATGCCGGCGGCTTCCATCCACTGCGCCAGCAGGGCCTGCGCAGAGCGGTGGGCGGGCGTCAGGTAGGCGCAGGTCAGGCCGCCCTCCATGTCGGAGAAACGGGCGAGTTCGTCGGCATGGGCGAGGATGGTGTCGCCGAGGGAGGCGGAGGTCTGCGTCATGGCGGTACGGCTTGGGACAGGTGGTCGGAAAAAGGGGGCGTAGTCCGCGCGCTAGCTGTTGCGCACCCAGGTCTTCCAGGCGATCCACAACTTGCGCAGCGGCGTCAGCGCAATGCGCTGGTTCAGCACCTGGAACTGGCTGGCTTCGAGTTCGTCGAGCAGCGCGTGGTAGATCGCGCCCATCAGCAGGCCGGCGCGCTGGGCGCGACGGTCCTGCCGCGGCAGCAGCGCGAGCGCCTCATGGTACAGCGCGCGGGCCCGGCCGGCGTGGTACTGCATCAGCGCGACAAAGCGACCGGAATGCTCGCCCTTCAGGATCTCGGAAGCCGGCACCTGGAACTGCTGCAAGGTATTGACCGGCAGGTAGATGCGCCCGCGCCGGGCGTCCTCGCCGACATCGCGCAGGATATTGACCAGCTGCAGCGACTGGCCCAGCTTTTCGGCAAAGACCAGCGTCTGCGGATCGGTGTAGCCGAACAGGCGCGCGCTCAGCGTGCCGACCACGCCGGCCACGCAGTGGCAGTAGCGCGCCAGGCCGGCCTCGTCCAGGTAGCGGGTCTGGGTCAGGTCCATTTCCATGCCCTCCAGCACCTCGGCCATCTCGGCCTGGCTCAGGCCGGCGCTGGCGACATGCGGCTGCAGGGCCTGGGTGGTGGGGTGGGTCGGCGCGCCGTCGAACAGGCGGCGCAGCTCGGCACGCCACCAGTCGAGCTGCTGGTGCGCCAGGCCGGCGTCATGGGTGTCGTCGACCACGTCGTCGACTTCGCGGCACCACGCGTACAGCGCGGTGATCGCGCGGCGGCGCTCGGCCGGCAGGAACAGGAAGCTGTAATAGAAGCTCGAGCCGCTCTGGGCGACTTTCTCTTGGCAATACTGATCGGGCGTCACGCCGGTCTCGGGTCGAAGAAGTGGGGAAACCGCTGGGGAACCGCTGGGGAACCGCGCCGGATAAGCGGGGTGCCCGGTCGATGGGGGCAGCCGCGTCGCGGTGCGCCGCCGGCGCGCCGGATTGTAGCACCGCGGCATGGCTGGCCCGCGCGCGTCCGGCGCGGTTCGCCACCCTGTAGGCCGCTTGAAGCTTCATTCCAGGCGTTTCGTCGCCTGCCGTTTGACGCACCCCGGGGCGGTCGTTATATTACTGACCGGCAAGTTATTTAGTGCCCGTGCCGGCGTCCGGACACCCGCCGGCTGCCCGCCGGCCTGCGTCAAGCTGCCACCTCGGCCCGCCCGATCGGGCGGCGTGAACCATGGTGGAGCGCGGCCCGCCCAGCAGTTGTACCCATTCCGACTCGTTGCCTACCGATGCCAGTGCTTTGCCAAGTGCCGGAAGTTGCGGCTGCAGATTCCTCTGTCACCTCCGTCGTCACCACGCCGCAGCGGCAGGCCAGGCGCCCCGGCCCGGTCGTGGCGGCGCTGTCGCTGGCCGGTGCGCTGGTCCTGGCCGGCTGCGGCAAGGCGCCCGAGCCCGCGCCGGAGATCCGCCCGGTGCGCATGATGCAGCTCAGTCCGCACAGTGGCAAGACCGCCTTCGAGTTTTCCGGCGACGTGCGCCCGCGCGTGGAGTCGCGGCTCGGCTTCCGCGTCGGCGGCAAGATCGCGGCGCGGCTGGTGGACGTCGGCGCCGTGGTCAGCAAGGGACAGCCGCTGGCCCGGCTCGATCCCGCCGACCTGTCGCTGGCCGAAGCGGGCTCGCGCGCGCAGTTCGAGGCCGCCCGCACCGATCGCGACCTCGCCGCGGCCGACCTGAAGCGCTACAACGACCTGTTCGCGAAGGGCTTTATCAGCGCCGCCGAGCAGCACCGGCGCCAGGCCAGTTTCGACGCCGCCGAAGCGCGGCTGCGCCAGGCGCAGGCCGGGCTGCGCAGCCAGTCCAACCAGACCGCCTATGCCGTGCTGCATGCCGACGCCGACGGCGTGGTCACCGCCATCGACGCCGAGGTGGGCCAGGTGGTCACCCCTGGCCAGCCGGTGGTGCGGGTGGCGCAGACCGCCGAGAAGGAAGTCGCGATCGGCCTGCCCGAGGACCAGGTCGGCCTGCTGCGCGGGCTGACCGAGGTGACCGTCCATACCTGGGCCGAGCCGCAGCGCGCGCTGCCCGGCCGCGTGCGCGAGATCGCCGCCGCGGCCGACCCGGTCACGCGTACCTACGCCACCCGCGTAAGCGTGCCCAATCCGCCCGCCGACCTCAAGCTGGGCATGACCGCGGTGGTGACCTTCGTTCGCAACGGCGCCGCGCCGGCGCTGCGCGTGCCGCTGACCGCGCTGCTGCAGGAGCAGGGCCGCGACATGGTCTGGATCTACGATGCCGCGTCGGGCACGGTCAAGCCGGTGGCCGTGACGTTGGGCGAAGCCTTCGGCAATGAGATCGAGGTTCGCCAGGGCCTGGCGCCGGGCCAGACCATCGTTACCGCCGGCGCGCACCTGCTGCGCCCGGGGCAGAAGGTGCGACCGCTGCAGACGGTCGCGCCGGCGTCGGCGGCGGCCGCCACCCCGAAGCAGGGGTGAGCGGATGGACCATTCCCGCTTCAACCTGTCACGCTGGGCGCTGGAACACCAGCCGCTGACCCGTTACCTGCTGGTGGTGCTGCTGCTAGGCGGCCTGCTGGCGTTTTTCCAGCTGGGCCAGGACGAGGACCCGCCGTTTACCTTCCGCGTGATGGTGGTGCAGGCCTTCTGGCCCGGCGCCACCGCCGAGCAGATCGCAATCCAGGTCACCGACAAGATCGAGCGCCAGCTGCAGGAAGTGCCCTATGCGGACAAGATCCGCAGCTTCTCCAAGCCCGGCGAGACCACGGTGATCTTCCAGCTCAAGGACACCTCGCCCGCGAAGGAGACCGCGCAGGTCTGGTACACCGTGCGCAAGAAGATCGGCGACATCCAGCAGACCCTGCCGGCCGGCGTGCGCGGGCCGTTCTTCAACGACGAGTTCGGCGACGTCTACGGCACCATCTACGCGCTCTCGGCCGATGGCTTCAATTACAAGGAGCTGCGCGAATATGCCGACCTGGTGCGCCAGGAACTGCTGCGCGTGCCGTCGGTGGCCAAGGTCTCGCTGATCGGACTGCAGGACGAGAAGGTCTATATCGAATTCAACCAGGCGCGCTTTGCCCAGCTGGGGCTGGACATCAACGCCATCGCCGACCAGATCTCGCAGCAGAACAACCTGACCGGCAGCGGCGTGCTGGTGACCCCGAGCGACAACCTGCAGGTGCGCCTGTCGGGCCAGTTCGCCAGCGTGGCAGACCTGGAGAACCTGGTGCTGCGCGGGCCCAACGGCATCGCCAATATCCGCCTGGGCGACATCGCGCACGTATACCGCGGCTATGTCGACCCTACCCAGCAGCGCATGCGCTTCAACGGCAAGGACGTAATCGGGCTCGGTATCTCGATGCAGAAGGGCGGCGACATCATCGAGCTGGGCAAGAACCTGCGCAGCGCCTTCGAGCGGCTGCGCGGCCAGTTGCCGGTGGGCATCGAGATGGACCAGGTGCAGGACCAGCCCGAGGCGGTGCAGCGCTCGGTCGGCGAGTTCGTGCGGGTGCTGATCGAGGCAGTGGTGATCGTGCTGGCGGTGAGCTTTGTCTCGCTCGGCCTGCACACGCGGCCGCTGCGGCTCGATGTGCGCCCCGGGCTGGTGGTGGCGCTGACCATCCCGCTGGTGCTGGCGGTGACGTTCCTGTTCATGAACATCTTCGGCATCGGCCTGCACAAGATCTCGCTGGGCGCGCTGATCGTGGCGCTGGGGCTGCTGGTCGACGACGCCATCATCGCGGTCGAGATGATGGTGCGCAAGCTGGAAGAGGGCTTCTCCAAGATGGAGGCCGCCACCTTTGCCTATACCTCGACCGCGATGCCGATGCTGACCGGCACCCTGATCACCGCGGCCGGCTTCCTGCCGGTGGGGCTGGCGCGTTCGACGGTGGGCGAGTACACCTTCGCCATCTTCGCGGTGACGGCACTGGCGCTGGTGCTGTCGTGGCTGGCGGCGGTCTACTTCACACCATACCTGGGCTACCTGCTGCTCAAGACCCGCGGCCCGGGCGCGGGCGAGGCCCACGAGGTCTTCGACACGCCGTTCTACGCGCGCTTCCGCCGGCTGGTGGACTGGTGCGTCACCTGGCGCAAGCTGGTGATCGCGATCACGCTGGTGGCCTTCGCGCTGGGCATCTACGCCTTCAAGTTCGTCGAGAAGCAGTTCTTCCCGGATTCCAGCCGCCCGGAACTGATGGTGGAGCTGTGGATGCCGGAGGGCACCAGCTTCGCCCAGATGGAGACCGAAGCCAAGCGCTTCGAGCAACGGATCGGCAAGGACCGCGACGTCGCCAGCCTGACCACCTTCGTCGGCACCGGCGCGCCGCGCTTCTACCTGCCGCTGGACCAGATCTTCCCGCAGTCCAACGTGGCGCAGGTGATCGTGATGCCGGCCAGCACCGAAGTGCGCGACGCGCTGCGCCGCCGCGTCATCCAACTGCTCGATGCCGAGTTCCCGTACCTGCGCGGGCGCGTCAAGCTGCTGCCCAACGGGCCGCCGGTGGCCTATCCGGTGCAGTTCCGCGTGATCGGCCCAGACGCCGCCGCCGTGCGCCGGCTGGCCGACCAGGTCAAGGCCGAGATGCGCGCCAACCCCAACACCGTCGGCGTCAACGACAACTGGAACGAGAACGTCAAGATGCTGCGCCTGGAGATCGACCAGGACAAGGCGCGCGCGCTGGGCGTGACCACCCAGGCCATCGCCCGCGTCACGCAGACGGTGCTGAGCGGCGTGCCGGTAGGGCAATACCGCGACGGCGACAAGCTGATCGACATCCTGATGCGCACGCCGCGCAACGAGCGCGATGCAATCTCGGACCTTAACAACATGCTGGTGCCGACCAACACCGGCCGCGTGGTGCCGCTGACGCAGGTGGCACGCGTGACGCTGCGCGCCGAGCCCGGCGTGGTCTGGCGCGAGAACCGCGACTTCGGCGTGACCGTGCAGGCCGACGTGGTCGACGGCATCCAGGGCCCGACCGTCACCGCGCAGATCAACCCGAAGCTGGACGCGCTGCGCGCGCAGCTGCCGCCGGGCTACCGCATCACCGTGGCGGGGGCGGAAGAAGAGAGCGGCAAGGCCGGGGCCTCGATCGCGGCGCAGCTGCCGCTGTGCATCTTCATCATCTTCACGCTGCTGATGCTGCAGCTCCACAGCTTCTCGCGCGCGGCGATGGTGTTCCTGACCGGCCCGCTCGGGCTGATCGGCGCCGCGGCCACGCTATTGCTGCTGCGGGCGCCGATGGGCTTCGTGGCGCAGCTGGGCATCACCGCGCTGCTTGGCATGATCATCCGAAACTCGGTGATTCTGGTCGATCAGATCGAGCAGGACATCCGCGCCGGCGTGCCGCAATGGACTGCGATCGTCGAAGCCGCGGTGCGCCGCTTCCGCCCGATCATCCTGACGGCGGCCGCGGCCGTGCTGGCGATGATCCCGCTGTCGCGCTCGATGTTCTGGGGGCCGATGGCGGTGGCCATCATGGGCGGGCTGATCATCGCCACGGTGCTGACGCTGCTGTTCCTGCCGGCGCTGTACGCGGCCTGGTTCCGCGTGCGGCGGCCCGAAGACGGACCGGGCGCCGTGGCCGTGTGACGGCCGGCGCCAGGGTCCTGCGCTACGTCACCAGGCGTGCGCCTAGTTGCAGATCGTGCCGGGAACCGGCTTGCCGGAGGCGGTCAGCCCCTGGCATGCGTCGCCGCTGGCCAGGCTGGTATCCGACGCCGAGGCCGGCGACAGCTTCAGCTTGCCGGCCACGGTGCAGCAGCCGCGCGGCGGTGGCGGGTAGGGGCTGCGTTTGATAGTGGTCCCGGTTATCGTGGCTGGGGCGCTCGGGGTTACCGAAGTGGTCGGTACCGGAGTCACCTCCGCCGCCGGCACGGCAGCCGCTGCGGCAGCACCGGACTTTGGCGGACCGCCCGCTTCGGCGGACTCTTCCACTTCGGGATAGACGCATTGCCCGTGGTGGCAGATCCGCTCACCTTTGCACTGCATGTCGTACTGGCATCCGGCGGCCTGTGCGAGCGATGTCCAGCCAGCGGCCATCGACGCTGCCAACAGCAAGGCAGGGAATTTCATATGCCCTCCGCGGGGCTGAGGTGATCATGCCGGGCACCACCTGCGCAGTGCGCACGGCGGCTCCGACATCTTCAGCATAGATCGCCGCACGGGTCCGCGAAAGGCGCTGCCACTCAGGTGTTCTACCACCTGCGCCAAGCGCCGCGAATCGGCGCAAACGCGGGCGTCGTCGCTTCGACACGCAGCGGTTGCCGCATGGCCGATCGAAGTCAATCGAACTCTTTTTGGGGGGAGGTTGTCAGCCCGCCACTTGTCGGGCGGGTGGTGCGAGGGAGGGGACTCGAACCCCTACACCATTGCTGGCGTCAGGACCTAAACCTGGTGCGTCTACCAATTTCGCCACCCTCGCGGTCCTTGCGGCGCTGCCCGGGCGGGCGGCCGCGATGCTCGTTGCCGGAGACGAAAGCAAAAAAGGCGGCTGGAAGTGCCCGCCTTTGCCGTCTTCTTGCCGGATCTGCCGCAGGCAGCCCGCAGTGCAACGAGGTTGCGGATTGTAGCGCAAGGCGCGGGGGGAATCCAGCCCCGTGGCGACTGCGCGCCCCGGCGGGCCCGTGCGGCTATATTGTCGGCTTTCCAGACCTTGGTCCCCGCCCATGATTGCCGTTCCGACCCTGACCCCGCTGCGCTGGCGCCTGCTGTTCTGGGCCTGCGCCGCCGCCGTGCTGGCGCTGTCGCTGATGCCGCCGACGCAGCCGCTGCCGACCACCGGCTGGGACAAGGCCAACCACGCGCTCGGGTTTGCGCTGCTGGGCCTGCTGGGCGCTCGCGCCTACGCCGCGCGCGGCTGGCCGCTATGGCTGGGCCTGGTCGCGTATGGCGGCGTGATCGAGCTGTTGCAAGGGCAGACCGGCTACCGCGAGGCCGACTGGCTCGACCTGCTCGCCGACACGGTCGGCGTGGCCGCGGCCATGGCGCTGGACTGGCTGGTGCGCCGGCTCAGCGCTCCTCGGCTTCGAGCGTAAAGCCCGCGCCGTCGTCCTGGCCGAGCAGGTCGACCAGCACGGGCATGGCCTGGCGCAGCGATTCCTGCAGCCGCCACGGCGGGTTGACGATGAACATGCCGCTGCCGTGCAGGCCCAGGCCGCCCTCGACCGGGCGCTTGACCGTCAGGGTCACGTGCAGCCAGCTCTTGAGCGGCAGGCCCTGCAGCTGCACCGGCAACTGCACCGCCTCGCGCCGCTGCACCTGCGGGTACCAGACCGCGTAGACGCCGGTGGCAAAGCGCTCCAGCCCGTCGCGCACGGTCTGCACGGTGCGCGCGTAGTCCTGCTTGTCTTCGTACGACGGATCGACCAGCACCAGCGCGCGCCGCGGCGGCGGCGGCAGGATCGCCTTGATGCCGCCGAAGCCGTCGCCGTCGTACAGCATCACGCGGCGGCCGGCGCCACGGAAGTTGTCGCGCAGCACCTGGATCTCGGTGCTGTGCAGCTCGAACAGCCGCAGGCGGTCGTGCTCGCGCAGCATTTGCCAGGCCAGCCAGGGCGAGCCCGGGTAGTGGCGCAGGTTGCCGTCCGGGTTGAGCGCGCGCACCTGGTCCAGGTATTCGTCCAGCATCGGCGGCAGCGGGGTGCCGCTTGCCGCGGCGCGCCACAGCGGCGCGATGCCGGTCTCGAATTCCGCCTTCTTCTGCGCGTAGGCGTGGTCCAGCGCATAGAGGCCGGCGCCGGCATGGGTGTCGATGTACCAGAACGCCTTGTCCTTCTGCGTCAGGTGCTCCAGCAGTTGCACCACGACGGCGTGCTTGAGGACATCGGCGTGATTGCCGGCATGGAAGGCGTGACGATAGCTGAGCATGTGGAGCAGGGCGCCCTGGCGGCGCAAGATTCGGGGCAGACGGCGGCGTCCGCGGAAAGGCCGCTATGCTACCATCCGCCGCGAGTCGCCCCTGCCACGCTCCCGACGCTGCGTCCGGGGCATTCCGCTTTCGAATTTCCTGTCCCATGCCGCGCGCACTCGAGCCCGCCGAGCCCATCCTGTCCGCCCAGGGCACCCCGTATTCGCCCCGCTACGACGACGTCTACCACAGCACCGAAGGCGGCCTGGCGCAGGCCGCCCATGTCTTCCTCGGCGGCAATGGCTTGCCGGATGCGTGGGCCGGGCAACGGCAGTTCGTCATCGTCGAGACCGGCTTCGGCCAGGGGTTGAATTTCCTCGCGACCTGGCAGGCGTGGCGCGACCATCCGCAGCGCTGCGGCACGTTGCATTTCGTCTCGATCGAAAAGCATCCGTTCACGCGCGACGGGCTGGCGCAACTGCATGCCAGCCTGGAGGCGTTGCAGCCCCTGGCGCAGGCGCTGCAGGCGCAATGGCCGCTGGCGCTGCCGGGCCTGCACCGGCTCGCGTTCGACCAGGGCCGCGTGGTGCTGACGCTGGCGCTGGGCGATGCCGAAGCGATGCTGCCGCGGCTGGCCGCGGGGGCAGATGCCTTCTATCTGGACGGCTTCTCGCCGGCGCGCAATGCCGAGATGTGGTCGGTGCCGGTGTTCCGCGGCCTGGCGCGGCTGGCGCGTCCCGGTGCCACGCTGGCGACGTATACCGCCGCGGGCTTTGTGCGGCGCGGGCTGAAGGAGGTCGGCTTCGAGGTCGCCAAGGTCCCCGGTTTTGGCGGCAAGCGCGACATGACCGTCGCGCGCTTTCGCCCGCAATGGAAATCGCGTCGCCACGCGCCGCCGCTGCCGGCGCAATGGGCCGAGCGCCATGCCATCGTGATCGGCGCCGGACTGGCCGGCTGCGCCGTGACCGAGCGCCTGGCCGCGCGCGGCTGGCGCGTGACCCTGTTCGATGCCCATGACGGGCCGGCGCGGCAGACCTCGGCGCATCGCGCCGCGGCCATGCATGCGCATGTGTCGGCCGACGACAGCCTGCTGTCGCGGCTGTCGCGCGCCGGCAACCAGTACGCGCTGCGCGCCTGGGCGGCGCTGGCCGAGGCCGGGCACGCGGTCGGCTGGCACGGCTGCGGCGTGCTGCAGATCGGCGCGGACGAGGCCGAGGGCGAGGCCCAGCGCGCGGCGCTGGACGCCATGGGCTTGCCGCAGGATTTCGTGCGCTGGATGAGCGCTGATGAGGCGGCCTCGGCGCACCACGCCGGCGTGCCGCGCGGCGGTCTGTGGTTCCCGCTGGGCGGATGGGTGGCGCCGCCGGACATCTGCGCGGCGCAGCTTGCGCGCGCCGGCGAGGCGGTGGCGACGCGCTTCGGCTGCCGGGTCGGCGCGATCGCGCGCGTCGACGGGCAATGGCGGGCGCTGGCGCCGGGCGGCGCCGTGCTGGCGTCGGCACCGGTACTGGTGTTGGCCAACGCACACGAGGCACAGCAACTGCTGCCGCAGCAACACTGGACCCTGCGGCGCGTGCGCGGACAGCTGACCACGCTCGCGGCCGCGCAGGTCGACGCGCTCGGCGGCTGGCCCGACTGCGTGGTGACCGGTGCCGGCTACCTGTTGCCGCGTGCCGCCGACGGCAGCGGCCGCGTCGGCTCGAGCTATGACGAAGATGTCGGTCCGCTGGTGGCGCAGCCGGCGGTCCACGCCGCCAACCTGGCCCGGCTGGCCGGGCTGCTGCCCGGCCAGGCCGACGCGGTGGCCGCGATCGATCCCGCCAACGTGTCGGGCTATGTCGGCGTGCGCACGGTCACGCACAACCGGCTGCCGCTGATCGGGCAAGTGCCGGACGGGGCCGCCGCGGTGGCGCAGGCCGCGTCGCTGCGCGGCGCGCACCTGCGCGACCTGCCGCGCCAGCCCGGGCTCTATGCGGCGCTGGCCTATGCCTCGCGCGGCCTTACCTGGGCCGCGCTGGGCGCGGAACTGCTGGCCAGCCAGATCGAAGGCGAGCCGCTGCCGCTGGAGTCGGACCTGGCCGATGCGGTGGATCCGGCACGCCTGCTGCTGCGCGCGCTGCGCCATGGGCAGGCGGCGTAGCGCGGCGCGGCCAGGCAGCGGGGGCGGGGCGCGTTCCGGGCAAAATCTGCCGGAAGCGAATCAAAACCGTGCGATAATCCCCGTTTTCCGTTTGCGCGGAGCTTTCCGTTCGCCGGTGCGCTGCCCTGGCCGTCCTCTGGTGACGGCGCCGTGGCGGTAAAGCGGGCGGTACGCGTACAAGACGGCAGCACCTACGAACACAACTACATTTCTGGATTGGATCTACGACCATGTCGAACGTGATTGAGAACCTCGGCAAGCTGGACCGCAAGGTGACCCTGGCCATCCCCAAGGCCGAAGTGGAGAAGGAAAAGCAGGAGCGCCTGGTTCGCCTGTCGAAGACCGTGAAGATGTCGGGCTTCCGTCCGGGCAAGGTGCCGATGAAGATGGTCGAGAAGCAGTACGGCCAGCAGGTCGAGTTCGAAGTGCGCTTCGACAAGGCCGCACGCAAGTTCTTCGACATCACCAAGGAACAGGACGTCAAGGTTGCCGGCCAGCCCAAGTTCGAGATCAAGAACGAAGGCGTGGGCGAGGACGAAGTCGCCTTCGACGCCACCTTCGAGGTGTACCCGGAAGTGAAGATCGGCGACCTGTCGGCTGCCGAAGTCACCCGCACCGGCACTGAAATCACCGATGCCGAAGTCGACAAGACCATCGACATCCTGCGCAAGCAGCGCGTGCACTACCACGCCCGCGGCGAAGCCGGCGAGCATGGCGACGGCGGTGCCGACGTCACCGCGCAGAACGGCGACCGCGTGACGCTGGACTTCGTCGGCAAGATCGACGGCGAAGAGTTCGCCGGCGGCAAGGCCGAGGACTTCCCGTTCGTGCTGGGCGAAGGCCGCATGCTGCCCGAGTTCGAGCAGGCCGCGCTGGGCCTGAAGGTCGGCGAAAGCAAGACCTTCCCGCTGGCCTTCCCGGCCGACTACCACGGCAAGGAAGTGGCCGGCAAGACCGCCGAGTTCACCGTGACCCTGAAGAAGATCGAGTGGGCCCACCTGCCGGAAGTGAATGAAGCCTTCGCCAAGTCGCTCGGCATCGCCGACGGCAGCGTCGACAAGATGCGCGCCGACATCCGCGAGAACCTCGAGCGCGAAGTGAAGCGCCGCACGCACGCCATGCTGAAGGACCAGGTCATGGAAGCGCTGCTGAAGGCCAGCGAGCTGGACGTGCCCAAGGCCCTGATCGAGCAGGACCAGGAGCGCCTGGTGGAAATGGCCCGCCGCGACCTCGAGCAGCGTGGCATGCCCAACGCCAAGGACATGCCGATCCCGGCCGAGATGTTCGCGCAGCAGGCCGAGCGCCGCGTCAAGCTGGGCCTGATCCTGGCCGAGATCGTCAAGGCCAACGGCCTGGAAGCCAAGGCCGACCAGATCAAGGCCGAGATCGAGGACTTCGCCAAGAGCTACGAGGACCCGAAGGAAGTCATGCGCTGGTACTACGGCGACCAGCAGCGCCTGGCCGAAATGGAAGCCTACGTGCTCGAAAACAACGTGGTAAATTTCGTGTGCGGCAAGGCCAAGGTCACCGACAAGAAGGTGTCCTTCGAGGAACTCACCGCCGAAGGCAACGCGCAGCAAGCCTGAGGCCGGAAGTGACCGGCAGCCCCGCGCCACGGTGCGGGGCCGGAACTTCCCGAGTTACCCGGATTGCCTTGCGATCCGACGAATCCATGGAGAACATGCATGACCCGCAATGATTTGCTTGACCGTCTCGCCACCACGCAGGCTTCGGCACTGGAAACCCAGGGCCTGGGGCTGGTGCCGATGGTCGTCGAGCAGTCCGGCCGGGGCGAGCGCGCCTATGACATCTACTCGCGCCTGCTGAAGGAGCGCGTGGTGTTCATGGTGGGCGAGGTCAACGACCAGACCGCCAACCTGGTGGTGGCACAGCTGCTGTTTCTGGAAAGCGAGAACCCCGACAAGGACGTGTCCCTGTACATCAACTCGCCGGGCGGTTCGGTGTCGGCGGGGCTGGCCATCTACGACACCATGCAGTTCATCAAGCCGGACGTGTCGACGCTGTGCATGGGCATGGCGGCCAGCATGGGCGCCTTCCTGCTGGCGGCGGGTGCCAAGGGCAAGCGTTCGGCGCTGCCTAACTCGCGCATCATGATCCACCAGCCGCTGGGCGGCGCGCGCGGCCAGGCCTCGGATATCGAGATCCAGGCGCGCGAGATCCTGTACCTGCGCGAGCGGCTCAACACCATCCTGTCGGAAGTGACCGGCCAGCCGGTCGAGAAGATTGCCCGCGACACCGATCGCGACAACTTCATGAGCGGCGACCAGGCGGTCGACTACGGCCTGATCGACAAGGTTCTCGCCCGCCGCGGCTGATGCGGCGCGCCGCCGTGGCCATGGTGCAACGGCGGCCTGCCACGCTGGCTGGGCCCAAATGGCAAAGGCTATACCGGAACGAGGCCCCATGCCTCGTTTTTTGCATCGGAACCTGTGAAACGGGGCCTTGGCCCCACAGCCGGGGGGAACCGCCGGTGGTGCCAATTGTTTTGGCGTATGATGCGTTTGAAGCGTATCGCCGAGGAGCCTGTCGCCCCGCGGTGTGCGCACTGCAAAAGTGACTGATTCCTATGGCGGACAAAAAAGGTTCATCCAGCGAAAAGCTTCTGTACTGCTCCTTCTGCGGCAAGAGCCAGCATGAGGTCAAGAAGCTGATTGCCGGCCCGTCGGTGTTCATTTGCGACGAGTGCATCGACCTGTGCAACGAGATCATTCGCGACGAGGCCACGGCATCCGAGAAAGACGCCGCCACGGCCGCGCGCTCCGACCTGCCCACGCCCCACGAGATCCGCGAAAGCCTGGACCAGTATGTGATCGGCCAGGAACAAGCCAAGAAGATTCTGGCCGTGGCGGTCTACAACCATTACAAGCGCCTCAAGCACCTCGGCAAGAAGGATGACGTCGAGCTGTCCAAGAGCAATATCCTGCTGATCGGGCCCACCGGCTCGGGCAAGACGCTGCTGGCGCAGACGCTGGCGCGCCTGCTGAACGTGCCGTTCGTGATCGCCGACGCGACCACGCTGACCGAAGCCGGCTACGTCGGCGAGGACGTCGAGAACATCATCCAGAAGCTGCTGCAGAACTGCAACTACGAAGTCGAGAAGGCGCAGCGCGGCATCGTCTACATCGATGAGATCGACAAGATCTCGCGCAAGTCGGACAACCCATCGATTACGCGCGACGTGTCCGGCGAAGGCGTGCAGCAGGCCCTGCTCAAGCTGATCGAAGGCACCATGGCATCGGTGCCGCCGCAGGGTGGCCGCAAGCATCCGAACCAGGACTTCCTGCAGGTGGACACGACCAACATCCTGTTCATCTGCGGCGGCGCCTTCGATGGCCTCGAGAAGGTCATCATGCAGCGCTCGGACAAGACCGGCATCGGCTTTGCCGCGCAGGTCAAGAGCAAGGAAGAACGCGACGTCAGCGAGGTGCTGCCGCAGACCGAGCCGGAAGACCTGATCAAGTTCGGCCTGATTCCCGAACTGATCGGCCGCCTGCCGGTGGTGGCGACGCTGGCCAAGCTGGACGAGGCCGCGCTGATGCAGATCCTGGTCGAGCCCAAGAATGCGCTGGTCAAGCAATACCAGAAGCTGCTGGCGATGGAAGGCGTCGAGCTCGAAATCCGTCCCGGTGCGCTGAGCGCCATCGCGCGCAAGGCGATCCGCCGCAAGACCGGTGCCCGCGGGCTGCGCTCGATCCTGGAGCAGTCGCTGATGGACGTCATGTATGACTTGCCTAATTACAAGGGCGTGCAAAAGGTGGTGATCGATGAAAATACGATCAACGGCGATGCACCGCCGCTGCTGATGTACGAAGAGCAGCAGCCCAAGGTGGCAGGGTCTAACTGACGCGAGGCCTGCCAGAGTGGTCAGAGGTCGGCACCACACGGGCAGCAGGTCGAAAAAGGCCGTTCGCGTAGAAGCGAGCGGCTTTTTTTGTTTATTTCTACCGACGAGAGGGAGGAAACGCGGGTATGCTGTTTCAGAGGGGCCACCAAGTGCAGGTAGCGGCATCTGCCTGTCTTGATGAATCGATTGGCACGTATCTTGTAATCGATTCGGGCGGCCCAATTTACGCCTTAAATGACTGACTTGGGGAAAATGATGTCCGGAACACAACTCCTCCCGGCCGAGCCGATTCGCCTCCCACTGTTGCCGCTGCGCGACGTGGTGGTGTTTCCGCACATGGTGATCCCGCTGTTCGTGGGACGCCCAAAGTCCATCAAGGCGCTTGAGACTGCGATGGAGGCGGGCAAGAGCATCATGCTCGTGGCCCAGAAGACGGCGGCCAAGGACGAGCCGACCGCCGACGACCTGTACGAGGTCGGCTGCATCGCCAATATCCTGCAAATGCTGAAGCTGCCCGACGGTACCGTGAAGGTGCTGGTCGAGGGCACCCAGCGCGCAAATATCCGCGAGGTGAGCGAGGACGATTCGCACTTCATGTGCGAAGCCGTGCCCGTGCCGCCCGCACCTGGCGAAAGCGCCGAGACCGAGGCCCTGCGCCGCGCGATCGTGTCGCAGTTCGACCAGTACGTAAAACTCAACAAGAAGATCCCGCCGGAGATCCTGACCTCGCTGTCGGGCATCGACGAGGCCGGGCGCCTGGCGGACACCATCGCCGCGCACCTGCCGATCAAGCTCGAGCAGAAGCAGAAGATCCTGGAGATGGTCAACGTGACCGAGCGCCTGGAAAGCCTGCTGTCGCAGCTCGAGGGCGAGATCGACATCCTGCAGGTCGAAAAGCGCATCCGTGGCCGCGTCAAGCGCCAGATGGAGAAGAGCCAGCGCGAGTACTACCTGAACGAGCAGGTCAAGGCCATCCAGAAGGAACTGGGCGAGGGCGAAGAAGGCGCCGACCTGGAAGAACTCGACAAGCGCATCAAGGCTGCGCGCATGCCGAAGGAAGCCAAGAAGAAGGCCGACGCCGAATTCAAGAAGCTCAAGCTGATGTCGCCGATGTCGGCCGAAGCCACCGTCGTGCGCAACTACATCGACACGCTGGTGAACCTGCCGTGGCGCAAGAAGAGCAAGGTCAACAACGACCTCGCCAACGCCGAGCGCGTGCTGGATGAAGACCACTACGGCCTGGAGAAGGTCAAGGAACGCATTCTCGAGTACCTCGCGGTGCAACAGCGCGTGGACAAGGTGAAGGCACCCATCCTCTGCCTGGTCGGGCCTCCCGGCGTGGGCAAGACCTCGCTCGGCCAGTCGGTGGCGCGCGCGACGAACCGCAAGTTCGTGCGCATGGCACTGGGTGGCGTGCGCGACGAGGCCGAGATCCGCGGCCACCGCCGTACCTACATCGGGTCGATGCCGGGCAAGATCCTGCAGAGCCTGTCCAAGGTTGGCGTGCGCAATCCGCTCTTCCTGCTCGACGAGATCGACAAGATGGGCCAGGATTTCCGCGGCGATCCGTCGTCGGCGCTGCTCGAGGTGCTGGACCCGGAACAGAACCACACGTTCCAGGACCACTACATCGAGGTCGATTTCGACCTGTCCGACGTGATGTTCGTGGCGACGTCGAACTCGCTGAACATTCCGCCGCCGCTGCTCGACCGTATGGAAGTGATCCGCCTGTCGGGTTATACCGAGGAAGAGAAGCTCAACATCGCCACGCGTTACCTGCTGCCGAAGCAGATCAAGAACAATGGTCTGAAGGCGGGCGAGATCGAGGTCACCGATGCGGCGATCCGCGACATCATCCGCTACTACACGCGCGAAGCCGGTGTGCGTTCGCTCGAGCGCGAGGTCTCCAAGATTGCCCGCAAGGCGGTCAAGCTGCTGCTGCTGAAGAAGGAGTCGGGCACGATCAAGGTCGATTCGGACAACCTCGACAAGTTCCTGGGCGTACGCAAGTACGACTTCGGCCTGGCCGGCAAGGAAAACCAGGTGGGCCAGGTGACCGGCCTGGCGTGGACCGAGGTGGGCGGCGACCTGCTGACCATCGAAGCCGCGATCATGCCGGGCAAGGGCAACATCACCCGCACCGGCTCGCTGGGCGACGTGATGAAGGAATCGGTCGAGGCCGCGCGCTCGGTGGTACGTTCGCGGGCACGCCGCCTGGGCATCACCGATGAGATGTTCGAGAAGCGCGACATCCACATCCACGTGCCCGAAGGCGCCACGCCCAAGGACGGCCCGTCTGCGGGCGGTGCCATGACCACGGCGCTGGTGTCGGTGCTGACCGGCATCCCGGTGCGCGCGGATGTCGCCATGACCGGCGAGATCACGCTGCGCGGCGAGGTGCTGCCCATCGGCGGCCTGAAGGAGAAGCTGCTGGCAGCCCACCGCGGCGGCATCAAGCTGGTGCTGATCCCCGAGGAAAACGTCAAGGACCTGGCCGAGATCCCGGACAACGTCAAGAACGCCATCGAGATCGTGCCGGTGCGCTGGATCGACAAGGTGCTGGAACTGGCACTCGAGCGCAAGCCCGAGGCGTTGCCGGAAGAAGATGCCAAGCCCGCCGAGGTGGCGGACAAGGCCACCGCCAAGGTCGAGCGACTGCATCACTGACGACGCCTTAGCCGCATGAACCAAACGCCGCAGGGCAGCGATGCCCGGCGGCGTTTTTTGTCCGCGCGGGCCTTGGCAAACCGAAATCACATGTATTAAACTTGCGCCCTCGCAACGCAAACCACGGCATCTGCCGCGAGGTGCGGAGCGTTCAGCAAGTTGCAGGCAGGCAGCCTGCGATGGTCGAGCGGGTGCTTAGCTCAGTTGGTAGAGCGGCGCCCTTACAAGGCGTAGGTCGGGGGTTCGAACCCCTCAGCACCCACCACCGCTCCACCAGCAAGAATCAAGGACTTAGAGCGATCTGGGTCTTTTTTTTTGCCTGTTTCGCCACCCTGCATCCGAGCCCCAAAGAGCCTCTGCCACCCAAAGCGAGCTGCTCGACGAAATCACCGCTGATATCGGTGCCAGTGCTAGCCGATGCCGCGCTCTGCAAGAATGGCCAGCCCCTGCGCGGCAGCCTTAGTCGTACTGAAACCGCTTCACCACGCTCTCGTCCCACTCGATTCCAGATCCGGGCCTGTCCGGCACCACCAGGTGTCCATCTGCAAGCGCAAAAGGCTCCCTCAGCACGGGATAGGCCCAGTCCTGCCATTCCAGCCAGTGCGCCGTTTCGGTGACGCGCATCAGATGTGCGCAGACTTCCGGATACAGATGCGTGGAGACAGGGAGTCCTGCCGCCGAAGCGATCGGCGCAGACCGCAGCCACCCCGACACGCCGCCGATCCGCATCATGTCCAGCATGACGCAGTCACACGCCTCGGCCTGCACTGCCTTCAATAACTCGCGCGGACCATAGAAGTTCTCGCCCAGCTGGATCGGCGTCTTGATCTCGCGCGCCAGTCGCGCATGGCCGCTGGTGTTGCTGTATGCGAGGGGCTCCTCGAACCAGTACAGCCCCTCGTTATCAAGGGCATGGCAGCGGCGCAGACCGTCATCAAACGACAAGCCCTGGTTGAAATCCACCATTAGCTTGATCTCGTCGCCAGCCGCTTCGCGCACCGCGCGAATGGCATCAAGGTCGTCTTGCAGCTTCTCGCGGCCCAGCCGCAGCTTCAAAGCGCTGAATGCTCCTTCTGCAACGAGCGAACTAGCTTCTTCTGCAACGCCATCCACGTGGCTCAACCACAGCCCATTACTGTTGTACGCCTGCACGCTGCCCACTGTTCCGCCAAGCAATGCTGCGAGAGGCAGGCCTGCGGCCTTGCCGAGCGCGTCCCACGCGGCCATGTCGAGCCCTGCGATGGCGATCATCGTGATGCCTTCGTAGCCGAGGAGATGCGTTGAACCTCTGGCGTTCTGGAAGTCATCAAGCGGTGCGATCCTGCTACCGGCCCGTGATGCGGCAAGATCCCGGATCGCAGGCACGATGTACCTGGGCGCCTGTATCAGATATGGCTCAAGATAACTGCGACCGACAACGCCTTCCCGAGTGTGAAGATCAACCAGGATCAGCGGCCACTGGTCGAATGCGCCGACCTTCGAAATGATTGGTCGATTTAACGGAATCAGAACCGCACGGACCTCAACGCTTTGGTAAGTGAGGGGTTCGAAATCCATGGCGACACCTCCTGACGACCAGTACAACCCGCGCGGCACCGGACCAGGAACTCCTTATCGGAGTTCCTCGAGTCTGTCCAGCGCTCGCGCAGGCTGTAACCCGCACAGTACGCCGCGATCGGTGGGATCCGCAACTGGAATCAGTCGCCGCCCGTGCGCCGACGAGATGCCGTTCGTTGCCGAAATCCGCTTCCCAGGAGCACTGCCGCGTTCCCTCGTCGTCATTGCGAGCGGACCAGCCCGCGCTCGCTGAGGGCGTCGAACACGTGATTGACCACCGCGTCGCAGCGCGTACCGGCAAAACTGAATGTGCTCTGCAGATAGGGCCTTACCTCCGCGGCCAGGGATTCGCGCAGCATCATGCGGGCCCGCAGAAAGCGCGTCTTGACCACGTCGCCGCTAACGCCAAGGCAATAAGCCGTTTCCTCTACGCTCAAGTCTTCGACCGCCCGCAGGATGAACACGCAGCGGTAGATCGGCGGCAGCTTTTCGACCGCAAGCTGCAGCAGTTCCCGCACCTGACCGCGTTCGGCCATGGCTTCAGGTGATTCGTCGTCAGCGGCGCGGAAGGACATCATGTTCTCCTGTAAAGGTCCGCCAGGAAGATCTTCTTCTTCGCCCCATGCTTCGATCTGAAAGAGCCGGCGTCTCTTGCGCTGCGCTGTCAGGGCGACATTGATGGCTATGCGCGCCAGCCAGGTGCTCAGCGCGGCCTCGCCGCGAAACGAATCCAGGCTGGTAAAGGCGCGCAGGTAGGTTTCCTGCACGACATCCTGGGCTTCGGCATCATCCGCAACCACGCCACGGGCCGTGCGGAACAACAGGCGGTTGTTGCGCCGCATGATGGCCTCAAAGGCAGACGCGGCGCCGGCGCGGGCGCTGGCGACCAGTTCGGCGTCTGTGGTGGCACTGGCGCCAGACGGCAGGGGCGGCCTGAGATCCCGGTTCTTGTCCATTTGGAGATCTGGCTCCTTTCCCGTTGCAGATCATTAGACGGCACAGCTGCCAAAAGGTGACAGTCGACTGGGCGCATACGCTGCTGCGGTACCTCGCCTGGGGTCGAACCACGCGTCAGCAATCATAGGCAGATGCAATGCAGCCACAACTCATCGCAATGTGGCTCAGACCTCGTGTCACCTTCCGGCGTCTGCAAACGTCTAACGCCTATGCAACGGACAAATTCGAGCCACTGCCGTCGGAGACCTGTCGGTTGTTTTATTTCAGTTGCTGCATCTCCTCCTGACAAGGACGTCGATCATGAAAAGGCAACCCTCCGCACTGACATCTGAAACTGAAGTGCAGCCGGTACCGCTGCGGCAGCCAGCGATGCCGCAGCTGGCTCGACGGAGGCTGGCAAATGCACTGCTCACGGCAGCCGCAGTGGCGGCCGTGGCGGCATGTGGCGGCAGTTCTGGAGGGGGCGGCACGGACGCGGCCAGCACGGAGGCGGCGCAGAAGGCCCTGGTCGAGCAGGGCAAGCAGATCTTTCGCTTCGACACCTTCGGGGACGAGGCGAAGTGGACCGATCACCTGAGGATGCACGAGGTCATCGCCAGCTCGGTGGATCCCTTGACCGCATTTTCAGTCGGCCTCAAGGTCGACGCGGAGGCCTTGCCCGAGGCCGTCGTCAATGGAATCCGCAATGGCACGATCGACCTCAAGAGCCCGGCTACGACAGTGGCGCTGCTGAAACTGAACGCGGTCGTCGGCCTCCAGGGAACCGTCGAGACCGTCAATGGGGTCGACAAGCTGACCCGCGTCGGCACTACCTGCGCGCTCTGTCATTCGACGGTGGACAACTCGTTCGCGCCGGGCATCGGCAAGCGTCTGGACGGATGGCCCAACCGGGATCTCAATCCCGGCGCCATCATCGCGCTGTCACCGGCCATTGACGAGGCCATGAAAAAGGTCCTCAACGCCTGGGGCGCAGGCAAGTACGATCCGCGCAATAATATCGACGGCCTCAGCAAGCCGGTCGTGATACCGCCCGCCTTCGGGCTGGCCGGCATTCATCGCATTACCTTTACCGGCGATGGCGAAGACATCATGTACTGGAACCGGTATGTCGCCGTTTCCCAGATGGGCGGCCTCGGCTCCGTATCCGAACCGCGCCTGAATATCTCCATCACCAATGGCTCGGTGGACCTTGTCACCAGCAAGCTTCCGGCCCTGCAAGCGTATCAGCTATCCCTGGGCGCTCCGCCGCCACCGGCTGGCAGTTTCGACCCGGCGGCGGCGCTGCGGGGCAAGGCCCTGTTCGAAGGCGCGGGCCGATGCGCCACGTGCCATAGTGGCCCGGCATTTACCGATGCCAACTCGCTGCTTCACCCGCCCGCCGACTCGATGGCGGAACCGGAGAGCCCGAGCTACGCCTCGCGCTCCGCAACCAAGCAATACCGGACCACGCCGCTGAAGGGCGCATGGCAACACCCTCCCTATTTCCATGACGGCTCTGCGGCGACTTTGCCGGAGGTCGTGACGACCTACAACACCAAGCGGGGACTGGGGCTGAGCAGCCAGGATATTGCCGACCTGGCGGAGTATCTGAAGTCGCTGTGACCTGAAGCCCCTACATTTGGCAAGAAGGCTGGTCGCGCCTGGCAGATGGCTTTCGCTGTTTCCAATGGGATGCGCACGACGAGGTGGCCAACCTTCCGCCCGGCGTGATCGGGCCGAATGCTCAATGACGAATATGCGGACTTGACTCGCATGCGTCACAGATCACGGAGGGATCGCCTCGCAACTTGCGAGACACCTCTCCTGTGGTTTCTAATGTGTGCTATCGGGCCAAGCGGTCAGAGGGCATATGCGCTGCATCAAGTGCGGATTCGATAACCCCGCAGGCGGGCGATTCTGCCAGGCATGCGGGCACGGCCTTGCGCGAATCTGCCCGCAATGTGGCCATGAGTCGGGGGCCGCGGCGAGATTCTGCGGCCATTGCGGCGTGCTGCTGCCCGACCTTCCCGCCGGTCAGCACCTTGGGACGGCGCCCGTGTTCTATACGCCGGCACATCTGGCCGAGCGCATCCTGGCCGAACAGGCGGCGATGGAAGCCAGGGGGCAAACCGCTGGCGAACGCAAGACCATTACCGCGCTATTTGCGGACATCGCTGGCTCGACGGCACTCATCCAGGATCTGGATCCAGAGGATGCGCGCGGTGTGATCGACCCCATTGTGTCGATGATGATGGAGGCGGTTCACCACTATGAGGGATACGTCGCCAAATCGCTTGGTGATGGCATCCTGGCGCTGTTCGGTGCGCCCATCGCGCATGAGGACCATCCCTTGCGGGCGCTCTACGCCGCGCTCCGGATGCAGGATGCGATACGCCGTCATAATGGGCGGACGCCTCAGGCAACCGGCTTGCCGCTGCGCATCCGGGTGGGCGTCCATACCGGCGAAGTGGTAGTGAGGGCAATTCGAAAGGATGACCTGCGCACCGACTACGATCCGGTGGGCCACACCATCCATATCGCGTCGCGGATGGAAGGGGTTGCGATGCCCTCATCGATCGCTGTCAGCGAAGCGACCCATCGGCTGACCGAAGGCTACTTTGAGTTTCGCGCGCTCGGGACGGCATCGGTAAAGGGCATTCAGCAACCGCTTGCCGTTTACGAAGTTATCGGCCCTGGTGCTTTGCGCACGCGGCTGCAAGTTGCCTCGCATCGCGGGTTGTCGCGTTTTGTCGGCCGCCAGGACGAATTGCGGTGTATGCAGGTGGCGCTACAGTCGGCAAGGCGTGGCCAAGGACGCGTCGTTGGCGTGGCAGGCGAGGCAGGCGTCGGCAAGTCGCGCTTGTTTCACGAATTCCGAACGCGTGCGCAACCGGGCTGCAAGGTGCTTGAAACCTTCTCGGTTTCGCACGGCAAGGCGTTTCCCTATCTGCCATTGATCGATCTGATCAGGGCGTACTTCGACGTCGCGTCGCAGGATGACGACCGGCAGATTCGCGATAAGGTCACCGCCAGGTTGATGGCGATCGGCTGTGCGCCGGACGAAGTTCTTCCCTATCTGCTCTATCTGCTTGGCATCAAGGATCCGGCGTCGACGCTTCCCATGATGGAGGCTTCGGTGCGGCGCCAGAGAACTTTCGATGCGCTGGTGCGGTTGCTTGTGCGCGAGAGCGAGTTCCAGCCGCTGATGGTGCTGTTCGACGATCTTCAATGGCTTGACAGTGAATCAGAGGCTTTTCTTTGTATCCTGGCTGATCATGTGCCCCGGTCAAGGATGCTGTTGCTCGTCAACTATCGCCCGGAGTATGTGCATGACGGGGGCGTGCCATGTCACGTCAGGCTGGAGCTTGCGCCACTGGGGCAGGGCGATGCACAAGGATTCCTCAGCGCGATGTTGGGTGACGATGCTTCGCTCGAGTTGCTGAAGCACGAAATCCTGTCCAAGACAGAAGGCAATCCCTTCTTCATGGAGGAGGTCGTCACAACGCTTATCGAGGAGAACGTCCTGCATGGAGAACGGGGTAACTTCCGGCTCGACGACCGCGTGGTGTCACTACATATGCCGACCACCGTGCAAGGCGTGTTGGCCGCCCGCATCGACCGCCTGCCGCCGGCTCAAAAGGAATTGCTGCAGACGCTCGCGATCATTGGCAAGGGATTTTCCGTGAGCCTGGTCCGACATGTCACCGGGATGGCGGACAGTGCTCTCCATGCGATGCTCGTCGATCTTCAGGCCGGAGATTTCATTTACGAGCGCCCCGCGTTTCCGGAAGTGGAGTATGTGTTCAAGCACGCCTTGACGCAGGAGGTCGCCGCCAGCTCGCTGCTGAGTGACAGGCGCAGCGCGCTGCACGAGCGCACAGCCCAGGCCCTGGAAACGCTGTTCCCTGGCAGCTTGATGGATTACTGCAGCGAACTGGCACACCACTACAGCCGAAGTGGCAATACCCGCAAGGCCATCGAGTACCTGGGTCTTGCCGGGCAGCACGCGGCGCAACATTCCGCGCAGCGCGAAGCCATTCGCCATCTCAATGCGGCGCTCGACTTGCTTAAGACACTGCCGGACAACCCCGAGCGCGCACGTGATGAACTGGGCCTGCTGCTGAACCTCGGCATTGCATGCATCACGGCACGCGGCCATGGGGCACCGGAAGTCGAGACAATCTACACGCGGGCGCTGGCTTTATGCGAGCAAGGAGCGGAGACGCCGCAGCGTTTTTCCGCCCAACTGGGGCTCTGGTCCTTCTATCTGTTGCGCGGCAAGCTCCTGACGGCACAATCCCTGGCTGAAGGCCTGCACCAGCTGGCCGAAGACAGCGGTGACACGGAGCAGCGCGCAGAGGCGCAGCGCGTGCTGGGCGTTACACGGTTCCGGCGCGGCGATATCCGCATGGCCCGCACGCACCTGGAGCAAGCGCTGGCGCTGCACCGTCCCGACCGGCACGCCTATGGCCACCTGCTGCGCTATGCGCGCAACCCGGCGGTCCATATGCGCAGCTCGCTGAGCTGGGTGCTCTGGTATCTCGGCCTGTCACAGCAAGCCGTGAACCGAAGCGAGGAGGCGCTGGCGCTGGCCCGCCAGGCCGCCGATCCGTTTGGCTTGGCCCTGAGCCTCATCTTCGCGGCCGAGCTGCACCAGCGCCGTGGTGATGCGCAACGTGTGCTGGAGTGCGCGGAGGCGGCGATCGCACTGTCGGAAGAGCATGGGTTCCAGCTGTACCGGAGCTGGGGATCGATACTGCGTGGTTGGGCCCTGGCTGCAACGGGCACGGCAGAAGTGGGGATTGACCTGATGCGCCGCGGCTTCGAGGACCTGGAGGCCACCGGCGCGGTATTGGGACGGCCCTCGCTGCTGGGATTGCTGGCCGATGCGTATATGCGCTGCGCGCGAGGCGAGGATGCGATGCGTGTGCTGGCTGAGGCCATGGCCCTGGCAAGGGATACCGGCGAACGCTTTGACGAGCCCGCGCTGCTCCGGCTCAAGGGGGAGGTTCTGGTGCAGACGAGGGATCGGCAGGGAGATTCTTCATCCACGGCCGACCGCGAAGCCGAGACGTGTTTTCGCACGGCGATGGAGCTGGCCCGTGGCGAGGGTGCCAGCTCCATCGAGCTTCGTTGTGCGATAAGCCTTGCCGAGCTATGGCATCGTCAGGGCAGGGACGACGCCGCCCGGCAATTGCTGACCCGCGTGAGCGGCCTTTGCTCGGAAATGGAGCGGCGCTCTTAAGTTTGGGTTTACTGAAAACTCGATTGAGCCACCGCCAAGGCAGGCTCGATGGTCTGCCTGGATCGCGTGATGCGGCCAGTGCGCATTACATCAATCCCAGTCTGGCCTTCCAGTTGCAATAATCCGCAGCGGATACCCCCGTTGCTCGAGCGGCTTGCGCAATACGATCCGGCTGGAAAATTTTTCGATCCCGATATCGTCTTTCAACAACCGCTCCATGAGCGCCTGAAAATAAGCGATATTAGGTGCGATGACCTTCAGCAGGTAATCGTAACCGCCACTGACGTTGTAGCATTCGACGATTTCGTGGTACTTCTCAACCCCTGCTTCGAATTTGCGAAAGTCTTGGGGCCGATGGCTGCTGATTGTGACCTCGGAAAACACGATGACGTGGCTGCCCAGCTTCTCCAGCGCAACCTCCGCGCGGTAGCCACGGACAACGCCGGTCTCCTGGAGCCGTTTGGTACGGAGCAGGCATGGGCTTTCGCTGAGGCCAATGGCTGCGGCCAGGTCGACATTCGAGCAGCGTCCCTCGCGCTGAAGATGCACAAGAATCTTGATGTCAAACTGGTCGAGGGAAGCTGAAGCTCGCATGAGTCGGTACTACTGTCAGTGTCGGCCCCGGTTACTTCCGTTTTGCCGATTGCACTGTGGTCAGCGCTTCGTCGAGCGTTTCGATCACGATGCCGGCTTGTTCCGCGGATAGTACCAGAGGCGGTCGAATCTTGAGCACATTGTGGCCCATCGCACAGGCGCTGAGCAAGACCCCCTTGTCGCGCATTCGATTGACTACCCGGGTGGTGAGCTCGCGATCGGGCGTTCGCGATGCGCGGTCCGAGACAAGCTCCACACCGACGAACAAGCCGACGCCACGGACGTCACCAATGGCCTCGTGCCGGGCGGCGAGAGCGGCGATGCCGTTACGCAGGATATTGCCTACCGTGGCGGCATGCTGCATCAGCCCTTCCTTCTCGATCGTATCCAGGACCGCCAGCGCAGCCGCACACGATACGGTATTGCCGGCGAAGGTGTTGAAGTATCTTGAGTTCTTTCCGAATTCTGCCAGCGCGTCGGCGGTGGCCAGCAGTCCCGCGACAGGTTGTCCATTGCCCATCGGCTTGCCGAGGGTGACGATGTCGGGGATGACGCCGTGACGCTGAAAACCCCACATATGCTCGCCGGTACGGCCGAAGCCCGGCTGGACCTCGTCGGCGATGAAAAGGCCGCCAGCACGCTTGATCGCGTCGACCGCGCCCTTCAGGAAGCCCGCTGGTTCAGGAAGGATGCCGTCGCTGGTGAACAGGGAATCGACGATCAGTGCCGCAGGCTTGATGCCGTGACGCCGAAGATCGGCGATCGCGGCCTCGACATCGCGCGTGAAGCGTTCGGAGAGGTCAGCTCCCTCGGCATGATAGAGGCGCGGTGCCTGGACCAGGCGAACGTGCGCGCCGAGATCGACGGTCACGCCGAGCGATGGCGAGAATTGCGACACTGCGTCGGTGAAGCCATGATAGGCGGTTTCGGTCACGATCACGCCCGTGCCACCGGTGCGGACCTTGGCGATGCGATAAGCAAGATCGTTTGCTTCGCTGCCCGTGCAGGTCAGCATGAGGTGGGCAAGGTTGGTCTCAGGCATGCTCGCGAGCAGGCGTTCGGCCAACTCAAGAATCGTGTCGTGCAGATAGCGGGTGTTGGTCGCAAGGATCCGCGCTTGCCGGCATATCGCCTCGGTCACCGCCGGGTGACAATGCCCCAGCGACGCGACGTTGTTGTAAACGTCGAGGTAACGGCGGCCTTCCGGATCGATCAGCCATACGCCTTCGCCGCGCACGATGTGAAGCGGATGTTCGTACATCAGTCGGTATGCCGGGCCGAGCAATGCATCGCGCCGATCGATCATCGCCGCAGTGACGGGTCCCACGTTGGCACGTCCGGGGATATAGGCGTTGACCATGTTGAGGTCAGTGGTACTTTTCATTCACTTATCCTTTCGTACTTCAGTTAGTAGCCGGTCGCGAGCCTCATTGCGGGAAAGAGCGGCCATCTGAGACAGCGCTTCCCATGCAGCGGGATTGTGGCGCATGATGTAGGCCCGGTTCTCGGGGTAGCGCGCGGCGCGCCATTCCGAGATCAACGCTGTGATCAGGTGGCGTGTGGCCATGAGATCGGTGATGATCTCCTGCTCGCTTTCGGTAAGCGGCAGCGTCGCGTGGTAGGCGCCGACGAACTGCGCCGGCCCTTCGAATGGATCGGGGTTGCCAGTCATATGAAAGGCCGCCGCCGTAGCGACCTCGCCGACCAGCGGCGCATACAGCATGTCGCCGAAGTCGATAATCCCCAGAATGCGTTCATGGTCCTCGGGTGCGACCAGAACGTTGTAGAGATGGTAGTCGTTGTGGATGACCTGCGCCCTCACCGAGGCGAGACGCGGCAGGACATGGTCGATGAAGCGCGTCATGAACGACTCAGCGAGCGCGCGACGCGGGGCGTCCACGATGCCATCGAGCTTGGCTGCCAGCCGATGCGCCGCCGAAACATTCCAGAGCAGATTGTGCGTCGCGGAAGGATGCGTGAAATCGCGCAACGCGAGGTTTAGCTTGGCAAGCACTGTCCCCATGGCCCGACGCTGCGCGGCGGTCCGCGGAGTCTCCCGGATCTGCACGCCGTCGAGATAGGTAAGCATCCGCACGGTGGTTCGAAGCCCGTCGGCCCATGCCACATTGGCGCGCGTGCGTCCGCCAAGCGTCCGCACGACTCGGGGCACTGGCTGGTCGGGCGAAACACGCGCGATGTGGTCCAGTGCAGCGATCTGGAAATCGACCACTGAAACCGGCTCCGAAGGATTGCTGATCTTGACAACGTAACGAGTGCCGTCCGCAGTCTCTATGCAGCAATTCTGGTCTCGTTCACCGGCCAATGGCATGACGCTGCCATTGATACCGTAGAGACGACTGACCAAGGCTGCCACTTCGTCTGGCGGAAGATTTGGCGCCGCGGTGCTCAACGCTGCTGCCGCAATCGGACGATTCTCCGGCATCATGCGTCTCACTTCATCGTCGCGGTCGCAAGCCGACCTTCAAGTCCAAGCAGGCCGGGAAGCTGGCGGACATCGGTCAACCGGTTGACGCCATAGCTGTCGGAGGTGGGCTCGTGACCCCGATCGATGAACGCTTTGGCCATGAATCCCAGGTCAGACGCCGTCATGAGGTCATAACGAAAGCTCGACGAGACGTGCATCATCTGGTCTGGTCCGCAACCGAGTTGATCGAACATATATTCGAACACCTGGGCCCGCGGCTTGTAGGCACGGGCTTCCTCGGCGGTGTAAACGGCGTGAAAGGGTGCCTTGAGATGCGCGACGCTAGGCGGAATCAAATCGACCATCGAATTCGAGAGAATCACCAGCGGGATGTGCGGAGCGATTGCCTCAAGCACCTCAACTACGTTCGGATGGGGCCGCCAGGTCGGGACCGCCTCATACAATGCGACCGCATCAGATGAGCGATATTCAACACCGTGTGCCTGGCACGCCCGTTGAATGGAATTTTCAACCACCTCAAAGAAAGGTTTCCACTCGCCTAATACTTCATCCAGGCGGTAAAATCGAAAGCTATCAAGAAACGCCTGCATCCGATCGGCCGGAACACGATCTTCGAAAATATTCTTTGCGGTCGGACCCATTTCGAAGTTAATCAGAGTCCCGTAGCAATCGAAGCTGATGAATTTCGGTTTGTGTAGCATTTCGGTGATTCCCGGCAGTGGATAAGTACAAATAAGTTTATTGGTATCAGCGCTAAGGGGCTGCTTTTTTGCCGAGCGCACCAGGCAGTTTCCACTTGAATCTGGAGCATGCCTGGAGTTTCCTGCCTCGACCGTTCAGCACGGTGCTGTCGGACGGTGTTCTGCACGCGATGCGCGTCGAACCCGGCGCTCCACATGCGCAGTGCGCCGGGCCGGTGCCCGGGTACCTCGGCCTGTCACGGCAAGCCGTGCAACGAAGCGAGAAGGCGCTGGGCTGGCACGGCGGGCCGCCGATCCGTTCGGCCTGGCGCTGAGCCTTAGCTTCGCGGCCGAACTGCGCCAGCGGTGGTGATGTGCAATGTGTGCGGGAGTGCGCGGAGGCGGCGAGCGCTCCGTCGCAAGGGACTGGGTTCCGGCCGTAGCGGAGCTGGGGATCGAGACTGAATGGTGGGGCCCTGGCTGCAACGGGCACGCAGAAATGGGGATTGACCTGAGGCGCTGCGGCTTCGAGGACGTGGAGGCCGCCGGCGCGGTATTGGCGCGGCGGCCGGAGGATGGCTATCCAGCGTCTGCCCAGCCTGCCAGGCAGAGCAGGCCGGGCTCCCTCGCGGCGATGAGACCGCGCCTGCTATCAACGGATGGCATTATTTTCGTCGGCAACCTTGTAGATCTCGGCCAGGTCGCATAGGTCCCAGTTTCCGCCAGTCAGAACCGCGCACACTTTCTCGTGTGGCTTGACTTTGATGTTGCCGGCGAGCAAGGCGCCGATACCAATCGAGGCGGCGGGCTCGGCAATCAATTTTGCATCATTGGCAAGCATGCGCATGCCAGTGACGATATGTTCGTCTTCCACCAGAACGATCTCGTCCACGTATTTTTCAATAATTGGATATGGATTCTGGCCGGGCACACTTATCCTTAATCCGTCGGCAATGGTATTTTTCAAGGGCAGCGATGTGCGTTCCTTATTCTTGCGACTGTGGAAGTACTTTGGTGTCAGGGCAGGCTCTACCCCTATGACGCGCACCGAGGGGGCGGTTTCCTTGATGGCGGTAGCGATTCCTGAAATAAGTCCGCCGCCACCGACGGGAACAATCACCGTGTCTACCTGTTCCAGATCCTCCAGTATTTCACAACCGATGGTGCCCTGGCCAGCCATTACCAAGGGGTCCTCAAACGCATGGACAACTGCATAGCTGTGTGCCTCGGCGATTTCACGCACCCGCTTCCAGCGCGCGGCGGTATCGCCATCGTAAAGAATGACTTCGGCGCCCAGGGATTTTGTATTGGCAATCTTGATCCTGGGGGTGGTGATCGGGAGCACCAATACTGCTTTGACGCCAAGCATCTTGGCGGCGTACGCCAGTCCCTGAGCATGATTGCCGGAGGACGTGGCGATAATGCCGTTAGCTATCTCTTCCCGGGTAAGCGAAAGCGATTTATTCAGCGCGCCGCGAATCTTGAAGGCCCCGGTAATTTGCAGCATCTCCGGCTTAAGGTACATCTGGCAGCCCAAAGCTCGCTCCATCTTTTCCGCGCGCAGTAATGGCGTATGCCTGATGTAGGGCTTCAGCCGTGCCTGCGCGTCTCGGATGTCTTGGATCGTCGGGTAGTCGAGCATGTGCTTTATCACTTTTTCGGGGCCGTCGGTTCTTTGGCGGCTAGTCAAAGAAATTCAAAGAATGTGCCGATCTTGCTTGCCATTGCATTGTGATAAATCTTGGTCGCGGTAGTATTGTCCTGTATGGCCATGCCGGTGGAGTCGAAAATCGTGATCTCGTCTTCGTGTTCTCTTCCTGGTTTTATGCCAAGCAAGATCTCGCCAATTTCAGCGTGGATGTCATCCTTGCTTATGAGGTTCTTGTTTATCGGGTGCCAGGTCTCGCCTTTTTCCGTGCATTGGCTGATTGAGTCATTCACGATTTTTGCGTTCTTGAATATCTCTGGCTCGAGTTCTTGCTTGCCTTGCTGATCGGTGCCAATCGCAACAATGTGGGTGCCTGGCTGCACCCAGGCGGCTTCCACCAGGGATCCTTTCCCGCGGGTCGTGGTGATCAGAATATCAGCTTGTTCAACTGCTTCTTTCTTGGAAGCTGCCATCATGACAGGAATGCCAAACTCGCTTTCGATATCATCTTTGTATTTTGAAAGCGTGTCCGCATTGCTGTCCCAGGCATGGATCACTTCAATCTTCATGATCTCCCTGATTGCCCGGATCTGCATCCTGGCCTGATGCCCGGTACCGATGGAGGTGATTTTTTTCGCGTTCTTTCTTGCCAGTGCTTTCACCGAAACCGCGCCGGACGCGCCAGTTCTGAGGCCGGTGATCAGGCTTCCGTCCATCACGCAGATCAAGGCACAGCTCTGCGCATCGAATAGCACGATGGTTCCCATTCCGCTGGGAACCCGGTGAGACTCGGGATTATTAATGAACCCTCCGGAAGATGCCTTCATGGAGATCATTTCATTGGCCTTGCAGTAGCCGAGCTTGAAATCAATTTCGCCGCGCGGTGGCGGGAGATGAATGCCGATATAGCCGGGTTGAACCACCTGGTTACTGTTGAAGGCTTTGTATGCCTCTTCCACAGTAGCTATGACTTCCCTCATGCTGATCAGGCTGCGTACTTGCGCTTTATTAAGCAATAGGGTCTTCATGAATATCATCTCCATGCATTTTGAGTGCATGCCATTGCTATGCTTGCCCGCCCGGACTGATGTGTTCCACGACGCTGGCAATGGCTTCGCCCATCTCGGTGGTCGAAGCGTCACCGCCCAGGTCTGCCGTGCGCGGACCGTGAATCAGTACGTGCTGGATAGCGGTAAGAATCGCGTCATGCGCCTTTCTTCCGGCGTCGTTGTCGGTATCGAGGAAGTCGAGCATCATGGCACCTGACCAGATCATGCCGATGGGGTTGGCAATGTTCTTGCCATAGATATCGGGGGCCGAGCCGTGCACCGGCTCAAACAGCGAAGGGAAGGTGCGCTCGGGATTCAGGTTGGCCGAAGGCGCGAGTCCCAGCGTACCGGTGCAGGCCGGGCCCAGGTCTGACAGGATGTCGCCAAACAGGTTGGATGCCACCACCACATCGAAGCGCTGCGGCTGCAACACGAAGCGGGCGCACAGGATGTCGATGTGCTGCTTTTCCCAGCCGACATCCGGATACTCGTCCGCGATGGCGGATGCCCGGTGGTCCCACCATGGCATGCTGATGGCAATGCCGTTGCTCTTGGTCGCCACGGTAACGCGCTTGCGCTGCCGCTGCCGCGCCAGGTCGAAGGCGAAGCGCAGCGCGCGGTCGGTCCCATGCCGTGAAAAAATCGACTGCTGCAGCACGACTTCGCGTTCGGTGCCTTCGTACATCACGCCACCGACCGACGAGTATTCGCCCTCGGTATTCTCGCGCACGATGATCGTGTCGATATCGCCCGGCTTTCTGCCGGCCAGTGGGCACGGCACGCCTTCGAACAGGCGGGCGGGGCGCAGGTTGATGTACTGGTCGAACTCGCGGCGGAACTTCAGCAGCGAGCCCCACAAGGAGATGTGGTCCGGCACGATATCGGGCCAGCCCACGGCACCGAAGTAGATGGCATCCATGCCCGCCAGTTGCGCTTTCCAGTCATCCGGCAGCATCTTTCCGGTGGCTGCGTAGTAATCACAGCTTGCCCACTCGACATGGGTGAAGTTCAGGCCGATGCCAAAGCGGCTAGCGGCGGCACGGAGCACGCGCAAGCCTTCCGGCATGACCTCCTTGCCAATGCCATCGCCCGGGATCACCGCGATATTAAAAGTCTGGGTCGTCATGACGATTCCTGTGAAGTAACGAGGTTGCGCCATGGCCGCCACCAGAGACGCGAGTAGTGTCCCAAATTGTAGTGGCCGCATTTCGGCGGGAGGTTGCGTATGCCGGGTGCGCGACAGAAGGAAATCCCGTATTCATCGCCGTGTTCGGCACGCTGTGCGTGGGGTTGGATCCCGGCCAGCATGAGATCACATGAACGCCCTTGCTACGCAGTCAGAACCGATGCCGTAGTCCGGCGACAAACTGGCGCCCCAGCCCCGGCACGACGGCAAGGTTGCCCCACGACGCGGGATAGTAGGTTTTGTCGAACACGTTGTGAATGTCGAGGAAAAGGCGCGTGCGGCGATCAATCTGCCAGTACGTGACAAGCTTCACCGTGGCGTAGGCCGGCAGCGAGTACGTGTCGGAGGCATTTCCGGATCGATTGCCGACGTAGACAATGCCAGTGCCGATGCCATAGCGGCCGCCGAACTTCGGCATGGCATCTTCGCGGATGGCGAGCAGGCTCGCGCTGATCCTGGGGATATTGCTCAGACGGGTGCCGGGGGCGATGGTATTGTCCTCGGTGACCCTGGCGTTCACCAGCGAAAAGCTGCCGCTGATGCGCCAGTGCTGGTCCAGGTTGCCGAATGCGTCGAACTCGAGCCCGCGGCTTGCGGCCTGGCCCGTGGCGATGTTGAAGTTGGGGTTGGCAGGGCTGCGTGTCAGGACGTTGTGCTTGCGGATGTCGAAGAGCGCAAGCGTTGCCCCTAGCCGCTCGTCCCGGGACTGCCACTTCAGCCCTGCCTCTATCGAGCGGGCGTACTGCGGATCAAAGGCGTTGCCAGCCTCATCCACGCCGCTGTTCGGGCGGAAGGATTTGCCAAAGGATAAGTATGCGGAAAGCTGCGGGGTCGGGAGCCACGTCAAGCCGATCCGGGGCGACACGGCACTCTGGCTCTGGCGGGTCGATGCCGCGGTAAGAAGGTTATCCACTGACTGCTGGTAGTTGTCGAAGCGGACGCCGGCAAGCAGCTTCCAGCGCTCGTCAATCGACACCTCGTCCTGCAGATAGGCGCCGAGATTGCGCTGGTTCTCGCGCGTCGATATGCCTGGCAAGACTGCCGGCTTTGCTTGCCCGTATACGGGCTCATAGATGTCGATCGCATACGCGTTGGCTGCGAGGCTGGAGTAGGCGATATCCATGCCCATGAACAGCCGCGACGCTTCGATGCCGAGAAGCATGCGGTGGCCCAGCCCGGCCGCATGGAAGTTTCCCTCCGCCTCTGCGCGGACCGACGTGTCGCGCGAGGGTAATGTCCGCCAGCTGTTGCGACGCGTGAGCGTACGTCGATCGGCGAGCAGACTGCCAAACTCCGCGGCGTATCCCTCGAAGCCGGATTCCTTGTAGCTCGCCCCGATGCGCGTGCGCCAGGCCGCGGAAAGCTGCCGCTCGAGCGTTAGCTGATGCGTATCGCTGGAAAGATGGAGGTTTGGGTCGCTGGGCTCCTGCAGGTAGCGGTCGCGGGGAAGCGTGAGTCGGCCGTCCACATTGACGAGACCACGGTCAAGCGGTGTACGCAAGCGCATGAATTCTCCCTCGTATTGCAGCAGCGTACGGTCGTCCGGCGCCCACGTCAGTGCCGGCGCCACGAGGTATTTGTGGCCGTCGATCAGGGGGCTGCGGCTGGCGCTGTCCTCCGCCATGACATTAAGGCGATAGGCCAGCGTCTTGCCAAGGGGGCCGGTGGTATCGATGGTGGCGCGCCGGAACCCGAGCGTCCCGACACTCACTTCCGCCGCGGTCGCCGCCGTGAACCTTGGCTTCTTCGTGACAATATTGATGGTGCCGCCCGGTTCGCTGCTGCCATAAAGCGCCGCCGCGGGGCCTTTGAGGAATTCGAAGCGCTCGACCGTGGCGGCGTCGCGCATCGGGTTGTACCCACGCGAGCCGGGAAAGCCGTTGACGAGATATCCCATCTCCGTGCTGCTGAAGCCGCGGATGGCATAGTTGTCCCAGGTCCCGCCAAAGTCATTGAGGCGCGCGATGCCGCTGACATAGTCGACGGTGTCGGCAAGCCGCGTCGCACCCAGGTCATCAATGAGCTCCGAGGTAACCACGCGCACGGATTGCGGGACTTCACGCAACGGCGTGTCAGTACGCGTGGCGCCAGCGGCGTCGACCGCAAGATATCCGCTGCCGCCGGCACTGGCGCTGACACGGACTTCGGGCAGGTCTGCCGCTAGCCCCGGCGGTTCGGCAAGCGCCGCATCGGATAGCGGGAGCAGGAACAGGCCGGCATGACAGGCATGGTGTGCGAGGCGCCTGGCGCTTGAGCGAAATGATGGCATGTGCTTGGCATGAATGACTCAGGGCCAGCAATGTAGCCGCGTGGATGAGATGGATTCTCATTCACTTACTCGCTGCCCGGGAATCATGCGACTTGCCAGATTGCGTGCTACCGGCGCAAGCCGCTCGGGTCACAAAACAATCTATTCGCCCGGACGGGCAAAACGCAATGCAATGCGGTACGGCCCACTGCGATCGGCACCATCGTTAGCGAGACTGCTTTTAAGCTGGCGGCGATGCAGTTCCTCTGGCGCTGCCGCGGCTTTCACTTTCGACATCCAATAACACGGGAGCACAGCGATGGATCTTTGGGATCTCGATGTCCTGTTCAACCATTCAATGCCTCGTCAGAGACAGCCTTTCAATCGAACGGGGGCCGGCTCGTGAGGTGGAACCAGATCGCGGAACCCGTCGCCGACTTGCTGCCAGACCTGATTGCGCTGCGCCGGGACCTGCACGCCAATCCTGAACTCGGCTACGAAGAGCACCGCACGGCTGGCATCGTGGCGCAGTCGTTGCGCATGCTGGGTCTCACAGTGCATGAGGGCATCGGCGGCACGGGCGTGGTCGGCACGCTGCGCGCCGGCAATGGAAAGCGCAGCGTCGGCCTGCGCGCGGATATGGATGCATTGCCGATGGTGGAACTGGGCCGCCCACCTTATGTCAGCCACGTGCCCGGCAAGCATCACGGCTGTGGCCACGACGGCCATACCAGCATGCTCGTGGGCGCCGCGCGTCAGCTTGCGCGCAGCGGTATCGATGGCACGGTGCATTTCATTTTCCAGCCGGCAGAGGAGGGCAAGGGCGGGGCCCGCCGCATGATCGAGGAGGGCCTGTTCGAGCGCTTTCCTTGCGATAGCGTTTATGCGCTGCACAACTGGCCAGACTTGCCGCTCGGCCACGCACAGACGCTGCCTGGCGCCATCATGGCGGCGGCGGATCGATTCGATATCGTGCTGCGCGGGCGAGGCGGTCATGCGGCGCAGCCGCATCACACCGCAGACGCAATCCTGGCTGCCAGCCAACTCGTGTCGCAATTGCATACGATCGTGGCGCGTCGCATTGACCCCGCCGAATCCGCGGTGTTGTCCGTCACGCGTATCGAAGGTGGGCACAGCCATAACGTGTTACCGGCCGAAGTGCAGATCACCGGCACGGTGCGAAGCTTCGATATGGAGGCCCAGAGCCGGATCGAGACCGCGCTGCGTGCGATGGCGCACGGCGTGGCGACGGCCAGTGGCACCGAAGTCGAAGTGCATTACGACCGCTATTACCCGGCCACGGTGAACAGTCCGGAGGAAGCGGCAGTGGCCGCTGACGCGGCCCGTACCATCGGCCTGGAAGTGCGCATGGCTCCCCGGGCTGCCTTCACCTCCGAGGACTTCGCCTTCATGCTGCAGCAAAGGCCCGGCGCCTACCTCTGGCTGGGACAGGGACGGGCCGAACCCGGCCCCGATGGCGAGCGCCCCTTGCACCACCCTTGCTACGACTTCAACGACGACGCGCTGCCCCTCGGCGTGCGCTGGTTCTGCGAAGTTGCCCGGCGCGCGCTGGCGGCCGCCTGACGCGGCTAACCATTCTTATCACCCCCCCCTTCAGACTCATCATGACCACTGCAGCGGCCACTCGCCAGGAACAGGACCTACTCGGTGTGCGAGAGCTTGATCACACCTTGTACTACGGCGTGCAAACACTGCGCGCCAAGGAGAATTTCTATCTTTCCGGCCGTTGCATCGGGGAGTACCCCGACTTCATCAAGGCGCTGGCTATCGTCAAGCATGCGGCCGCCAATGCCAACCATCGGCTCGGCTTGCTGGACAGCGCCAGGCATGGCGCCATTACAAAAGCTTGCGCCGAAGTCATCGACGGAGCTTTCCATGACGCCTTTGTCGTTGACATGATCCAGGGTGGTGCCGGAACGTCGACGAACATGAACGCCAACGAGGTGCTGGCCAACCGCGCACTGGAACACCTGGGCGAGCAGAAGGGGAGTTACGGCCGGCTTCATCCAAACAACGATGTCAATTTGTCGCAATCGACCAATGACGCTTATCCGACCGCGATCCGGGTCGGATTGCTGTTGGCCCATCTGCCGCTGCTGGAGAGCCTGTGCCACCTTGCCGCAACCCTGGCCAACAAGGCGCAACAGTTTGGCGGCATCCTGAAGATGGGACGTACCCAGCTCCAGGACGCAGTTCCCATGACGCTCGGTCAGGAGTTCCAGGCGATGGCCGATACCGTGTCGGCCGACCTCGAGCAGATGCGTACGCTCATTCCCGCGACGCTGTGCGCCGTCAATCTGGGCGGTACTGCGATCGGCACCGGCATCAACGCGGACCCGCGCTATCAGGCCATTGCAATCGAAGAACTGGCGGCGCTGTCCGGGTTTCCCGTCCGCGCCGCGTCCAACCTGATTGCCGCGACTTCCGACATGGGCGACTTCGTGCTGCTATCGGGACTCGTCAAGAGGACGGCGCTCCGTCTGTCGAAAATCAGCAATGACCTGCGCCTGCTTTCCAGCGGCCCTCGGACCGGCATTGCGGAAATCAACCTGCCTGCGCGCCAGCCCGGCAGTTCGATCATGCCGGGCAAGGTCAATCCGGTTATTCCGGAAGCGATGAACCAGGTCGCTTATGAGATCGCCGGCAACGATGCCGCGCTGACCCTCGCAGCCGAAGCAGGTCAATTGCAGCTCAACGCGATGGAGCCGCTTATCGCCTACAAGCTCTATGACTCCATCCGGCTGCTGTCCCGCGCCGTGCGCATGCTGGACCGCGAATGCATCGAAGGGATTAGCGCGAACCCGGACCAATGCTCGGCGCTGGTCCACCGTTCGATCGGTATCGTGACAGCGCTGAATCCGTATATCGGGTATGAGAACGCTACGCGGATCGCACGCCTGGCGCAGGAAACCGGCCGAACCGTGGTAGAGCTGGTCCAGTCGGAACAGCTGCTCAGCAATGCGCTGCTGGCGGAGATTCTGCGGCCGGAGAATATGGTGGCTCCCCGTAGCCCATTGACGCGCTAAGCAAGGCCATGCGGAGCCGCAATTCGCCGGTTCCGCCAAGACGCATCCATTGCGCAGCTCTGGAGCCGCCTCGCCGCGATCAGCGCGGCCGGAGTGTCATGCCAAGCGTCTTTCGATGTCGCGGTGCCAGCCTGGGTCTCAGGGTTTCTCCGGAGATTGGAAGATTCGTTCGCCTGGGGTGCCAGCTTTGCAATTCGCTGCGGTGGCGCACTCCGCAACAGGGACAAATTCTGGTGCTCCGCGTCTAGCATGGAAGCCATGAATCAACCACGGTGCCGACCCCAGGCGCCCATCATGCTGAGGATCAGAAACCATGACCTTCCGACCCAAGTACGTGACTTTCGACTGCTATGGCACGCTCACGCGATTCCGCATGGGCGAGATGACGCGCGAGCTGTTCGCCGATCGGATCTCGCCCGAGCAAATGGAGCAATTCATCGCCGACTTCAGCGCCTATCGCTTCGACGAGGTGCTGGGCGACTGGCAGCCGTATGAGGTGGTGCTGAAGAACGCCGTGCGCCGCCTGTGCAAGAAGTGGAAGATCCAGTACCTGGACCACGACGGCCAGGCGTACTACGACGCCGTTCCCACCTGGGGCCCGCATGAGGATGTGCCGGCGGGCCTGGCCAAGGTGGCCAAGGAGATTCCTCTGGTGATCCTGTCGAACGCTTCGGACGACCAGATCCAGAAGAACGTGGCGAAGCTGGGCGCGCCGTTCCACCGCGTCTACACCGCGCAGCAGGCGCAGGCCTACAAGCCGCGGCTGAAGGCCTTCGAGTACATGCTGGATTCGCTGGGCTGCAATCCTGAAGACGTGCTGCACGTGTCGTCGAGCCTGCGCTACGACCTGATGTCGGCCGATGACCTCGGCATCGTCAACAAGGTCTTCGTGAATCGGGGACACGGCCCGGGCAACGCGGCTTACCGCTACACCGAGATCCAGGACATCGGCGGCCTGCCTGGCGTCGTCGGTCTCTGAAAACCCTCAGCGGTCCCTCCGTACATCACTATGAAGCTCGATTCCTATTGGAAAGATTCAGTGCCGCCGCTGGCTCTGGATGCGTACGATCTGCCGTCCCAGGTCGATGTCGCCATCGTCGGCGGCGGTTTCACCGGGCTGTCGGCGGCGCTGGCGCTGGCCAGGCGTGGCGCGAGCGTCGTGGTGCTCGAGGCGGGGCCCGCCGTTGCGCCGGAGGCTTCCGGACGCAACGGCGGACATGTCAACAATGGCCTTGCGGTTGACTACGCCGATGTTGCCGCCCGGGTCGGCACGCAGCGGGCGCGTGACTGGTACCGCGCGTACGACGAGGCGGTCGACACGGTGGCGCGCCTCATCCGCGACGAGGGCATCGCCTGCGACTTCGAGCGCAACGGCAAGCTGAAGCTCGCGACCCGTCCTTATCAGATGGAGGCGCTGCGGCGCAGCGCGGACCGGCTTATCGCCGATGGCGTGGATACCGATGTGGAAATCCTCGACGCGCACCGCGTGCGGGCCGAGGTTCAAAGCGAACGCTTCCACGGCGGCCTGCTCTACAAACGCAGCGGACAGATGCATATGGGCCGATTCGCCCAAGGCCTGGCCGTGGCCGCGCAGCGTCATGGCGCACAGATTCATATCGGCACGTGTGTACAGCGCGTCGAGCGCACGCATGGCCAGGTACACCGCCTGCACACCACGCGCGGCACGCTGCTGGCCCGGCAGGTGCTGCTCGCCACCGGCGCGAGCCGCCACGGCGGCTACGGCAGTTTTGGCTGGCTGCGCCGGCGCATCGTGCCGATCGGCAGCTTTATCGTGACCACGGAGCCGCTGGGGGCGGAGCGCGCGGCTGCACTGCTGGCCAAGCGCCGCACCTACACCACGGTGGCGAATATCCACCACTATTTCCGTCTCACGCCCGACCATCGGCTGGTCTTCGGCGGCAGGGCGCGCTTTGCCATCTCCAGTCCGCAGCAGGACGCCGCCAGCGGCGAGATCCTGCGTGCCGGCCTGGCCGAAATCTTTCCTCAGCTGGCCGATGTCCGGCTGGACTATTGCTGGGGCGGGCTGGTCGACATGACACAGGACCGCCTGCCACATGCCGGCGAGCGTGACGGTCTCTTCTATTCGATGGGCTACAGCGGCCACGGCACCCAAATGTCCGTCTACATGGGTGAGCGCATGGCCGCTGTGATGGCCGGCGATGCGAGCGCGAACCCATGGCGCGAGCGCGAATGGCCCGCCATTCCCGGCCACTTCGGCCCGCCCTGGTTCCTGCCCGCCGTTGGCCTGTACTACCAGCTCAAAGATCGGCTGGCGTAAGACACACCGACCGATCCTTCATTCAACGCGACTTGCATGCCTTTCCTAATCGATACACAGGAGTACAACCATGAGCGATAGCCGTAACCAGTTGGAAAACTTTGTCGGTCCCGGTGAAAGCCTTCGCATGATGGATGCGCTCGAGCGCGGCGCCACGCGGCGCGATGTGCTGAAGATGCTGCTGGCGGGAGGCATGCAGGCCACGCTCGCCGGCGGCCTGGCCGGCGCGGCGGTCGGCGCGCATGCGCAGACGCCCAAGCGCGGCGGGCGCATCCGCGTGGCGGTGGCCACGGCAGCCGCCTCCGATACGCTGGATCCGGCCAAGCAGTCGAACCAGAACGACTATGTGCGCTGCAATATGGTGTACAACGGGCTGACTTCGCTGGACCGGAGCCTGACGCCGCGGGCTGCGCTGGCGGAGACGTTCACCACCACCGATGCCAAGACCTGGGTCTTCACGCTGCGCAAGGGCGTGACCTTCCACGACGGCAAGGCGCTGGCGCCGGCCGACGTGGTGTACTCGATCATGCGCCACAAGGATCCGGCGACTGCGTCGAAGGCCAAGGTGCTGGCCGAGCAGATCGAGAGCGTGAAGGCCACCGGCCCGAACGAGGTCACGGTGGTGCTGAACAGTCCCAATGCCGACCTGCCGGTTATCCTGGGCACGTTCCACTTCCACATCGTCAAGGACGGCACCACCGACTTCAGCGCCGGCATCGGCACCGGGCCTTACAAGATCAAGGAGTTCAAGCCCGGCGTGCGCACGCTGGTGGTGCGCAACGACGCATACTGGAAGCCGGGCAAGCCCCACCTCGACGAGATTGAGCTCGTCGGCATTGCCGACGACAGTGCGCGGCTCAATGCGCTGTTGTCCGGCGGCATGGACCTGGTGGCGATGGTCAACCCGCGTTCTGTGTCGAGGGTGAAGGGCACCCCGGGCTACGCCATCATGACGACGCAATCCGGCCAATATTCCGACCTGATCATGCGCAAGGACGTGGGCCCGGGCACGAACCCCGATTTCATCCTGGCAATGAAGTACTTGCTGGACCGCCAGCAGATGCGGCAAACCATCGCGCTCGGTAATGCGGTGGTTGGCAACGACCAGCCCATCGATCCCACCAACCGCTTCTATTTCAAGGATCTGCCGCAGCGGCCGTTCGATCCGGAGAAGGCGAAGTTCCACCTGCGCAAGGCCGGCGTGTCTGGCAAGGTACAAGTGGTAACGTCCCCCGCAGCGCTGTATTCGGTCGAAACCGCGCTGGTGATGCAGCAAGCCGCGCAGCGTGTCGGCCTGGAGCTCGACATCAAGCGCATGCCGGCCGATGGCTACTGGTCAAACCACTGGCTCAATAGTCATGTCGGCTTTGGCAATGTGAATCCGCGGCCCAGCGCCGACACCATCTTCACGCAGTTCTTCAAATCGGATGCGCCGTGGAACGAGTCGCGCTGGAAGAGCCCGAAGTTCGACCAGTTGCTGGTTGCTGCGCGCGGTGAGACCGACTTCGCAAAGCGCAAGCAGATTTATGCCGACATGCAGACCATGGTTCACGACGAGGCCGGCATCGGCATCCCGTTGTTCCTGGCAAGCATCGACGCGCATACGACCAGGCTCAAGGGGCTTTCGCCCATCCCGCTGGGCGGTCTGATGGGCTATATGTTCGCCGAGAACGTGTGGATCGATGCCTGATCCAGATTCGGGCAGCGCCGGGTGTTTCCGGTACGGCGGCATCCGTTCCCTGTACCCCTGTGTGAAGCAGCCCGCGCTGTAGTTCCCTTTCTTGAACGACAACCGCTCGTAGACGGAGACATTCTGCATGAGCACATTCCTTTACAAGGCAGATCCGGTGCGGGGGCAGGACTGGCGCAAGGTCTTTGCGCGCGAGCGGCCCGACCTCGATTTCCGCATCTGGCCCGATGTCGGCGATCCCCAGCAGGTGCGCTACCTTGCCGCCTGGGAGCCGCCCGAGGATATCGGACAGCGCTTTCCTAACCTGCAGGTGGTGTTTTCAACGGGCGCAGGCGTTGACCAGTTCAATCTGAAGGCGATCCCGGACCATTTGCCGCTGGTGAGAATGATCGAGCCCGGTATCGTGGAAGGAATGATCGAGTACGCCGTGTTTTCGGTGCTCGCGCTTCACCGTGACATGCCGGCATATCGGCGGCGACAGGCGCAAGCAGACTGGAGGCCTATGCCGGTGCAACCGGCGCAAGCGCGGCGCGTCGGGGTACTGGGACTGGGTTCGCTGGCGCAGGCGGTGCTGGCGCGCCTGGGCTTGTTCGGCTTCGATTGCGCGGGTTGGTCACGCTCGCGCCGCAGCCTCGACGGTGTGACGTGCTACGCCGGCCAGGAGGAACTCGACGCATTCCTCGCACGTACCGATATCCTCGTGTGCCTGTTGCCGCTGACAGACGAGACGCGCGGGATGCTGGGCGCCCGGATGTTCAACAAATTGCCGCGCGGTGCCGGACTGGTGCATGTTGGCAGGGGTCAGCAACTCAACCACGCCGACCTGCTGGCCGCGCTGGAGTCGGGACAGCTTGGCGATGCCATTCTCGATGTCACGCATCCGGAGCCGCTGCCCGCGGATCATCCATTGTGGCGGCACCCCCAGGTATGGCTTACCCCCCATATTGCCAGCATGACCCGGCCCGATACCGCGGTCAGGGCGGTGCTTGACAATCTGCGCCGCCTTGAAAACGGCGAGGCTGTTATCGGACTTGTCGACCGTCAGAAGGGATACTGACCGCCAGCGAAGCGCTTCGACCCGAATATGTTTGCACAAACTATCCACCAGCGACTTCCCCGATAAAGCGAAGCGCGCGTACTTCCGGCAGGGCATAGGTGAGGAACAACAGACGGACGCCTGAACGGCGAGATCCGTGGCATTGCTGTGGCCGGCAGGAATGCGAGTTCCTGTTTGAAAAATATCGATGCAGGCTTTGCTTCGCCCCGTGCATTTCATGTCACGGGTTAATCATATAAATCGGAGGAGTTATTCAATGAAATACCGAATGTTGGCCATCGCGGCGGCATGGCTGCTGGGCCCCGTGGCATACGCCCAATCGAGCGTTACGCTTTATGGGGTCGCCGATGTGGGGCTCGAGTATCTGAATCATGCCGTAGCGTCTACTGGCACCGTCGCCGCTGGCGCAGCCGCTCACAATCTATGGGCACTGCAGTCGGGCAACCAGTCTGGCTCGCGCTGGGGCTTGCGTGGCGTCGAAGACCTGGGAGGAGGGCTGAAGAGCATTTTCCTGCTGGAAAGCGGATTCAACATCGATACCGGCACCATGGGGCAGGGCGGGCGCTTGTTTGGCCGCGGTGCCTATGTCGGCCTGCAGCACGAATGGGGCCAGGTCACCTTCGGCAGGCATACCACGCCCTTCTATGACTTTGGCGTGACCTACGACCCGATGGCCATTGCCAGCCGTTATTCCGTTGGCGCACAGGACCCGTACATGGGCGGCGCGCGCGCCGACAACTCGGTCAAGTACATGGGCAAGTTCGGCGGGCTAAGCCTGAGCGGTCTCTATAGCTTCAACAGCAGCAACCAGGAAGTCGCGGGGAATTTCACCAACGGACGTTCGTATTCGGCCTCGGCAAGTTATGCCGCCGGCCCGTTCGCCTTCGGTGCCATCTATGACCAGTCGAACCGTTCGGCAGCCACTGCACTGACGACCGACAGCCTGATCCGGCGCGCGGCAGCGGCGGCGACCTACTCGCTGGGTTCGGCCAAGTTCTATGCCGGATATCGCTATGCGCACGCGTTCAACGGCGCCGTCCTGCCGGGCGTTGCGCTGGCCAACACGGTGTCGAACCTCGCCTGGCTTGGCGCTGCCTACCAGGTTACGCCCGCACTGTCGCTGGCCGGCTCTGCCTACTACCAGAATCTGCGCGAGTCGAATGCCGGCAATCCATGGCTGTTCGTGGCGCTGGTCGACTATGCGCTATCGAAGCGAACCGACGTCTACAGCACGGTTTCGTACGCGCTGAACCGCGGCAAGTCGAACCTCGGCGTGAATGGGTTCAATGACCAACTGGGCGTCAGCAGCGAAGCCGTGCGCCCCGGTGCCAACCAGTTTGGCGCCGTGGTTGGCATTCGCCACAAGTTCTGAACCTGCCGCGATGCCCGGATCGTAAGGGAATCCGGGCCCCACTGCTGAGCAGACCGCTGCGAGTTCACCGTAGCAACCGGGCCGGACTCGCAGCACCCACGCTCTCATCGTCCACAGGAATCGCCAATGTCTGATATTGCACCGCTGCAACAGGAAATCGAGCTCATCAATCCGCCCGCCCAGTTCGTGGATCAAGCGAACATTGCAGGCATGGCGGCCTATCGGGCCCACTGCGCGGCCGCAGAGGCGGACTACGAAGGCTTCTGGGCTCGGCACGCGCGCGACTGCATCAGCTGGCACCGGCCTTTCACCAGGACGCTGAACGAGGATCATGCGCCGTTCTACCGCTGGTTTGAGGACGGGCAGCTCAACGTTTCGTACAACTGCCTGGACCGCAACCTGCAGTTCGGCAACGCGGACAAGACGGCGATCGTATTCGAAGCCGACGATGGACTGGTCACGCGGATAACGTATGCGCAATTGCACGCGAAGGTGTGTCAGCTGGCCAACGGCTTGCGGGCCATGGGCGTCGGCAAAGGGGATCGCGTCGTCATTTACATGCCGATGTCCATCGAGGGCATTGTCGCGATGCAGGCATGCGCACGCGTTGGGGCGGTGCATTCGGTGGTCTTCGCCGGATTTTCGGCGAAGTCGCTGCGCGAGCGGATCATCGATGCCGGCGCGGTGGCCGTGATCACCGCCGACGAGCAGGTGCGCGGTGGCAAGTCGCTGCCGCTGAAGTCCATTGTGGATGAGGCACTCGCACCAGGCGGTTGCGAAATGGTCAGGCACGTTGTCGTTCACCGCCGTACTGGCGCGAGTGTTCCGCTGGTGGCGGGGCGCGACCTCTGGCTCGACGCGTTGATGGCCGCCCAGCCCGCAACCTGCGAGCCGGAATGGGTCGGCGCCGAGCACCCGCTGTTCATCTTGTATACCTCTGGCTCCACCGGGAAGCCAAAAGGGGTTCAGCATGCATCCGGCGGCTACCTGCTGTGGGCGGTGTTGACGATGAAGTGGACCTTCGACATCAAGCCTCACGACGTCTTCTGGTGTACAGCAGACATCGGGTGGGTCACCGGCCATACCTATATCGCCTACGGCCCTCTCGCCGCAGGAGCAACCCAGATCGTGTTCGAAGGGGTGCCAACCTATCCCAACGCCGGCCGCTTCTGGGACATGGTGCGCAAGCATCGGGCCACCATCTTCTATACGGCGCCGACGGCAATCCGTTCGCTTATCCAGGCCAGCGACAAGGATCCGGCAGTACACCCGGGGCGATACGATTTGTCCAGTCTGCGCCTGCTCGGCTCGGTGGGCGAGCCCATCGATCCGGACAGCTGGCGCTGGTACCACCGCAACGTCGGCAACGGCAACTGCCCGATCGTCGACACTTTCTGGCAAACCGAAACGGGCGGACACATGATCAGCCCGATGCCGGGCGCAATGCCATTGCAACCCGGCTCATGTGCGTTGCCGCTGCCAGGAATCATGGCCGCGGTGGTGGATGAGACTGGCAAGGAATTGCCAGACGGGCAAGGCGGCATCCTGGTAATCAAGCGACCATGGCCCTCGATGATCCGAACGGTCTGGGGTGATGCAGACCGGTTCTGGAGAAGCTACTTCCCGGCGGAGTTGGGCGGCAACCTGTACCTGGCCGGCGACGGGGCGGTGCGCAGTGACAAGACAGGCTACTTCACGATTACCGGTCGCATCGATGATGTGTTGAATGTTTCGGGCCATCGCATGGGCACCATGGAGATCGAGTCGGTGCTGGCGGCCCACTGCGACGTGGCCGAGGCCGCGGTGGTGGGCAGGCCGGATGACACCACGGGCGAAGCGGTTTGCGCGTTTGTGGTGCTGAAGCGCACCCGCCCGCAGGGGGATGAAGCAGCGCAGGTCGCGAAGGCGTTGCGTGAATGGGTTGCGCGCGAAATCAGCCCGATCGCCAAGCCAAAGGAGATCCGCTTCGCCGACAACCTGCCCAAGACCCGCTCGGGCAAGGTCATGCGCCGTCTGCTGCGAGGGATTGCGAAAGGGGAGCAGATCACGCAGGACCTGTCCACCCTGGAGGATCCCTCGATCCTGGTTCAACTCAGGCAAGCACAGTAAGTCAGCGTCACCGGCCGGCGCGCCGCCTATCCCTGCTTCAGGAAGCGGCCGGCCGCCGCACGGCGGTACGCGGATGCCATGCGGAACGTACCGGAAACGGTATCGAGCCGGCATGGTTGAACACCGGCAGTAACCTGCAACAAATATCGGAAGGCAAATGAACGCGGAGAAAGGAGGGAATCTCGGGCGGAATACGGGGGGCGGCAATGTTCCCCCGATGTCCCCGAAAAGACGATGGGCGGCAATGCAGCAGCGCTACCCGTCGCTGGGCGAGTTCGGCTATATAAGCATGATGCTCAGTTCATCCATGCATCCCAGGACGCAGCATCGGGTGCTGGACTGCATTGAGGAACAGCGTGTATGGGAGTGGAGGGACCCGCCCGGGATCGGCGTCACGCGCTTCGGGCGCTTCGAGCATGCCTGTTGTGTGACGTTTGCGCGCCGGGGCCGGTCGGCGATGTACTACGTCAGCCAGGATGAACGCTATCGCATGGAAGCAGCGCCGGCGTTCGTGTCCGAGTTCAATGCCGAGGCTGCATGAGCGATCGCATGATGAAAATCTCCGGATCGCTGCTGGTGCGCTGACTTAGCAGAGCGCCTGGCTAACGATTGCAAACTGCTGCAGCGTGCTATCCGACTGCGGTTCACCGTGGCGTGCCATGGCCACTCCCGTGTCAACCTGAAGTAGTCCTGCCTCCGCCAGCCAACCTTGCAGGCCGCTCGCGCCGGTGACGTCAATGCGCACGAAGGAGCCGGCGTAGGCTTCGCACCAATAGGCGATCAGGGCTTTCGCGTGATCCGCGTCAGACGCTACCACCGGCCCGATCGCATGGCCGCGTCCAAAGGGGCGCATGATGGAGAATCCGGTGACCTCGCCATGGCGCTCGAGCACGACCGTCTCGCCAGCCGCGAGCAGTGCCCCGAGGACCTCGTCGCGAGACATGCCAGTGGCCCGGTTTCCCAGCGCAATGATGGCCTCGGTATCGCCGGGGACGTACGGGCGCAGTGCTGCGCCTGGAAAGGACGGGGCGTGAGCGGGGGCTTTCAATGTTCCCTGGTGCTGGTGGATCGTGCCGGTCGCGATAAAGCCGAGTTGCTCGTACAGGGGCCGGCCGGCAGGCGTTGCGATCAGCAGCGTGGAACGCTCCCCCAGCGCCTCAAGCACCAGTTTCATCAACGCCTTGCCGATACCTTTGCCCTGGTGCTCCGGGGACACGATGATCATCCCGAGCGACGCCTGCTGTCCTTGTTTCCAGCACAGCGCGGTGCCAATCACCGCACCGGCCTCTTCGGCAACGAAGCCAGTGCCGAGGCCCAGGACAAAGCTCCAGTCCTCCTGGCGATGTGGCCAGCGCATGGTCTGCGACAGCGCATGGGCTGCAGGCAGGTCCTTTTCGTCCATCGCGCGATAGGTCACTGGAATAACGGTTGCTTGGCTTGGCATGATGTCTTCCTTTCTGGCACATTGAACCGGCCGCCGTGGCCCGCTACGGGCCCGCCATTGGCAGCATTGGGCAGCATTGCCCGGCCTGGTCGCGTCTGGCGGGCCTGGCGACTCCGGTAATCTTGCCATAGCTATGGGGCCGCTTCGCGGCCCGGCAGAGAATCCACACGATCATCTGGCTGCCGTGGCGTAACGAGGGTCTTATGCGGTCAAGCCGGCGGCAGACCGCATGAATTGCTAAGCCCATGGGCGTACCGTTGGCTTAGCGTCGGCAGGTGCGTCAGCGAGTGCCGCGCGGGCGGCGTCGCCATAATGGGTGCATCCGAGGCTTGCAGCAACATATGCCGCCGGGCGCCGCGAATGCCATAGATTCTTTCCTTAAGCCCTACCCAAACACGATACGCCGGAAAGCTGGTAGTGGTCTAATCCTCCTCGGGTTGCAGGAACGAGCGAAGACGCTTTCATGGTGCTCTGACCGTGCCTGTCCACCGATTTCTTCATTCCGAGACCCTGCGCCGACAGGCTATGCAGGCGCAATCTCATCGATCGCGGGAACAAGTCATGTCGAGTTTGCAGCAGCGCGCCACCCCGGCCACCTTTGTCGATCTGCGCGAGTTTGCGCGGGATCCTACCCGGGGCGTCCCGGTCACCGCGCAGGATGGCGAAGATGCATTCCTGTCCAGCCGCCGGCTGCTCGACTTGCCGCCAGGACCCGTCACGGTAGGGAAGATCGTGCTCGATGCTGGTGCGGGAGCCGTTGACGCACTGCAGGCGGACGAGTTCATCATCGTCAGCGAAGGCAGCCTGACGTTGACGCAGATGGGCCAAACGGTCGTCCTCGGTTCCGGCAATAGTGCCGTCATACTGCGCGAGGCGTGGTTCGCGTGGCGTGCCGAAGCGCCTGTCACCATCATCTTCATGCGTTACAACCACAGCGTGGTTGGCTCGCGCGCACTGGTGCCGATTGCGCAGGCGCCGGAACTGCAACAATCCGGCACGCCACCGGCCGAGTTTCTGCTTACGCCGGCGCCGGTTTGCCGCAACCATACCGATTATCGCTCCGAGGACGGAGAATTTGTCTGCGGCACCTGGGATTCGACGCCTTACCACCGCCGTGCAATGCCGTATATCCATTACGAACTGATGCACCTGCTGGCCGGCAGTGTGACGTTCCAGGACGAGACTGGTCGCAGCGGCACATTCTCGAAAGGCGATATTTTCCTGGTCGAACAGCATGCGCAATGCAGTTGGGAAAGCCGGGAGCATGTGGCGAAGGTCTATGCCATCTTCCGTCCGTCCTAGCCATCGATTTCCGGTCCGTTTTTCTTCAGTGGTCCCCGCTTCACTGTGAGGCGTTTGCCCACAGGCTGCCATGCCTGTGGGCCTTTTTTTAAAGCGGCGCTGCGCGATGCTCTGCGGCCCGGCGCTGGGGCGCTGTCGCACGTCGATGCAACGGGCTCAGGCAATAGCTGGGTCAGCAATCAGCTTGCAAGCGCGGTGCGCACCTCAGGTGCGGCAAGCACGTCGTCCAGGGTCTTCTTCACGCGTGCGAACATCAGCTCGAACTCGGCTTCGGTATAGGTCAGTGCGGGGGCAAAGCCCAGGATATTGTCTGCGAAGGCGCGGAACACAATGCCGTTGCGGTAGGCTGTCGCCGCGATCCGCTCGGCCAGGCGCAGCGAAGGGTCGAAGCCGCGCTTGCTGTCCTTGTCGCTAACAAGCTCCAATGCGCCGAGCAGGCCGCGATGGCGCGAGTCACCCACCAGCGGATGGTTGCGCAATGCATCCAGGCCGGCGGCAAACGGCGCTGCGCCCCGCTGACCATTGGCCAGGATGCCGCCCTCCTCATACAGGCGCAGCACCTCCAGGGCCACCGCGGCGCTGACCGGATGAGCAGAGTATGTCGCGCCATGGCCGACTGGCGCCCCATCGGGCGCGCCGTCGGCAATGCCGGCATACACCTGCTCGGAGACCACTGTCGCCCCCATGGGCACGTAGCCGGCGGTGAGGCCCTTTGCCAGTGTCATGATGTCGGGGACAACCTCTTCAGCCTCGCAGGCGAACATAGGGCCGGTGCGCCCGAACCCGGTAATGACTTCGTCGACGACAAAAAGGATGTCCAGCTCGCGCGCCGCGTCACGCATGGCCTTGAGCCAGCCCCTGGGCGGCACAATCACTCCGCCCGAGCCCTGCACCGGTTCACAGAAGAAGGCGGCCACATTGTCCGCGCCGAGCTCCGCGACCTTGTTGCGCAACGCTGCCACCGAGGCGTCGATGATTCCCTGGGCATCGTCAGGGTTGCTGGCGCGATAGGGATTGGGAGAGGGAATGTAGTGCTGCGTTGGCAGGGGCAGGTCGAAGCCGCGGTGGAAGGCGGGCAGGGCGGTCAGTCCGGCGCCGGTGGAAGAAGAGCCGTGATAGCCGCGCTCCAGTGCGATGCAATGCTTCTTGGTTGGCCGCCCGGTGGCATTGAAGTATTGCGTAATGAAGCGCACGGCCGTATCCACCGCTTCGGAGCCGCCCAGGGTGAGATAGACGTGGTTCAATGAGCCGGGAGCGAGCTGCGCGAGCTTCTCGGCGAGGCGGATGGCAGGCTCGCTGCTGAAGTGAAAGTAACCGGTCGCATAGGGCAGGCGGCGCATCTGCCCGGCGGCGGCCTGCACCACGCTTTCCTGTCCGTAGCCGATATTGACGCACCAAAGACCGGCGAACGCGTCGAGGACTTCATTGCCGTTGGCATCCGTCAACCAGGCGCCGCGGCCGGAAGCCAGTACGGTAGGGCCGCGCTGCTCGTGCAGGCGCCACGGCGAGACGGGATGGATCAGGTGCGCGCGGTCCGCGGCGTCAAGAGCGGCGAGTTGGGGCAGGTCATTAATCAGGGTCATTGCGGTGTCCTTCGCATCCATTCATACCTAGCGCTGCCGGCTGGTTTGAAACAAGCTTAGCGGCGGCGGCGCACGGCATGGTGCTGCATTGTGGGGGCGCCACGATGAACGCTGCCGTTATGCGGGGCGAGACAGCAGATTGTTTGGCGTGAGGGTTCGTCAAGCGCCTGAACGACGCTGTCCCGTATTGACTGGCTGTTCTGGGGACTCCGCCACAGCGGGACCCGGAGTGGCGCCGGCTGCATCGGGACGGCGGCTACCGGCTTCCATTGGCGGTAGGGGCATGGAGGCGGCCGACTCGCCGTGCAGGAAGGACTGGAAAGGGCGCGTCGCACAGCGCATGATGCCTGATGACAGGATGCCAGGTTGCTGGAACGGGCTGGGGTTTATCCGTAGTTTGAAAGATTCGTCTGCCGGAGGCCCCAGCTTTGCAATTCGATACGGTCGCGCAGCCCCCAACGGGAACAAATGCTGGTGGGGTTGGCTAGCATGAAGCACCGAAGCCGATCCTGTAGTCGTCGGTTGCGGAAGAAAAAGGAAAATGCGGCGCAGGCCCGAGGGTCAATGGCATTCCGCCGGGGACACCGTCCTCATGCCCCCGGCACCATAGGAGCAGACGATGAGCGATAGCCGTAACCAGTTGGAAAACTTTGTCGGTCCCGGTGAAAGCCTTCGGCTGATGGACGCGCTCAAGCGCGGCGCCACCCGGCGCGATGTCCTGAAGATGCTGCTGGCGGGAGGCATGCAGGCCACGCTGGCCGGCGGACTGGCCGGCGCGGCGGTCGGCGCGCATGCGCAGACGCCCAAGCGCGGCGGACGCATCCGCGTGGCGGTGGGCACGGCCTCCGCCTCCGACACGCTCGATCCGGCCAAGCAGTCGAACCAGAACGACTATGTGCGCTGCAACATGGTCTACAACGGACTGACCTCGCTGGACCGAAGCCTGGCGCCGCGGGCGGCGCTGGCGGAGACGTTCAACACCACCGATGCCAAGACCTGGGTCTTTACGCTGCGCAAGGGCGTGACCTTCCACGACGGCAAGGCGTTGTCGCCGGCCGACGTGGTGTACTCGATCATGCGCCACAAGGATCCGGCCACGGCCTCCAAGGCCAAGGTGCTGACCGAGCAGATCGAGAGCGTGAAGGCCACCGGCCCGAACGAGGTCACGGTAGTGCTGAGCAGCCCCAATGCCGATCTGCCGGTCATTCTGGGCACGTCCCATTTCCACATCATCAAGGACGGCACCACCGACTTCAGCGCCGGCATCGGCACCGGGCCTTACAAGATCAAGGAGTTCAAGCCCGGCGTGCGCACGCTGGTGGTGCGCAACGACGCATACTGGAAGCCGGGCAAGCCCCACCTCGACGAGATCGAACTCGTCGGCATTGCCGACGAGAGTGCGCGCGTCAACGCACTGTTGTCCGGTGGCATGGACCTGGTCGCGATGATAAACCCACGCGCCGTGGCGAGGATCAAAGGGACTCCCGGCTATGCCGTCCTCACGACGCAATCCGGCCAGTACTCCGACCTGATCATGCGCAAGGATGTGGGCCCCGGCACGAACCCTGACTTCATCCTGGGCATGAAGTACTTGCTGGACCGTCAGCAGATGCGGCAAACCATCGCGCTCGGTAATGCGGTTGTCGCCAACGACCAGCCCATCGACCCCACCAATCGCTTCTATTTCAAGGATCTGCCGCAGCGGCCGTTCGATCCCGAGAAGGCGAAGTTTCATCTGCGCAAGTCGGGCGTGACAGGCAAGGTGCCAGTGGTGACATCGCCGGCCGCCCTGTATTCGGTCGAGATGGCGCTGGTGCTGCAACAGGCAGCGCAGCGTGCGGGTCTGGAGCTCGAAGTCAAGCGCATGCCGGCAGACGGGTATTGGTCCAATCACTGGCTCAATAGCCCCGTAGGTTTCGGCAACGTGAACCCGCGGCCCAGCGCCGATACCATCCTCACCCAGTTCTTCAAGTCCGACGCGCCATGGAACGAGTCCCGCTGGAAGAATCCAAAGTTCGACCAGTTGCTGCTGGCCGCGCGAGCCGAAACCGATAACGGCAAGCGCAGTCAGATGTATGCCGACATGCAGACGATGATCCACGAGGAGGCTGGCATCGGCATCCCGTTGTTCCTGGCAAGCATCGACGCGCATACGACCAAGCTCAAGGGGCTTTCGCCCATCCCGCTGGGCGGTCTGATGGGCTATATGTTTGCCGAGCATGTGTGGCTCGATGCCTGACCGGCGGCTGTAGCGGCAGATGATGCAAAGGCTCCCTACGCTGTAGGGAGCCGTGGGGCATGGTTGCGCGCACCTCGGCCGGACCCTGGCGTTGCGCCTGAGTGCGGCGCCGGGGTCCCCAGCGAAACTGCCGTGTGCCGGGCGCCGTTCGCGGCGCCGGTTTCCTGGTTATTGCTCAGCGTTAGTGCTCAGCGTTATTGCTCAGCGTTATTGCTCAGCGTTATTGCTCAGCGCAATGGCCGCGCGCAGAATCTCCAGGGCCTCTTGAGCGGTTTCCAGGCTGGTGTTCAGCGGTGCCAGCAGGCGCACGGTATTGCGATGCACGCCGCATTTGATTACCAGCAGACCACCTTCGCGGCAGCGGTCGATAACCGCTTGCGCGAAGGCCGCGTCAGGCTGGAACGGGTCGCCGTTCTTGACGAATTCCAGCGCCAGCATCGGCCCCAGGCCGCGCACCGTGCCGATGGCGGGGAATTCCCGTGCGAGCTGCTCCAGGCCTGCACGCAGCGTTTCGCCAAGTCCGTGCGCCTTGGCGAGGAGCTGTTCCTCCTCGAATACGTCGAGCACGGCCAGCGCGGCGGCGCAAGCGAGCGGGTTGCCACCATAGGTCCCACCCAGGCCTCCCGCTGCCGGCGCATCCATGATCTCGGCGCGCCCGACCACGCCGGACAGCGGCAAGCCACCGGCCAGGCTTTTCGCGACGGTGACCAGGTCCGGCTGGATGCCCGCATGCTGGAAGCCGAACGTCTTGCCGGTGCGGCCGAAGCCGGCCTGGATCTCGTCGAGGATCAGCACGATGCCGTGCTTTTCCGTCAGTGTGCGCAGCGCGCGCAGGAACTCGCTGCCGGCAGGGATGAAACCTCCGTCGCCCTGCACGGGCTCGAGAATGATGGCGGCAACGCGGTCGGGCGCGATCTGCGTGGCGAACAGATCCTCGAGAGCGCGGATTGCATCGGCGCTGGAAATGCCGCGGAACGCATCCGGGTAAGGCGTGTGGTACACCTCGCCGGCGAGCGGGCCGAAGTTCTGCTTGTAGGGCGCGCTGATGCCGGTCAGGGTAGTGCCGAGCAAGGTGCGGCCATGGAATCCGCCACGGAACGCGATGACGCCCGGCACGTTGCGATAAGCGCGTGCGATCTTGATCGCGTTCTCGACGGCCTCCGCGCCTGTGGTCGCGAAGAGCGTCTTGTATTGCGCCGTCCCGCCGACGAGCTTGTTCAGCCGCGCAGCGAGCTCGACATAACAGTCATAGCCAACGACCTGGAACGCCGCATGGGTAACGCGACCCAATTGCTTGCGCACCGCTTCGACAATCCTGGGGTGGTTGTGACCGATGTTCTGCACGCCAATTCCACCCACAAAGTCGATATAGCGGCGGCCTTCCACATCCCAGAGGTAAGAGCCTTCCGCCCGGTCCGCGAAAATCGGATGCGCGGTGACGATGCCGTGCGGCACATGTTGCGTACGGAACGCGATAAGGTCCTGGTTGGACTGGGTCATTGCACTACACCTCATTTTTTTCAGGTTCCGCGAAGCCGGGGTCGCGGTGAGTTGTGAAGGAACTGGAGCCGGCAAGCGTTTCGGCACGGGGCGGTTATCGTCGCCGTGCAGCCTGGTCGCTCACGCTGGCTGACGCTGATCGTGAAGACGAGTATAGGGAGGATGCCGGAGGCGCTTTGACGGATTTCGCTCCCTGTATTGGTAGCGAATCCTGTTGTAAGGAGGGGAACAGCAGTTCCTTCGCTGGCCGGATGATCGCGTCCGCCGCGACGTAGAAATGCAGAGCGGCCGGCAAGGCCGGCCGCTCTGCGTGCTGAGAGGGAAAGCCCTGGCCGGCCTCGGCCGCTCAGTCCAGCTGGCCCTGGCACACGTACTTGATGTGCATATACTCTTCGAGGCCATGTCGCGAGCCTTCGCGCCCATATCCGGAATCCTTGACGCCGCCGAAGGGAGCCGCTTCCGCGGCCAGTGCGCCTTCGTTGACGCCAACAATGCCCGTCTCCAGTGCCTCCGCCAGGCGCCAGATCCGTCGAACGTCGGTCGAGTAGAAATACGCGGCGAGGCCGAACGGCGTGGCATTGGCCGCCTCGACCACATCGGCCTCGGTATGGAAGCGGGTCACGGGCGCTACGGGGCCGAAGGTTTCCTCGCAAGAGCATTGCATGGATGCATCCGCATTCACCAGCACGGTCGGCGCGTAGTAATTCGGACCGGTGCACTGCGCGTTGCGAACGCGCTGGCCGCCGACCACCACGCGGGCCCCACGGCCGAGCGCATCCTGGACGTGGCGTTCGATCTTGTCCACCGCGCGCGCGTTGATCATCGGGCCGATCTGCGCCGCCGGGTCGGTCGCGGGACCAACGACCAGCGCACCGACGCGCGCAGCGAGTTTGTCGACAAAGGCATCGTGGACCTTGTCCTGGACATAGATCCGGTTCGGAGACACGCAGGTCTGCCCGCCGTTGCGGAACTTCGCGGCCATCAGCCCGTCGACGGCCGCGTCCAGATCCGCATCGTCGAACACAATGAACGGAGCGTTGCCGCCAAGCTCCAGCGACAGCTTCTTCAGCGTATCGGCGGAGCGGCGTGCCAGGTGCTTGCCGACCGGCGTCGAGCCGGTAAAGGTAATCTTGCGCACGCGTGCATCATCCAGCCACACATCGACGACTTCGGCAGCGCGCTCGCGCGAGGCCGTGACGATGTTCAATACGCCCGGCGGCACACCCGCCTCCTGGGCAAGCCTTACCAGTGCGAGCGAGGTCAGCGGGGTATCTTCCGCCGGCTTGCAGACGACCGTGCAGCCGGCAGCCAGCGCGGGGGCGATCTTGCGCGCGATCATTGCGGCAGGGAAATTCCACGGCGTGATCGCGGCGACGACGCCAACCGGCTCGCGCAGCGCCAGCATGCGGCGGCCCTGTAACGGCGCCGCGATCACGTCGCCATCCGCGCGCGTGGCTTCTTCCGCAAACCATTCGATATAGCTGGCCGCGTACAGAACCTCGCCTTTGGCTTCCGCCAGCGGCTTGCCTTGCTCGCTCGAGATCAGCCGGCCAAGGTCTTCCTGGTGGCTGACCACGAGATCGTTCCAGCGCTTGATGATCTGCGCGCGCTGCTTGGCCGGGGTCTTGCGCCATGCGGGGAATGCGGCGTGGGCGGCGTCGACGGCGCGCAGCGCGTCGGCAGCGCCGCTATCCGGCGCGGTCGCGAAGGCTTCTTCGGTGGCGGGATCCACCACGGCCACGGTGCGGTCATCGGCCGCACTGCACCATTCGCCGCCGACAAAGTTGCGGCCCGGGAGCAAGTGTTGGTTCAGGGACAAAGGCATGAGAAAAAATCTCCGTGAGGAAGAGTCAAGCGGCACTGCGCACGCCTTGTGCCGCGCGCGCGCCTTCGATATGCAGGTCGACTTCGTCGATCCAGCCGCGGCGCAGCTCCGGCACGGAGCGGGCGAGCAGCGTGAAATAAGGATGATGAGGTCCGCGTTCGTAGTCCTCGTGCGCGACCTGCGTGACCTTGCGGCCATGCTGCATCACCACGATCTCGTCGCAGATGGCGCGCACGGTATGCAGGTCATGGCTGATGAACAGATACGAGACGCCCAGTTCCTTGCGCAGTTCTGCCATCAGGTCAAGGATCGCCGCACCGACCACGGTGTCCAGGGCGGACGTAATCTCGTCGCAAAGGATCAATTCAGGCTCGGCCGCCAGGGCGCGCGCCAGATTCACACGTTGCTTTTGCCCGCCCGACAGGCCGCCGGGCAGGCGTTGGGCCACGCCGGCCGGCAGGCGCACCAGGTCAAGCAGTTGACGAATGCGAGCGCGTTGGGCTTCGCCGCGCAGTCCATGGAAGAACTGCAACGGGCGCGCCAGGATATCCTCGATCGTGCGAGCCGGATTGAGCGCGGTGTCGGCCATCTGGAATACGATCTGGATACGGCGCAGTTCTTCGCGGCTGCGCTGCGCGACGGTCGGCTTCAACGAATGGCCGTTGAACACGATGCTGCCATGGCAGGGGGCGACCAGCCCGGCAACGGCCCGCGCGAGCGTGGTCTTGCCGGAGCCGGACTCGCCGATGACGCCGATTGCTTGTCCACGGTACAGCTTCAGATCCACGCCCTCAAGGATCTTCGAGGCGGGTTGGCCGTGCGCGTCAAGCTCGCCATAGCCGGCCGACAGGTCGCGGACCTCGAGAAGCAGGGGACTCTTGTCCGGATCGACGGGTGCCCCGGGGCGCTCGGCGGGCTTGGCGGCGGCGAGCAGGCAACGGGTGTAGTCGTCCGCCGGCTGGTACAGGATCTGGTCCGTCTCGCCCAGTTCGCGCATCTTGCCGTCGCGCAGCACCAGGATATGGTCCGCGACCTGGGCCACCACGGCCAGGTCATGGCTGACATAGACCGCGGTGGTACGGCGTTCCTGCACGGCGCGGCGGAATACGCGCAGCACTTCCACCTGCGTGGTGACGTCCAGGGCAGTGGTCGGCTCGTCGAGGATCACAAGGTCGGGATCGGTGATCAGCGCCATCGCGGCCATCAGCCGCTGCAGCTGGCCGCCGGATACCTGGTGCGGATAACGCTCACCGATCGATTCCGGATCCGGCAGTGCCAGTTCGCGGAACAGCGCCACGGCTTTCGCTTCGGCAGCGTCGCGGTCCATGAGGCGATGGATCAACGCTGGCTCGACAACCTGGTCCATGATGGTGCGGGAGGGGTTGAACGACGCTGCCGCACTTTGCGCAATGTACGTGATCTCGCGCCCGCGCAACCGGCGTTGTTCGCCCGCAGGCAGGCGAAGCACGTCATGGTGCCCGACCCGGATGTCGCCGGAAATCTCGCAGCCGTGGCGTGCATAGCCCATTAGCGCCAGCGCGGTGGTGGTCTTGCCGGAGCCGGACTCGCCGATCAGGGCGAGCACTTTGCCAGGCTCAATTTCAAAGTCGACCCGGTCGACCAGCGTCGCGGGCCCGGCGGTAATGCGGAGGTTGCTGACCTTGACAGACGTGCCCATTACTTGGCTCCATTGCGTGCCGAGCGACCCGGCAGGTTGTCGATGACGAGGTTGACGGCAAGGGTCAGGCTGGCAATGGCCAGGGCCGGCGCCACCACGGCCATGCTGCCCTCGGACAGCGCGCCGATGTTCTCGCGTACCAGCGAACCCCAGTCGGCATCGGGAGGCTGGATACCCAGGCCAAGGAAGCTCAGGCTGGCGAGCAGCAGCACGACGTAGACGAAGCGCAGGCCCAGGTCGGCCAGCATCGGGCCGATGATGTTGGGCAGGATTTCCTGGCGCATGATGTAGGCCGTACCTTCACCGCGAGTGCGGGCGACGGTCACATAATCCATGGCATTGATGTTTACCGCCAGCGAACGGGCAATGCGATAGGCGCCCGGAACGTAGATGATCGCTGCCGTGATGGCAAGCATCCAGACCGACGAGCCGAAGGCCGCGACCATGATCAGCGCGAACATCTTGCTTGGAATGGCCGTGAGCGTGTCGAGGCCGCGGCTCATGCAGGCATCGATCCAGCGGCCGCTGACCGTTGCCAGCAACGCCAGCGTAATGCCGATGCCGCTTGCGCACAGCGTGGATACCAGCGCCACGCATACGGTATAGCGCGCACCCAGGATCACCCGGGTCAGCATATCTCGCCCCAGGTAATCGGTACCCAGCCAGTGCTGCGCGCTGATCGGCCCGAAGACCTGGATCTCGCCAGTGGGCGAGCCGTCCGCGTTGATCAGAATCGGGCCAAGCACGGCGGCAAGCAGCCAGCCAAGCAGAATCAGGCAGCCGATCCAGGCGGTGAAGCCCATGCGGGGCAGGCGAAAACGTCGACAGCTCTTGCCGACGGTGCTCGCTGCGGCGGTGGCTTGCGTATTGGAAGTGGTGGACATGAGTAGCGGCTCCAGCATGCGTTCAGGGCATCAACGATGACGCAGACGCGGGTTAGCGACGATGCCGCATACATCGGCAAGCGTGACGAGAGTCAGGAACGCGGCGCAGAAAATCATGGCGCAAACCTGGACAACGGGCATGTCACGCTGGGCAACGCTGTCCACCATCAGCTTGGCGATTCCCGGATAGTTGAAAATGGTCTCGACGATGATGACGCCGCCAAGCAGGTAGGAAAGGCTCAGGGCGACCGCATTGGCGATCGGGCCGATGGCATTAGGCAGCGCATGGAACAGCACCATGCGGGTGGGGGAGGCGCCTTTGAGCCGCACCATTTCGATGTACGGCGCATTGAGCTGATCGATCACCGCGGCCCGTGTCATGCGGAGCATTTGTGCAACGATCACACAGCAGAGGGTCAGCACCGGCATGGCCAGGGAACGCAGCACCTTGTCCCAGGGTTCGTTGTTGCCGATATACGCAAGGGCAGGCAGCCAGCGAAGCTGTACCGCGAACAGCAAGACCGCCAGAGTGGCGATCAGGAATTCCGGCACGGACACCACGGCTACGGCACCGAGGCTGACGCTGCGGTCGAACCAGGTTCCGCGGTAGACCGCCGCCAGGATGCCAAGACCCAGCGCGACCGGGACCGAGATCAGTGCGGTCAGCCCTGCCAGCAGCAGCGAATTCGGTAGACGGCTGCCGATGGCTTCCGAAACGGGCATGCGCGTGACGAGGGACTCGCCTGCATTGCCCGCAAGCATGCCGCCCAGCCATTGGGCGTAGCGGACGGGCGCTGGCGCGTCGAGCCCCATCTGTGTGCGCAGCGCCGCCAGCGCTTCGGGCGTGGCGTCCTGGCCGAGCTGCTCCTGGGCGGCATCGCCGGGTAATACCGCGGTGATCGCGAATACGATGGCCGAGACGGCCAGCAATGAGATCAGCGCCAGTCCGACGCGCCGCGCCAGCAGACGCAGGATGAACAGGTTCACGGTGTCTCCTTTCATGGTTGATATTTATTGCTGCAAGCGACGGTGCCGCGGACTGTGCAGCCGGACCTGGCGGTACCGCGCACCGGCTTCAGTGCGTGATACCTCGTGCCCCGGGGGCGCGGCCCGGCGCAGACATCGCTCAATGCGGGCTCCGGGTGCTCAAAGTTCCCTGAACGGTGTCTTGCCAGACATGGCGCCAATGCGATGGGGCCGCTGCAGTGCAGGCTTCATCGTGGGGCTCGACCGCGGCCGCGCTGCCTATAAGGTGTCGGGTCGGCTTGCTTGCGCGCTACGTTGCATCTCCCTGACATTGAAGCATGTGCGACCAAGGGCTTTGTGGGGTATTCCGCGCCATGGCAGTCAAAGCTGCGGTTTCCTACAGGCGCTTTGGCATTGCGTGCCACGCGCACTTCCGATGGGCAATGTGCACCGCAACATCCTTCGGGAATACCCTAGGCGATGCATCATTTGGTGCATGGTCGACGCAGCAACTTTTTCCTATCCGGAGCCGGTGGTTCATCGCATGATCTACGCTACCAATTCGTCTGGCGACACCCATACCGCAATGAACTCCGCCAAGCATCCTCTGCATGCCACCGAACTGCTACCCGTGATTCGACCGATGGTCCTGGCAGACTTGCCTGTCGCGCTCTCTCTTTCTGAAGGGGAACGGTGGCCGCATCGTCCGAGCGACTGGAAGACGCTGTTCTCCATGGGCGAGGGTCGAGTGGCCGAGGTCGATGGCGCCGTGGTGGGCGTAGGCATGCGCTGGCTCTGGGGCGAGCATGCTGCGACGGTTGGCCTGGTCGTCGTCAACTCCGATTTCCGAGAGCGCGGCATCGGCCGCAAGCTCCTGGAAGCATTGTGTGCGGGTCTGGATCGGCGCACCGTGCTGCTTCACGCCGCCGGCACCATTCACCGCTTCTATGGAAGCATGGGCTTCGAACGGATCGGCGAAATTCGCCAGTACGAGGGCAAGGCCGTACAGCCACCCTTGATGGCGCTGCCTGAGAACAGTCGTCTGCGCCCCGGCGGTCGCAATGACATGCAGCTGCTGGTCGGGATGGACGAGCGCGCAGGAGGCGCGGTGCGCGAAAGATTAATCCAGACCTGGCTGCGCCATGCCATCGGCACCGTGGTGCTGGACCATCCCGACGGTCCACGGGGCTTTGCGATCCTGCGGCGCTTCGGTCGCGGTGCGACTATCGGCCCGGTGGTCGCCCCTTGCCCCATGGCGGCCAAGGCAATGATTGCGCACCTGGCGGGACTGGTCACCGGGCGCACGCTGCGGCTCGACGTACAGGCCCATGGGGAACTCGAGGACTGGCTTCCCGGGCTGGGTCTGGCCAGCGTCGCAGATGCAACCGTTCTGCGCCGGGGCACGCCACCTTCTCCTGCCAATCCGCTTCTTTCATTCGCGCTCGCCGATAAGGCGATCGGGTAGTGGGTGAGCCAAAAAGTATGCAAGCGCGCACATGTTGCGGCGTCGCTGAAGCACTGTGTGCGACGTATAGTCAACAGCCCGTCGACCCGCGTCGTTTACGCAGGAATCCTCGCTCGGCTGGCGTCTCCGGGCGCGCCCCGGTTGCCCTGACCGGGGCATATGAAGACAATGTGATTCAGTCATCCTGCCTTGAAAGACTATGTCCGCCCCCATCAAACTTGACCGGCTTGACCTCCGCATCCTTGCCCAGCTGCAAAAGAACGGACGCATGACCAATGTGGACCTTGCCGACGCCGTAGGCCTTTCCGCCAGTCCTTGCCTGATACGGGTCAAGCGCCTGGAGCAGGCCGGCTATATCGGCGGGTATAGCGCGCAAATCCGCATGGACAAGCTCGGTGACATCCTTACGGTGTTCACCGAGATCACGCTGGAGGACCATCATCGCGAAGATTTCGCGCGCTTTGAAAAAGCCGTGTATGCGATCGACGAGATCGTCGAATGCCATCTGGTCAGCGGTGGCTATGACTACTTGCTCAAGTTCATCACCCGTGGTGTCAACCATTACCAGGAGCTGATGGAAAGTCTGCTGGAGCGCAATATCGGCATTGAAAAGTACTTCAGCTTTATCGTCATCAAGTCGCCATTCATCAAGACTCACTATCCGATTGAACGGTTGTTTCCGCTGGCAACCTGAGGCATCGGGACTCGGCGAGCGTGAGCGGCGCCGGCAGATGCGGTTTTCATCGCCGTTTGAAACTGCCGTGGTGTCATGCCGCATTGGCTTTTCAGGCAGCGCGTCAGATGGCTCTGATCATAGAAGCCGCACTCGTGCGCAGCCAATGCCGGAGGGTGGCCCTGCCCAAGCAGACACTGCGCGCGATGAATGCGCTTCAGGTAGATGTAGCGATGCGGGGTTACCCCGAGCGTCAGCCGAAATACGGTGACGAAGCGCCCGACACTCAATCGGGATAGCTGTGCCAGCAAAGGCAGCCGCAATGGTTCGCCCAGGTGACGATGGATGTACTTTAGCGCGGCGTCGAGACGAGGATGAGCGTGTTCGTCTGAAGAGGGGGCGTCGGCGTGCATCAGGGGGCGGAGGCAAGGTCAGGATCGTGCCATCCAGCATAAGAGCACCATCGCCGTGCAAGACGCTGATTTTGACGCTACCGCCAAGAGCAAATTGCGAACTGTATTGCCCGAAACGCAGAAACTGCGGTACCGGCGAGTCTGGCGGGCGTGCGCGGAGCCCCCAAGAGGGGATGATTTGCGACCGCCTGGACGATGGGGGCGGACGTCGGCTCGCGGTGATACGAGACCAGTTGGGGCCGGACGGGCGCCGATCCGGAACGCCAAAGGAATTGAAAGCCAGACTTTATGCATAAATTCATGTCACAACATTTGCGTTCCTTGCTATTCGTGCCTGCTGATAGTGAAAGAAAACTCACCGCCTCGCTCAAGGCAGGTGCCGATGGCCTGGTCTTTGATTTGGAAGATGCTGTCCCGGAGCATGGTAAAGACGAGGCCCGCCTGAAGCTGGCGGGCTTTCTTGCCGAGCATCGGCTTTCGATAGACGCACAAGTGCTGGTGCGAGTCAATGGGCTGGCATCCGGGCGTATTCTTCACGATCTGGCCGCAGTATTGCCGTATCAGCCCGATGCGATCGTTCTTCCAAAGTGCCGGGGGATCGAAGATGTCCATCGTCTGTGCGATTTTCTTGCCGCGCTCGAGCATGTGTTGCTCGATGGCGCGTGGGAGACGGGCATTGTCGCCATGGCCACGGAATCATCGGAAGGTGTATTTGGCCTGTCGTCGTACCGGAATGCGCCGATGCGTCTGCGCGCCTTGATGTGGGGCGTCGAGGACCTGGCGGCCGATCTGGGCATTCGCTCGCCCCATCAGGGAAGGGAGCTTGCCTCGCCATTCTCGGTGGCACGAACGATGTGTCTGTTAGCTGCTGCGCAGGCAGGTATAGACGCCATTGATGCGGTCAGTACAAACCTGTCGCACAACTTCGAGATCGGCCATGAGGCGGCCCTTGCCCGGCGCGACGGCTTTGCCGCGAAGGCGGCAGCCCATCCGTCCCATATTGCCGCAATCAATGAAGCTTTCATGCCTCATGCGGAAGAAATACAGTGGGCGAGACAAGTCATCGAAGCATTTTCCAGAGTCGGGGCCTCCGGCGTTGCCAGGCTTGGCAATGCGATGATTGACCGCCCGCATCTGCGCTTGGCCCATCGCATTCTTTGTCGAGCGGAGGGGGCGGACTGATTGCCGCGACTTGGCCTTGCCGGCATTCGTATCGCGTGGTCGACATCAAGCCGATGAACGAGGAAGCGCATCGACCGGCATCGCCCAGAACTGGGTGAGGCTTGACTAACTCGATGCGGGCGGCCAGAAGATGCGCATCCTGCACGCCATTCGCCCGCTCGGCACGGCATGCTGGCAGCGTGTCATAAAACAGCAGCTTCGTGATGATCAGCCGTGCGTTTCGCGACAAGCGCATGGCGGCTCTATGTTGCAATGACAGTGACCGAAAAGTTCACTCATTCGCTACCTCAGCGAGACATAGAAGCGCCACTGCCATGAAACTCAATACGTACTGGATCGCTGTCCCAGCCGCGAGCACGCCGCCCGACCTGGATGGTTCCATGCATCGGAAGGGCTTGTGCAAAGGACAGCTCTGATGAAACCCGCCATCATCGAGCGCCTGACCAGCGCAGGTCATCTGGACCGCATCTTCATCGACGGCGAGTGGGTTCACCCTGCAGGGCAAGCCCGGGCGGCCGTCACCGACCCGTCGACCGAAGATGTGGTTGCGGAGATCGCCCTGGGCAGCAGGCAAGACGTCGCCGCCGCCGTGGCGGCTGCCAGAGCCGCCTTTGCCGGGTGGTCCGTCACCTCCATACAGAGCCGGGCGGCGCTTCTCGACCGTGTGCACAAGCTCATCCTCGAGCGGGCCGAGTTGTTCGCCGAGGCAATCTCGCTGGAGATGGGCGCTGCCATCAGCGTGGCGCGCAGCGCGCAGGTGCCGGCCGGGGCAGCGCACATCCGGGTGGCCTGCGACGTCATGAGTCGTTATCCCTTTGTCTCGGACCGGGACGGCGTCACGATCGCGCGTGAAGCCATTGGCGTGTGTGGCCTCATCACGCCATGGAACTGGCCGCTCTATCAGATCACTGCGAAGGTAGGTCCTGCGCTGGCGGCAGGATGCACCGTGGTGCTGAAGCCGAGCGAGCTGTCACCCTTCAGCGCCTTGCTGTTCGCGCAGGTGATGCAGGACGCGGGCGCTCCTGCGGGCGTGTTCAACCTTGTGAACGGCGAAGGGCCGGAAGTCGGTGCCGCGCTGGCGGAACACCCGGACGTGGACATGATCTCGATCACGGGCTCTACCCGTGCGGGTGTTCTGGTCGCGCAGGCGGCGGCCATAACGGTCAAGCGAGTAGCGCAGGAACTGGGTGGCAAGTCCCCCAACGTCATCCTGCCGGATGCGGACCTCGCGCGAGCCGTGCCGGCGGGTGTGGCGGCGGCCTTCCGCAACGTCGGCCAATCCTGCAGCGCACCGACGCGCATGATCGTGCCGCGCGAACGCCTGGCCGAAGTGGAGCAGATCGCCCGCGACGCGGTTGCCCGCCTGGTGGTCGGCGACCCGCGCTCCGTACAGACCACGCACGGCCCGGTGGCGAACCGCGCGCAGTTCAACCGTGTGCAAGACATGATCGGCGTCGGCATTGCCGAGGGCGCGCGGCTAGTCTGCGGCGGCCCCGGCCGCCCGGCCGGCCTGGAGCGCGGGTTCTACGTACGGCCGACGATCTTCTCGGACGTGCATCCAAAAATGCGCATCGCTCAGGAAGAAATCTTCGGACCGGTGCTTTCGATCATTGCCTATGACAGCGTCGACGAAGCCGTGGCGATCGCCAACGACACGATCTACGGTCTGGGCGCCCATGTGCAGGGCCGGGATCTCGACGCGGCGCGAGCCGTGGCTGCGCGGATCCGCGCCGGCCAGGTGCATATCAACTATCCGGCATGGAATGCCCACGCTCCCTTCGGCGGGTATAAGCACTCGGGGAATGGTCGCGAATACGGGTTGGAAGGCCTGGAAGAGTATCTCGAAACCAAGGCCATCCTTGAACACGACGACGAATAGCCGGCATGAAGGCCGCCATGATGTTGCCGGCCGGCGGAGCGCAGGGCGTGTCGCCGAGTTCAACCTGAAACAAACCATGCAAGACAAATAATGCGAGGAGATCGATCCATGTCCCAGCCCTTGCGTCTCATCGAGAGTTCCTCTTCCCTGCCGACCCATGCCGACGCGGTGGTGATCGGCGGTGGCATCATCGGCGTTTTTGCTGCGTACTACCTGGCCCGGCGCGGCCTTTCGGTTACCGTAGTGGAAAAGGGCCGCATCGGCGCCGAGCAATCGAGCCGCAACTGGGGCTGGTGCCGCCAACAGAACCGTGACGCGCGTGAATTGCCAATGGCCTCCAGGAGCCTCGAACTGTGGGAGCGGTTTGCCGAGGACACCGGCGAAGACACGGGTTTCCGCAGATGTGGTTTGCTTTACCTCAGCAACGACGAGGACGAGATTGCACGCTGGGCCAGATGGCGGGACTTCGCCAGAACTGCCGGCGTGACCACCCACATGTTGAGCGGCAGCGAGGCCAGCGAACGGGGTCGGGATACCGGCCGCGCATGGAAGGGGGGTGTGTTCTCGCCCAGTGACGGTACGGCCGATCCAGCCAAGGCAGCTCCGTCGGTGGCTGCCGCGCTCATGAAGCTCGGCGGCACCGTGCTGCAGAATTGCGCCGCACGGGGCATTGAGCTTGAGGGCGGCCGCGTCAGCGGCGTCGTCACCGAAGCGGGGACCATCAAAACCCGCGTCGCGGTGTACGCTGGCGGCGCGTGGGCGTCTTCGTTCTGCCGCCAACTGGGCATTCGCTTTCCCCAGGCTACCGTTCGCCAGTCCATCGTCCGGGTGTCCGGGGTGGCCGCGCATCTCCCTGACGCGCTGCACACCGCGCGCGTGTCCATCACCCGCCGCAGCGATGGCAGCTACAACCTTGCCATCAGCGGGCGCGGACGCGTGGACCCGACGGCCCAACTGATGCGCTTCGCGCCGCAGTTCCTGCCCATGTTTGCCAAGCGCTGGCGTAACGTGTTTCCAGGCGGAATGGAGGGTATCCGCGCAGGCCACGAAACACTCGCGCGGTGGCGACTGGATGCACCGACCCCCATGGAGCGGACGCGGATACTCGACCCCAAGGCCGACGCGGGGGCTGTCAGGCAAACCTATCGTCGTGCGGTCGAACTGATGCCTGCACTGGGACAGACCGGCATCGCCAATGCCTGGGCCGGCTTTGTGGACAACACGCCTGACGGTGTGCCCGGGATTGGCGAAGTGCCGGAAATCCCCGGTTTCATCCTGGCGGCGGGCTTCTCCGGACATGGGTTCGGCATCGGCCCCGGAGCTGGCCACTTGATTGCCGACCTGGTGACCGGTGCCGAGCCGATCTTCGATCCTGCCCCGTACAACCCGGCGCGCTTCAAGCACTCGGCCTGGGGCAAAGTGGCCGACTTCTGACGGTGCACTCAGAGTTTCGACGACCAGGCCAGGCCGTGAACTGGCATGGCTGAGCTTCGCTCAGCCATGCCTCAATGCGCGCCTGCATTGGAACGTGCACTTCAATCGAGCCGATAACCCGCCCCCAGCAGCCGCTCCAGACGCTGGGACAGTGCCATCGCGGCGGTTCGCGCAAAACCCTGCACCGACAGCACGTGACGTCGGTAGATGACACGGTGCACCAGCTTTGCCAGCGTGCCCTGTACCTGCCAGCCGTCGCCGGCGCCGGGCGCGAGCAGATGGCACAGCGCCATGTCGTCCGCCAACGAGATCACCGAACCCCGATCGCGAAACGTAAACCCGGCTACGGACTTGCCAGCGAGCACGCGTGGCAAGGCCCTGGCCAGGTAAATGGCCTGCTGATGCGCAACCTGTGCTCGCGTGGGAAGCTCTGCTTGTTGCCCAGCCGGGCGGAAGCTCGCGCAATCACCCAGGGCATAAATATGCTCGTCCTCCAGGCTCTGGAGCGTATCTCGCACCCGGACGCGCCCGTTGCGGGTGACCTGCAGGCCGATGTTCGACAGCACAGGCGCCACCGTGACGCCGGCGGTCCATACGGTCACGTCCGCGGCAATGGGGGCGGCATCCGCGATATGCAGGCAGTCGGGGCGGACCTCGGTGACGCGCGTGTTCAGCAGGATCTCGATACCCTGCGCCTGCAGCTCGGCGGTAGTCCTCTCGGCGAGGCGACGATCCATGCCCGGCAGAATGTTTCCGGAAGCTTCGACAAGCCGTACATCGGTGCCGTGGTCCGGATCGAGGGAATGGATGCCATACTGGCTCAGCACGCGCGACATCTGCCTCACCTGGGCAGCCAGTTGCACCCCGGTCGCTCCCGCACCGACGATGGCAACGCTGGCCCGCGCCGGACGGTCGGCCGCTGTGGCCTGCGACGACACGCGGCGCAGCGCATCCACGATGCGGGTCCGCGTACGCTCTGCACCTGCCACGCTGTCCAGCGCCAGCGCGTGCTCGCTCGCCCCCGGAACACCAAAGTACTGTGTGGTCCCGCCGATCGCCAACACCAAGGTGTCGTAGGCCAGCGTTGTCGCTTGCATGTCGCCATCATTTCCGGATGCCGTGATCTCCAGCGTGCGATTGTCGCGATCCAGCGAGGTGAACTCGCCTTGCACGAAGCGGAAACCGTAGCGGCGCGCCTGGAGGGCGAAGGACGTGTGGTGGATGTACGGTGCGAGCTTTCCCGTGGCGACTTCGTGCAGCAGGGGCTTCCACAGGTGTGTCCGATAGCGGTCCACCAGGACAATGTTGGCCAGACCGCGCTTGCCCAGTTGCTTGCCCAGCCGGGCTGCCAGCTGAAGGCCGGCGGTTCCGCCGCCGATAATGACGATCGTCTTCATTCCATCCCTCCGTATGCGTTGGTGGTGCCACGCCGGCTCATGCCGGGGCGGTCAATGTTCCTGGGCGCGTGTAGCGCGACGGCTGGCCCGGTGCGCCTTGCGTGAAGCGCATCTCGATGTCGTCGAACGATGGCCACGACGCGGCGGGCGCGTCGGAAAGGAAGGTTGCTCCATCGTCCTGCCGGCAGGACATGCCATGGTGCAGCCGCATCAGCGGCATGCCGAGTGCGGCCGCGGCGCAGGCCTCGCCGGCATCTGCAGCGATGACCAACGCGCGGTCGGAAGGCACGTCGACGGCATGGAGCACCAGCCGCAGCAGGTCCGCGGGGCCATCGCCGCGGCCCAGCGAATCCGCCGTGGCGGTCACGGTAAAGCGATCGGCGGGCTGGTCATAGCGGTCGAGCAGGGCGCTCAGCATGCGGGACGACATCATCGTCACGATGGCAAGCCTGGCTCCGGCTTGCTCGGCTTCGCGCATCAGCTGCTCGGTTTGCCGGCGCACGGATAGTTTCGCGCTCGCTCCCGCCTGGACGAACGCCTCCTGATACGCCGCGCTGAAGTCTGCGCCAATTGCGCTGGCAGGCGCCGCTTCCGCCCGGGCCTGGGTGGCCGCTGCCAAGCCGGCTGCATGTTGCGCCTCGGTCTGGAACAGTACATGGTCGGCGGAAACAATCAGCAATTCGATCGACATGGTGGACTCCTGGATGGTTAGGCCGAACGCGAAAAGGGTAGGGCGGATCTGGTCTTGACGTTTGCACTGTACGCGGGAAAACTCATATTGAATAATTGAGAAACAAAGCCGACCGATAGGTTTTCTTGTATGAATAAGACCACTACCTTCCGACAGCTCAATGCGATCGACGCGGTAGCGCGCCTTGGCGGCGTATCCCGCGCCGCCGAGGAGCTGCATCTGACCCAGCCCACGGTATCGCTGCAATTGCGACTGCTCGAAGAAGCTACGGGCACGCCGCTGGTGCAGCGGTCTGGCCGCGGCTTGCTGATGACGCCCGCCGGGGAAGTGATGGCAGGCTACGCCAGCCAGATTCTCAAGCTATGGCGCGATGCGGTGGAGGAGGTGGCTGCCTTGCGCGGCGGCATTGCCGGGACCCTTCGCGTCGGCGCGATCACCACCGCTGAGTATTTGCTTCCGCAGATGCTGGTGGCGTTCACCCAATGCAATCCGGAGGTGAAGATCGTGCTACGGGTCGGCAACCGGGAAGAGATCGTCCGCATGCTGGGAATGCACGAGATCGACCTTGCCATCATCGGCCGCCCGCCTTCCGAGCTCAGGACGAATGCGGTGACCTTTGCCAAGCATCCGATGGCCTTCATTGCCGCGCCTGACCACCCATTGATGTCACGGCGGCACAACACGTTGCACGATCTGCTGGCGGAAAACCTGCTGATCCGCGAACGCGGCTCAGGCACACGCGATACCGTCGAACGCTTGTTCCGCGAGGCGGGGCTGCGCTTGCCGCATGGATCCGAGCTGTCCAGCAATGCCGCAATCAAGCGCATGGTCTCCGCAGGGCTTGGCATCGCGTTTCTGTCGCTGCATGCCTGCACGCTGGAGTTTCAAGCGGGACTGATCGGCGTGTTGCCGCTGGCAGGAAATCCGGTGGAGCGCGACTGGTATGTAGCGCACCTGCCGGCGGTCCGCCTGCCGCCGGCGGCGTCGGCATTCCGGGCATTCCTGGTTGAGAACGGGCCTGAGGAGATCCATCGGCAACTCGAATCGTTCGATGGCATTCTCAAGCGGCTGCACCAGTCCGAACGTCGGCGAGCAAAGCTGAGGGGGAGCGCGCAGAAATAGGCCGGCACAATCCCGGCCCTCCGCTCTGAGGAAAGGCGAGAAGCTGTGTCAGCGCGCCGTCAGCGAGTCCTTTGGTGAGTCCATTGGCGAGAGCGCTTTCACGTTGGGATCGCGCCGCCTCCTCCTGATAAATCGCGGCGCAGCCAGCCTGGGCCAGGGCGATCGAGCTTATTGGGGGGGGCGTTCCGCAGAGTCTGCCAAGGGGGGCTCGAAGAATCGTTTTTTGTATCGAGTGGCTCGAACTTTCAACGTCATATGCGGTTTTCACCGTGCTGTAATGAAGTCGTGGTGCTGCGACGTATCACCGCATTTATCAACGGACTTTCAGGACTGCCCAAATGAGCTTCATGCGCCCTAAATACCTCACCTTCGACTGTTACGGCACGCTGACCAATTTTCAGATGGGTCCGCTGACCCGCGAGCTGTTCGCCGATCGCGTTGCCCCTGAGCAGATGGACCAGTTCGTCAAGGATTTCGCTGCTTATCGCCTGGATCAGGTGATGGGAGACTGGCGTCCTTATGACGAGATCCTCGATACCGCCATTTCGCGCGTGTGCAAGCGCTGGGGCGTGGAATATCGCGGCGAAGGGCAGCTTTACTACAACGCCGTGCCGACCTGGGGCCCGCATCCCGACGTGACCGCCGGCCTGGCGAAGATCGCCGACAAGATCCCGCTGGTGATCTTCTCTAACGCGATGGACGCACAGATCATGTCCAACGTCGACAAGCTGGGCGTGCCCTTCCACAAGGTATTCACCGCCCAACAGGCCCAGGCCTACAAGCCGCGCCTGCAGGCCTTCGAATACATGCTCGACAACCTCGGTTGCGGTCCGGAAGACGTGCTGCACGTTTCTTCGAGCTTCCGCTACGACCTGATGCCGGCTGAAGACATGAAGATCAAGAACAAGGCCTTCGTCGCCCGTGGTCATGAACAGCCGGGTAACGCTTGCTACAACTACCGCCAGATCGCTGACATCGGCGGGCTGGCCGGTCTGGTCGGCCTCTGATCAGCAATCGTCGCACCGCCTCGGCAAGAGGCGGTGCGACGTCATGCCGTAATCCCCGGCATGCGGTAACTCTGCCTTATCGAATTTTCCCGAACAGTGGTCCACAAGGTGATCGCATGAGCGATAACGAAACAAAGAATGGTCGGCCGCTACGCAGCGCGCGCTGGTTTCGCAAGAATGATCTGCCTGGCTTCGTGCATCGTTCGACCTTGTCGGCCGCCGGCTGGAGCCGCGAAGACCTGATGGAGCGCCCCGTCGTGGGCATTCTCAATACCTGGTCCGATATCAACCCGTGCAATCTCAATCTACGCACCCTTGCCGAAGAGGCAAGAGTCGGGATTCTCGAGGCAGGCGGTATCCCGTTCGAGGTGCCGTTGATGTCGATCAGCGAGAACATCATCAAGCCGACCTCCTTCCCCTTTCGCAACCTGCTGGCGATGGAGGCCGAGGAGACCATTCGCGGCTATCCCTTCGATGCGGTGGTGCTGCTCGCCGGCTGTGACAAGACGCAGCCGGCACTGCTGATGGGGGCCGCCAGCGCTGGCGTTCCGTTCATATTCCTTGCCAGCGGCCCGGCCACGCCCCGCTCGGCGAGTGGCGGAAATCTGGCGAACGCTACCGGTGTCTGGCGTCTGGTCGACCAACTGCGTGCAGGAGAACTCTCGGAAGGCGATTTCGCCGCGTTCGAGCGAAGCGTGATGGGGACGGCCGGCCACTGTGCAGAAATGGGTACCGCTTCTTCGATGGCGGTCATCTGCGAGGCACTGGGTGTGTCGCTGCCCGGTAGCAGCCTGGTGCCGGCGGTCGACCGGCGTCGTCATCAGCTCGCCCGCGAGGTGGGGCGTCGTAGCGTGCGCATGGCCGCCGATGGCAGCCCGCGCCCGAGCGAGGTTCTCGACGCGAGAGCCTTTGACAATGCCATTACCCTGCTGTGCGCGGTGGGTGGGTCGACCAACGTCATCATCCACCTGCTAGCGCTCGCCGGCCGCGTCGACGTACCGCTGACTCTGGAGCGCTTCGACGAGATCGCCAGGCGCGTGCCTCTGATCGCCAACGTCCAGCCCGCCGGTGAACACCTGACTGAGCGACTGATGGCCGCTGGGGGCGTACCGGCCCTGCTCAAGACCCTCGAGCCCTTGCTGCATCTCGATGCGCGCACCGTCGACGGTCGCACGGTCGGCACGATTCTCGAGACGGCGGAAGTCTTCGATAGCGATGTGATCCGGCCGCTGGACAATCCGGTCAAGCCTGGCGAGGCGATGGTCGTGGTCAAAGGCAACCTGGCGCCGGACGGTGCGGTGATGAAGACCTGTGCGGCGAATCCCAAGCTGTTCCGCCATCGCGGCCCGGCGGTGGTGTTCGAAGACGTACAGACGATCGCCGACCAGATCGATAACCCTGAACTCGGCATCGACGAGAACAGCGTGCTCATTCTGCGCAATGCCGGGCCCGTGGGCGCGGCGATGCCGGAGTGGGGCATGCTGCCCCTGCCGCGCCATCTGATGGAGCGCGGCGTGCGCGACATGCTCCGCATCTCCGATGCGCGAATGAGCGGCACCGCCTATGGTGCCGCCGTGCTGCATGTTTCTCCCGAGGCTGCGATCGGTGGTCCGCTGGCTCTGGTGCGTGACGGCGACATCATCGAGCTCGACGTCGCCGCGCGGCGACTGGAACTCTGCGTCGAACCGGATGAACTCGAACGTCGGCGCCAGGCATGGCAGGCGCCGCCGTCCCAGCACGTGCGTGGCTACCGCAATCTATATAACCAACACATCGAGCAGGCTCATCTGGGCTGCGACTTTGATTTTCTCCGTGGCGCCAACGCGGACACCCTTCCCGAGGGGCTGTTCGATGGCTGGGTAGGCGGCTGGTAGGACCCTGGCATGAGTATTCTTTATCGATCAGATTCCGCTCGCGCTGCAGCTTGGGCGCGCTACTTCGCCGAGCACGCACCCGACCTCGACTTTCGGGTCTGGCCCGATGCCGGCGACCTCGCCGAGGTCGAATACCTGATCGCCTGGCAGGCACCCGCCGAGCTCATCGCCAGGCTGCCTCGGCTGAAGGTGTTCTTCTCCTCCGGAGCCGGTGTCGATCATGTCGATTTTTCCGCACTGCCCGAGCACGTTCCCATTGTCAGGATGGTCGAGCCAGGGATTATCAACGGCATGGTGGAATATGTCAGCCTGGCCGTTCTGGCGCTGCATCGCGACTTCTTCGACTACGTGGCGGCGAAGGCGGCGCGCATCTGGGATCCGTTGGAGGTACCGCCTGCCTCGGCCCGCACGGTCGGCGTGATGGGCATGGGCGCGTTGGGGTGTGCCGTGCTGGAGCGACTGGCGAGCTACGGCTTCAACCTGCGCGGATGGAACCGCTCCGTGCGTGAGATCGAGGGCGTGGAGAGCTTCGCCGGCCCGGATCAGTTGCAACCCTTTCTCGCAGGGTGCGACATGCTGATCTGCCTGTTGCCGCTCACCCCGGCCACCAGGGGCATCCTGAATCGCGAACTGTTTTCGCTGCTGCCTGCCGGTGCGGCGCTGATCAATGTCGGGCGCGGTCCGCATCTGGTCGATGCGGATCTGCTCGAGGCCTTGGATTCGGGTCGGCTATCGCGCGCGATTCTCGACGTGACCGAGCCTGAGCCCCTGCCTGCGGAGCATCCTTTCTGGACCCATCCGCGGGTATTTCTGACGCCCCATGTGGCGAGCATGACCCAGCCCGAATCGGCTGCGCCGATCCTGCTGGAAAACGTTCGTCGACATCAGCGGGGTGAGCCGCTCGCGGACGTTATCGACCGCTATCGCGGCTATTGAAGTTAGCGGCCCTTGCATGGGTCAGGACGAATGCGGTGGCAGTCAATTACGAGAATTTGCGGATCAGTTGCTGCAAGCGGTCGCAGGCAGCGGGAACCTGGTGCTCAATCGCCGTCGCGACACCAAGCAGCAGGCCGGACCGTTGCGTGGAAGCAGAGCAGAACCAGCCCGATAACGGTGCGGGCGCCAGCCCGTAGGCATAGGCTTCCCGGGCGATCCTCTGGTCGTCGGCGCCGTCCGGCAGTCTCACCACTACGGCGAGGCCTGCCGCATAGGCCTGGAATTCCCTGGCGTTGAGCGCAGCCAGAAGCGCATCGCTGCGGGCTGCGTAAATGCGTTTCATGCGCCGCAGGTGCCGCAGATAGTGTCCATCGCGCATAAACTCGGCGGTCGCCATTTGCACCGCCGGCCCTGGCGCGGAAGCGAGGCAGGCGACGACTTCTTCGAAGCGCGATACCAGGACAGGCGGCACGACCACGAAGCCGAGCCGCAGCGTGGGGCTGAGTGTCTTGCTGAAGGACCCGATATGGATGACCCGCCCGGCCCGATCCTGCGATGCCAGTGCGGGAGCCGCGCGACGCCTGAGCTGGAGTTCGCCAAGGTAGTCGTCCTCGATGATCCATGCACCCGCGCGGCTGGCCCACTCGAGCAGTTGCACGCGGCGACCGAGTGAGAGAGTCGGGCCCAGGGGCGCCTGCTGACCCGCCGTAACCAGCGCCACCGCGGCATCCGGTGCATGTGCCTGGCCGTAGCCGACATCGATGCCGTTTTCATCCACCGGGATGGGAACGGTCGTGAGCCGGGACAATGCCATGGCTCTGCGACTGGGAAGAAATCCCGGATTCTCGACCCAGGCTTGCCGGCCCTCGGCCTGGATCACCCGCAGCGTGACACCGAGCGCGCCGGTAAAGCCCGCGGTGATGAAGACCTGCGAGGGCTGGCAGTCCATCGCCCGGGACAATGCCAGGTGCGCCGCGATCTCTCTGCGGAGTTCATGCTCGCCGCGCGGATCCGGGTAGGTCGCCGGCGCCTCCACCTCGTCACGTGCCGCCCGCGATCGCAGCCGTGCGAACAAGGGGGCAGGGAAGCAGTCCGATGCCGGCACGCCCATCTGGAACACTGCCGGGCCCGGCAGAAAGTGCTGGTACAGCTCCGAGCGCAAATCGGTTTCGAGCGAACGCGCCTGTTCCGCGTGGGGCCTTGCGGCTCCGGCGTGGTCGGAAACCCTGGTGCCGCCGGCGCGCGATGAAACCACCAGTTGCGCATCGGACAGCCGCTCGTAGGCGGTCCTGACAGTGCCTCGCGCCACGCCAAGCTGGGCAGCGAGGTCGATCCACGACGGCAACCTGGCGCCTGGAACCAGCACGCCACTCTCGATCGCGCCGGTGATGCCGAGCCGTATCTGCTCCGCCAGTGAGGTTCTGGACGCACGGTCCAGCTTCAGGTCGAGGATGCTGGTCATCGCCGCTGGTACATTCAAAAATCGTGTTTTTGGTTCTTTTTTGTGAACCAGATGGGGTGCATGATTCTAGCCTCCAAGGAGCCAAACATGAAACTGCAACGCATTCTTCTCTCCCTGCTGGCGGCAACGGGCATCGCCTTTACCGGGGTCGCAGCGGCGCACGGCGCCGGTGACACGGTGAAGCCCAATTTCTCGAAGGAGATCCCCAATATCCCGGGCAAGTCGCTCGTCGCCGTCGAGGTCTTTTATCCGCCCGGTGGTGCATCGCTGCCGCACACCCATGCCAGGTCGTCGTTCATCTATGCCTACGTCGTTTCGGGCAGCATCGCCAGCAAGGTGAACGACGAGCCGGAACGAGTCTACAAGGCGGGCGAGAGTTTCTTCGAGAATCCGGGCTCCCGCCATCCGGTGAGCCGCAATGCGAGCAAGACCAGGCCGGCAAAGCTGCTGGCCGTGTTCGTAGTCGATACGGCCGACCAGGAACTGACCATCTACGACAACTAGGAGTTTGAAATGAGACTGGACTACACCAAGGTATCGGCGGGCGGCGTCAAGGCATTTGGCGGCGTATACGGCTATGTCATGCAATCGGGCCTGGAAGACGTCCTGGCCGACCTGGTCTATCTGCGCGTAAGCCAGATCAATGGGTGCGCGTATTGCCTCGACATGCATACGCGCGACCTGATCAAGAAGGGCGTTACGCCGGCAAAGCTCGCGCTTGTGCAGGCCTGGCAGGAAGCGGGGCCGTTGTTCAGCGAACGCGAGCAGGCGGCGCTGGCCTGGACGGAATCCGTCACCCGCGTCGCCGACACCCATGTGCCCGACGAAGATTTTCGACAGGCCGCGGCGGTGTTCAGCGAAAAGGAACTCGCCGACCTCACCATGGCCATCGGGCTGATGAATGCCTATAATCGGCTCGCCATCAGCTTCCGCCGTGCCCCCGAATCTGCCCTCGCTGCTGCAGCCTGAAGCGGTCGGGTCCCGAAAACCGGGCGGATCTCGATGCCATCGCGGGAGCCACCAACGTGCAATCGACATCCCCAGATAGCGTGCCGGGCAATGACGCGGGACGCATGACCCTGAAGCCTACGCGGACCGGATCCCAGATGGTGGTCTTGGCTGCTCCAGAAGACGAATGGAAGAGCGCCTATCGCTTGGTGTGAACGTTAGACCGTTCCGGATACGGGTGGTAGACCACAAAAATCAGACACCTCATCCCATACCTGGATCACTGCCCTGCGCGCTCTTCGCATCGACTGGCGATGTTTCCGCTTACACGCAGTCGCGCGCTAGCCGATTGGCACGCCGGGACCGCTGGCAGACAGGCAAGAGTCCACTCAATGCCGGTGGGAACCAGACGCGGATGCCGGCGCCGAGCCCGAGGCCTTGACGTCAGGCACCGTGACGGTGACCACCTCGGTGGCGAGGATCTTGTGGCCGGGGTCGGCCAGCTCCAGGCGCAGCCTGTGCGGCCCCGGCGTGAGGCCGACCACGATGATCGGATCCTCGCTCGTATGTGCCCAGGTGCCAGGAGTATCGTCAACCGTCACGTGCAAGTGCCCGATGCGAGGCGAGATCCCGGCGGCGGCATTGCCGAATATCGGCATGACGCGGAAATTCTCGGTGCGAAACTGGACGATGACTACGCCGCGCGCGAGCGGCTCCGGCAGCGCCGCATAGGGCAGCAACTTTGGTGCGGGTTCGCTGCCGAGGGGAAGAATGGCAGGCGGGCGGATGGCGTCTTGTGCAGGTTGCGCGGAGACACTCGCGCAGAACGCGGCTGCAATGCCGGCGGCTGAAAGGGACTTGACGATAGGGTGCATGGCGTTTTCCTTTGATGCGGAGGGTTGCCTCCACACGCACATCCAGGTCGGATGTGACGGGCGATTTCAGGATAGGCCTTGCATCTGAACACGCCGCCGCGGCGGGCTGTCGGCAGTTTTGTATGACAACGTAGCGGCACAACTGGCTGATACGAACAAATACATTAGGTGCCGCGGTTCGCTACAGCCGGGATACATCCGCATCGTTCAATGCTGCTTATGCAACGTATATCGCTGCTTGCATATATCCCAACCCGAACTCAGGACACGCCCAAATGAATCTCGCCAAGTTTGCAACCGCCGCCATGACCGTAGCCTGCCTTGCCGCAACGTTCCACCACGCCCACGCACAAGCACCGGGGATCCATCGGGCCGACCTGGTCAGCCATGAACTCAGCGTCGCGGGCAAGGAAGGCATTCAGGTGCGCGTGGATTTTGAACCGGGCGCGTTCGCGCCCAGGCACGCACACCCGGGTGAGGAGATCGCTCACGTGCTGCAGGGCAGCCTTGAGTATCAGCTTGGCGATCAGCGGCCGGTGACGCTGAAGGCAGGGGAATCGCTGTTCATCCCGGCAGGCATGCCGCATTCAGCACGGAATGTTGGCGGCGGCCTGGCATCGGAATTGGCAACCTATATCGTCACGAAGGGTTCGCCGCTGGTTGTGCCCGCGAAATAGGGTTTCCGGCCGCTGACCAGGAGGGGGTGGAAGACTTGTGATTCCACGGGTCGTTTCACCACCCCGTATTGGCCTCTACCTGGCGGCGCTGTGCAGCACGGCATTGCGCCGCGCATAGGCGAAGTAGATCACCAGCCCCAACGCCAGCCACACCAGGAAGGCGACCCAGGTCAGCGCCTGCAGGTGCGCCATCAGAAACAGGCAGAAGCCGATCGACAGCAGCGGCACCACCGGCACGCCCGGGCAGCGGAACGCGCGCGGCAGCTCGGGCCGGGTCTTGCGCAGCACCAGCAC
>NZ_JAYLVT010000021.1:0-121131 GCF_035818815.1 Cupriavidus sp. SS-3
CAGACCTTGTCGAACGGCGCATCCGGGCGGATCTTCGCCAGCGCGATCTCCGGCACCACGATGTGGTTGGCGAAGGTGGAGGTGCCCATGTAGTGGAGGATGGGCTTGCCGTCGATCGAAAAGCGCGAGGTGCCGTCCGGCATCAGGCCCTTGCCTTGCGTCGCGCGGATTGCCTGGCACAGGTTGGTCTTGCGCGACAGGCAGAACTTGCACTGGCGGCATTCCGGCGTGTACAGCGGAATCACGTGGTCGCCCGGCTTGAGCGAGGTCACGCCGGGGCCGACATCGGTGACGATGCCGGCGCCTTCATGGCCAAGGATCGCCGGGAAAATGCCTTCCGGGTCTGCGCCGGACAGCGTGTAGTAATCGGTGTGGCAGATGCCGGTGGCCTTCACTTCCACCAGCACTTCGCCGGCGCGCGGGCCGTCGAGGTCGACGTCTTCGATGGTCAGCGGCTTTCCCGCACCCCAGGCAACTGCTGCACGTGTTTTCATCGGTCGGTCCTGTCGATTGGTGTAGCGCGAGACTATAAGGCGAGCGGCGAGGGCAGTGGATCTGGCCGGCATGGCTTTGTCCGAAATCCGACCCAAGTTGGCCGATGGCCGGGATCAGCCGTGGCTGGCGTCCCGGTCTTCGCCCTCGGGCACTACCAGCGGTCGGCGACAGCAGGCGCAGGGTCTGTCGGGGCGTTAGTCCCAGCCTGGATGCGGCAATCCCGGTCTTGAGATGGCCGTCTGCCAGCGCTTGAACGACCTTGAGCCGGTCGATCTGCCGCATCGTCATGGTAATGGCTCCTGCTGGCATGACGGGCTCCCGCGCGCTGGAAGCCGTCAAGCTTACGCCAGCCAAACTCGGACATTTGAACTTAGTCCTCTAACGTAAAGTTGTCGGCTGAGATTTGGCTTGACTGCTACCCTAGCGGCCTGGCCTTGGAATACGCGGCATTTTTTCTCCCACGATCTACGTGCGGAAACATGACGTGGAAAAGTAAGAGGAACGTAAAACTGGAGGCAAAAGTAGGGAGGTGCATAAGGCGCAAATGCTCGGGCAATTTGAGTCCGTGATAGCGATCGACGGCCCCTCCGTTAGCGCGCGATAAAGTCTGCTTCTCCCGCTAGGCCGTAGTAACTGGCGCCATGGCAGTTCATACAGGTCTGTGCGCCGCGTCTCGACGAGTTTGGTACACGTAAGCCGCGTTATAAACTTCGCGGACCAGGATGAAACAGTCTCGCAAAGTGTACATTAGATCACTTTTAAGTGCATTGGCAGGCATCTGTTGGGGCCACCCATCGGAGGATCCAGCATGAGTTCCCGTGACGTCGAAGCTGAACTCCTACGTCGCTGCGCTACCGTTGCACGCGAGCGCACTGGGTCCGCACTGAACCAGCGTGAGGCCAACGTATTCCGGCTGGCCGCCATGGTGGTGCAATCGAGCTTCCCGCGCGAAGCCGCGCGCCTGATGCAGGCGAGCGAGCAATACTTCGCCGCGCATCCCAGCGAACGACTGCCGGCGCAAGACGTGGTCACCAAAGGTTGGGTGGCCAACTTGCCTCGCTTGCGCGACCGGCTCAGCCACACATTCCGGCACCAATGAAGCCATGACGCCGTGGATCCAGTTTCATATCCCAGCGCTGGCGAACTCTTGCAGCAAAGGTCCTAGTTCTGAAGCGCTAAAACTCTTATGCGCGCATGTATTCTGAGAGCTTTTCGATGATTCTCAGAGGAGTCGGGGTCGTGACCCATGGCTCGTTCCTCGCCGTCAACATTCCGGCGCGCAAATGCTGGGCAAAAGATGCGAGTTGTAGGTTCGAGTCATGTGGCTGCTTCTGGAGGATCACGAATTCCACAGCTCGTGAGGTCAAATGCTGTTTGTCCGGTTGCGCAGGAAACATTGCAAACGGTTCAGTCGCCTCGTCTGGTTTTGATAAGGCGGGTAGCACAATTGAGCGATAGCAACTTGCGCCACGCTTATGGTGTGTTGAAGGTTTGGCCAATGACCAAAATGTTGGCGCCGACGTACCGTCGACCTCGAACAGCCTTTGCGTGGATGTCCAGGATCGGACGAGCATCCCGTGTTCAGTGCTATGCCCGTGAATTTTCTCTTGCCCGATCGATGGGGCTTGCTCACGTACCCTCAAGACACGAAGCATCGGCCAACGCTGTGACAACACGATTCCAGGCGCAATTTGGCGTTGGGATGTGCGCACACCCACGTCACCGAGCCAAGAGGCCAGACGAGCAGTACGCGTAGAGTCAATAAACACTACGGCGTTGGCGTCGAGCGATGTAATGTCGTCGAATGTGCTAGCGAAAAAATTGGCCAGAAGTATGCGCTGATCGGCATTCATGCGAGGAAACTCGACTCTTCGAGATGCGAGATACGTCGCGCCTTGGTCAAACCGCATCCAAGGCGACATTACGTGCTCGGCATCAGCATAGGCAAAGCGCACCCAAGCCTCACCCGTGGCGCATTCCAATCGCGTAGCAACGAAAACCGACTGTTGACGATCCCATTCCGTACTTACCTGCAACGAGCTCACTGCACAAGCCCACTGTGGTGCATCCGCTTCGGAACCGAAGCATGCGTCACGGGCTTGCTTCAGGCCCCAAACGAAGCCAGCATGTCCAAACGCCAAATCCAGTATTGAAGCCTGTAGGCGAGGGAGGAATCGATCCATCCTTCCGGGCTCACTGGGTAACAGATACTGGACCGTGCAGCCCCTGCTGCCCAGCGCCTTTCTAGCGGCCAATTTGTTGATCTTGTCATCGGGCTTTTTCTGCCCTTCCGGGGTCTCATAGAATAGAGGCGCTTGGATAAGGAACATCGAGCGATCCGGCACGCCAACTTGATCGGCGTATCTTTGCCATTCGCGCACCCGTGCATCGAATCGTTGCTTCTTCGATCCTGTGTCAACTGGCAGAAGACTTCTTGGTCCGTACGTGTTCATCGGCAACGGTGCACTGATTACTTCCGTATTGTTTCCAAGGATTGCTTTCGCGGTCAATTTGACCCACTCGATGTCATCGGCTGAATGGCTTAAGAAGTAAATTCTTTGTCTTCCCACATCCGCTACATACGCTGTGTCCTTGACCAGCATTTGCATGGCCGCAACGACGCGATCGTGCGAAGGATCAGGGATTGGAGGCTGTAATTTGAACCAACGACTCGACGGCGCCGAGGTGGCGTTCTCAATTGCGCTCTCGGTGTCGGCATCGTCGATTCCGTGTAAGGCGAGCAGTCGAGCAACCGCTACCTCGGCCTTCATGACACCCAAGGGCGGAGCTTTGTGACGTATTGGCTTACTCGATTGGAATCCCAGAAACGGCCGTAGACCCAATCCTTCGAGCGTGTGTGCGATGGCTGCGAACGCATCGGCTTGATCGACGAGAGGGACCCCAGCCTGTAGGTTGGAGCGACTTGCCTCGGCAACTTCAGCCTTCACCATGACAACTACACTGGCGCGTTCGTCGCAAGGATACTGAAGTACGTCTTCGTCCTGATAGCCCTTTACTAGGTCTAGTGCATGTTCGTAGACCGGATAGCCATGATCGGTAACCCAAGCGCCTTTGCGCCGCATTACGCTAAAGCGATACGCACTAATCGGTCGAGCATGGTGGGGAAACACATATCCCCCAATAGTCGGACTCGCGGGATAGCGACTATTCAAGCTATCGGCCCACCGGCGTCGTTTGAACTTCAAATAGACGATGGGCTTAGTCGCTCCGGGAAGTGTCTCGAGGGAGATTTCACACACCAAGCTGAAGTATCCGCCGGCCGCGTAGTGGGGGCGCGTCATGAGCTCCGCCTTGTTTCTATTGGGACTTCCGACGACCCGCACCACCGGGCCTAACTCCGGAAAGAGTTCCTTGCCGGCAAGCTGCGATGCCAGCAAACCTGCCGAGACATCAAACGGAGAGAGCATCCCCGCTTTGCCTGCTATATTCCATGGAAACACTCGTACTTGCGACTGCATGAATCGTACGACTTGATTGATCTCATTGAGCTTTCGTAGTGCAGAGATGCCAAGGATATAGGCGTCTCGGCCTTGGCAGAAGTGGGATAGTGCACCTTCCGACCAACGAGCAAAAGCGTCACGCACGCATTCGACAGAGTCCCGTGCCTTGGAGTATGGCAAGAGGCCCCATGGTTCTGGCTCCTTCGTGAGCTCTGGGAAGGAGCGTAGTCCGATGTCTTCCTTCAAGAAGGTCCAATCTTCAATTTCCAGTTGAAGCTGGGCGCGTAGACTGGCGTAGGGCAGGTGAACGTACGCTTCGTCATCCTTCTCTTTTGCGCGACTCGTTGCCTCATCACGAATTTGCTTCATTATACGAAGGACGTCTGTGGACCACCGGATAGCCGCAACGCTGTGGACCAGTGGGGGAGCGCTTTCTGAAAATTCCAGCGCGAAAGCCACATCTCGGTCGGCGGTCGTCATAATCCTGCCTCAGGTTGAATGGGGGAGTCTGCAACCCAAAGAGGGTTATCCGTCCAAGGTTCAGCGAGGTTACCGTCATCGCCCATGGAGGCGATCTTCAGGCCCTTGGTCTGCGATAGCGGTTCAAGGAAGGCGCCGTAGAGCGCGCGGTAGAGGGCAGCTTCCTGGGGATCCTCTGATGCCGCACCGCGCTCGAGCAACCGCAGTAGTTGAACGAGCATGCTGCTTGTTTCCGTATCCGCCTCGCCCCTGGTTGAGCGTTCTGCCCATGCACGATCAATGAAGAAGCACTGAACAGGGCAGCCGTTGCGCATCGCACGGCCAATGGTCTGTAACAATGAGACTGCGATATTTGCAGTGAATGGCTCAAACAGATCGCCAAGTGCACGTGCATATAGCGGTCGGCGCAGTAGCTTGCCTACCTTCTGATAGGCCTGCCGTCGAGCCGCTAGCAGTCGTTTGCCGATCTCTTCCACTGACGTGGAGTCGTCGTCGCAAAGATCGAAGTCGAGCGTGGCTCTCGCAGCCATGCTTACAGGCAAGCTCATGTCATTGGGCGCTGGATGTGGGCGTGTCAAAAAGTACAACGATCCAATCGCCGCGTCGCGCTGACGAGGGCCGGATGTGAAAACAATGTTTGTGCCGCGACCTAGCGCACCAGAAGGAAATATGAGCAACGTCCACGATTCATCATCACCCAGGCATTCAACGCGAGATGATGTCACATACCCTTCAGTTGATCCGATGTCTGGTAAGTCATCCACGACCGCAATGACGCGGCCGCGCCATGCAGGTAGACGCTGATCGATGAACTGCTTCAGTCGGCGAGCCTGATCATAGCTGTTGACAACAAATGCGGCGCGTCGCGAGATGCCATGGCGAACATCAAAATGGGCACAATCCCGAGCGACTTGTGAGTCTGTTAGTCCGCCGTCAAGCAAGGCGAACGCCATTTTCTCAAGATTTGCCATGCGTACGCTGTCTGAGCGCTCGCCACTGAAGCGCAAGAAAACAGCCGAATCCGAGGCGTGTCCATCTGAAATTGGGCGAAACTCGTACTTGGAGGGCGGGGCATCATCGCGTTCAGGAGAGACTCGCTGCAGTACGTAGTGAGGCGGCACCGCGATATGGTGGGCGGGGCTGGGTGGCAGGTAGCTGGTCGCGCTTGTAAGCAGTACTGCGGGACCATCTGGCATGCCATCCTGACGTCGAATCCACTCATGTAGCCGGTACATTAGCAATCGAGGGGCCCCTGCGAACACGACGTACTGTAGTTGCACGTCGATAGCATGTCCCAACGGGTCGCGTTGAGAGGGGGTTGAGAAGAAGCGAACCCCGCTCAAGCTGCCCAAGATATTGTCGGGCGACGCCAGCAGCAAGGACCGCGATGCGAGCTGGTCGACTCGAACAGGATCAAGCAGACCCTGTGCTGTCATGTCGCTAAGCCTTGGGGAGAGGCGACGGTAGCTCAGGATTGTGAAGGTGACTGGCAGAAGCAGGCCAATCAGTTGCTGGGCCTCCGCGTCGCTCGACATTCTTCTCACGTCATGCAACCGTCGAGCAATCTGCTTGCTGAGGTTTGACAGCTCTTGCAGGCTCGACTCGGCGAGCCAATCGGTCATCAATTGGCAAAGATCGCTGTGCAAGCTCACGGCTTCATCCAATGACATGTGAAAAGCGCTTACTAAGCGCGTTGTCACATCGACAGGAATCGTAACGCTTGCAGATCGCGTACCGCGTAGCTGGAAAGCTTGAATGGCGGCACTCTCCCACAGTTCACATAACGCATCCTTTGACTGTGCCTGCGGATCCGCTCCGAAGCCGTCGCTCAAGGAACTGAGTCGCTTGGGAGAGAGCCAGTCGCCGATAATTCGCAAAGGGGACATCAACAAGCCGTCAAACACTTTGCGTAGATCTTCGGTTAGACGCAGGATGGCATGCGTCAACGCCACATTGAGCTTCTCGAACTCCGCAATCTCGATTGCCATTTGTGCGTATTCCACGCCATGCAGCACCGCATTTTGTCCCGATGCAATGGGCTGTAGAGTACTTCTTTGAATCTGTCGATGAAACGAGCGATCGTGGCCGGAAAGACTAAGTTCGGCAATGCCACCTCGATCGAGATCCTGTTGGGCTCGGTCAGCCTCATCGAAAATCACGAGGTCAAAAGATCGCGCAATCAGTTCGAAGTAGCGCTCATCGAGAGGGGTGGTATGCGCTGGGACTCGGGTATCCGCCGACAAGATGTGCCCGAACCAAACGTTGGTGCTTGGCAGCTCTGCGGCAGCGCGAGAGTACCCGCACAACGACCACACAGGGCAAAGCTTGCGCTTTAAGGTTTGGGTGCTACCGGCTTTGGCAGTGCTTTCGTTGACGGGATTTTGAAGAACTCTGGTGCAGAAGGAATCGGCAATGCCAAAGGCGGAGCCCGGTGCTTCCGTGAGGGACGGTAGAGCGCAGACGCCTTCAAATAGATGGGCACTGTCACAAGATGTGCCGAAACCGCGCAGAGGATCGCCGGTCGCCAGCGATTCTGCAAGTTTGTGAGCGTGTCGAAGTCGCGTTTCGCGCGACTGCCCGACCAGCAGGCCGCCGCGGACATCGTATCGACGCAAGTCGTCCAGATACTGGCGGCATACCTCTATGGAGGGGAAGAATACGGCAATCTTAATCCCGCGGCGGCCAAGATAGCGCAGCAAACACATCAGAAGCGTTGTCTTTCCTGCCCCAGGTAGTCCTATAAGATGCTTCAGGCCTTCAAGGCTTAACGTCGACTCGACGTTGAAGCAACCGTCTCTGTCCACGCTATGGAGCGCAACGGCTTGCAATCGTTGCTGCCAGTTGCCCGGCCGCGGTGATTGAAGGCGCTTATCAATGGCGTCCATTTCACTCGCTTCTGCCAGCAGTTCAGTCCACGGTATCGAGTGCTGCCGCTGCGATGGCCGGCTCGCTTCGTGAGGGCGAGGCAACGGCAACGTGGCGGGCAATGACTGAATCGGGTAGCGGCGCGATTCGCCACCAAATTGAACGTGAATGGAGATTGGCTTTCCGGACTCCGCTAACGTCTGCTCATGAGCGTCGGGTGTGTGAGGTACCTTTAGTGCGGCCAACGCTTCGCTAAGCTCGGGCGCGGCAATGTCAAATTTCGGCTTGATGGCCAGGGAGCGCTCGTCAATCCGAAATTGACGGCGGTGGGTAGGCGCCAGCGCTGAGTCGTTGTAACGCACCGCTGCGGCTTTCAGCGCAGCAACTGTCGAGAGCCCGTTGCAAACTCGGCGAAGGTTGTCTAGTTCAACCTCCCGATCGCGCAGCAATGGTGTGCGTGCCACGCTGCGAAAGCCCATGAGCAGTGCGGGGGCGTGCTGCAGCGTGTGCAGATCGAGCTCGTGGACGAAGTAGGCGCACAATAGATCCAACCGATGTAAGCCGAGTGATTGCAGTCGTTTGACGATCACGAGCGTGTCCTCAGCTTTCGGCGAAGCGCGCTTACCGCCACAAATTCGATGTCCGTCCTATTGCATTCGCGGCGCAAAATCTCTAAGTATCCCGGGAAACGCGACAGGGCCTGATCGTTGATAGCGATGATCTTTTTGGGAAATAGATCCAAGCCGCCTACGCTTCGGTTCAGCGTGTCCGCAAGGAGGAATGGATTGGCATGGCTTTTGACATCGATTCCGATGGCATTGTTATCCAAGCTGACGTCGCATTTATCGCGGGCTGGATACAGTGTAGCGACAAGCCCGGGGGGATTTGCGGCCGCCGTGTCATACAGAGCGATCTCGTCCTGGCCCGGGCCACACCAGTAGACCAGAATATGCGGCTTCGCAATCAAGGCGTCTTGGATAGGCACCTGTCTCACCGATTGGAATGGCACCGGGACGTCAAAGGCACTACATTGACGCACCGTGCAACACACATGCCCTTCAACTACTGAGTTTCCGGTGGGGGCTCCGCAAGTCGCGCAGCGTAGCACGACACCTTTTACGAGATGGTGAGGTTGCACCGATTCGTAACAGGCGGCCAGAAAGGGGGCCGCCAATTGCAAGCTACGCGTACTCAAGAATCGGCGTATCTCTGCCGCGGAAGATATGGGATGTCTCGTGATGAATTCTCGCAACGTAGAATAAACATCACTGCCACGCGTCCCAAATTGGTCGCAAACCGAATGCAGTTGGGCAAACGCCTGCTGCTCGTCCAGGTCGATCTCAGAACCGGCCTGACGTGCCAAATCCATGCATTCGATCGTCGGAAGACAAGTCAGGGCATCGAGCAAGCGAATGCCATGGAAGCGACAGCCTGGGGCGTCAAAGACGGGTATCCCCCAGTCGCGGGCGCGCAAGGCGTGGCGGCATTGCGCAACTATGGTGTGTGCGCCATCGGATCTGACCGGCATGCCGAACATAACGTGTAGGCTGGCCATCCGCGACATCGCTGCAAGCAGGGCGGGCGAGAGTTCTGCGTCATGGACGAGCAAGCGGCCCGAGCGTGCTCGCTGGAAATGATCGACCAAGCCGACTGCGAGTAGGCAGACGGTTTCGTGAACCAGCGCTAGGGCGCGTTCCTGGTCAACGGTACTCAAGCCTGGTTCGCCCAGGTCGGCGAGAGTAGACCCGCCCTTCGCGGCGAGCAGGGCAATCAACTCCGATGGATCCAACGACTGCATGCGCTGCGCTGCCAACTTCCGGCTATGGCCGGATTGCACTAGCACGCAAGCGACGACCAGCTGTACCAGATGACGCCACTGATAGCGCTTACGAATGGCAGGGGATATTAGTCCTGCAGAACGATAGTCCACGACTACAGAGCGCGACGGGGGGCGCAGCATCTGACCTTGCCAAGCCTGTGTGCCTAGCAGACCTGCGGCGGTGACAGCCAAATCGTCAAGGGATCCTTCCCACGACGTGTGACTTCTAAGCTGCAATGGCAGAGCCGGCATCAGAACGCCTCCGGGAGGGTCGTCAGTATGACGTTCCAATATCCTAATCGAGGCTGGTATTCAGCACAAATGACAATGTCGCGCGCGTGGTCGACGGGCCACTTTGGTCGCGATCACGTCCGCGGTGCTCAAAAGGCCATATGGAGCGTCGATCACGCAAAAATGCGACGCATTCGTGCCTTCTGACGCCGAGGGAATATGAGGTTTTCTGAAAATGGGTCAAGCTTCCCTCAAAAATGCGAGAAACTTGTGCGCCATGGATAATCAAAAATATTTTATTTATATGCTGACCAAAATGCGCGGGTGCCTCCTCCCGTCGTGCGTCTCTAAATCATCTTGGCGAGTCTTGGCGAGGTTTCTGGCTCGGCCGATAAAGCTTGAAATTTTTGGGGAGGCGACTATGACAGATACAATCACGAGTCAATTGCTCGTGCTTGAAAACAGCACGGCGCGAGATCAGTAACGGCTGATCTCGCGCCGAAATCTAAATCGTCCGACACGACGAGGAGAAGACTATCACCTGAAAGAATCCCGGCCAGTGCTTTGCTCGCACATACCCGAAACATCCCCGCAAGCTTGGATTGACTTTGCTTCATTTCTTCCCAGAAGTCAAGGGGAATGTTTTACTGCCGCGCAAGGCCTGGTCTCATCCCTCACGAATATGAGGAGTCGCGATGAAACACGAGGCACACGCGGTAGTTATGCCGCGAACGATGGCTGCGCGGCATTATATTGACTTGCCCGGACGAGGCTTGCGCAACCTGTACGTTTTTGAGTCCCCCAAGAACGACAAGAGGTTGGCGGTATTTGGGCAAGTTTGCTTCTGGCACCTGATGTTGGCGGAGGGGAACCCCGAGATTCGCCGATATATCTTGCGCTCAGATTATTCCGGCGATGTTTCCGCTTCCGACGCCGTGGACGTCCATTTTGTGGATGAAACCGTTGAGCGCTGGTATTTCAGCCGCCGCGGTTTGCCAAAGGAAGATCAGTGCCCGTATCCCATCATCATTAAGTCCGAAGCACAAATTCGCGCTGCCGGGCTACTTCCGCAAAATTGGAGATTCCTCTGTGCAGCACGTACCCGTGCACATGGCAAGTACGCAGGCAAAGAGCTGTTGGTGCTCTCGGGTCTCCTTGAGGACCGCGATACCATTGCGCTGAGCGAAGTTATTGCTCAGCCGGGCATTGATGTTGCCATTATGCTCGCTGCCGTTGCACAGCAACTGGCGGTAGGGGCTTTGCGAACCGAACTCAAGAAGCAATTGTTTTCGCGGCGTTCCTTGCTTTCAAGGAGTGCAAAATGAAAACAGGCGCGAGACGCTCTATGATTCCGGCGGAATTGCAGGATACCGCAGCTTGGCCAGATATCGACGTATCTCACCTCGATGAAAATGCACGTCGTGTCGTAGCGCGCAAGAAGGAGGCGATCGCTCTCTACATGGCAGGATGCAGCTGTAGAGATATTGCAACGCAAACGATGATTTTTGACGATAACCTTCGTCGCATCATCAGGCGCTGTCTTGCCATCGCCCCCGATAAGCGGATTTTCGGTTTTCGTGCGCTTCATCCAGGACTTCACGTCGTGACGTACAGGCGGACTAAGTCAGCAGAGCGCAACTTTGCATTGGGTGCAAGCTGCTCAAGCGGCTTCGCTGGCGCCCTGGGCCAGCTATTCGATCGCTTTCCCTGGCTGCGTACGCGAGTCACAAAACAGTTTCTTGGGCAGAATGACGACGGCGAATATGTTGAGGCCAGGAAATCAATCGCCAATATTCACAAGGAGTTTTGCGAGGAATTGAAAGGAAAACTCAAGCCGGGTCAATGGCCTTTGAATACGAAGAATCATGGCTACTCTGCGCTGCGGAACTATTTGCAAGCGCTGTTGAAAACCAAGCCTAATGCATACATCCGGGAGCGCAGTGGGGAGGAGGCCGCGTGGCACTTGAGGATCGGGAGGGGCCATCCACGCTTGATCCAAGCGTGGATGCCATTTTCGATCTTGGAATTAGATTATGTCCGGCAGGATGCGCCTGGGTACATCGAGTTCGAGGACCGCTATGGCCACCTACATCGTTTGCTTGTCGCGCGTTGGTATGTCGGTTTGCTGGCCGACGCGTGCACTGGGGGCGTATGTGGCTATCACGTCGCTTATGAGGCCGAGCCGTCGTCCGATACAGCCCTCCAGACTGTCCTTAGTTCGTTGATGCCGGCAGCACAGGACGACGACGCACCATTGATGCGCGAGGTTGTACCTGAACAGGCTTCACTCCTACCGAATCTGATTCTCCTATACGCCCGCCAGGGGTGTTGCCTACTTAAAGTTGACAATGGGTGGGCGAACGTTGCCGATGACTTTGTGAACAACGTCATCGATGTCCTTGGTTGCGCGGTTGAGTTCGGCGTTCCGCGTGCCTGGTGGCTCCGCCCCTTCATTGAACGACTCAATGGAAAGCTGGCTGAGCGGGGCCTCCATCGACTGAGGTGTACCTATGGCAGTGGGCCGCATGACCCGCGGCGCCGCGAGCCAGAGAAGGAGGCGGCACTGTACACGCTGCGTGACAAGGATCTTACGGCAATCCTCGATGCCGTCATCGCAGAGCATCACACGGTATTTACGCCGGAAAAATTCTTTCGCAGCACTATTCACGACATACTGGAAGACTATGCGATACGGCCGGAACTCGATTGGTTACCACAGCCTTTGCCAAACGCGAGCGAGCCAGAGCTACGACTACTGATGCATAAGGTGGTGGCCACTGTCCGTGGTTCCGTGAAGAAAGGCGTCCGGCCCTACGTTCAATTTGACCGATGCCGCTATACAAATGAGCGACTTTCCTCTGATTTCACGCTGATTGGACAGAAGGTGGAACTTCAAGTCCAGCGGATGGACATTCGCAAAGCATGGGCCGTCGTCCTCCGTACGGGGCAGGATCTTGGACAACTAAATCCGGACGCCCGCTGGGCCGATTGGAAGTACTCGATTCTGGCTCGGCGAGTCATGAATCGGAAAGCCCTTGCCCGCCCAGCCGAACGAGACCCTCGGCTTGTGCATGAGATTCTAAAGGCGAGGCGTCAAGCACTCATCGATCAGAAGCCCAAAAAGCGAAGTAAACGCGAAGCTTTGGAAATCGCCAAACTACAGCGTGAGATCGCGTACGACCCGGTGGAGAAGCCAACCGCGTCATCTGCTCAGCGCGGCAGCAGGGAACCGCGGGGGGTATTCGGAGCATTTCGCAATACCAGGGGAAACGATGATGTCTGAAGCTATTCTCGATGATATCCGTAGTCGTTTGCAAACCGGTACACATCCGCTTCTCGCACACGAGAGCAATACCCCATTGTGGACGCCACCGATAAGACACGCTTATGCGGCATGCAAGCTGTGTATATTGCAGCGTCGAAGCTTCTACGTCTCAGAGGTAAAGGGTGAGGGGAAGACCTCGCTCTTGCGCGCGCTGCGTGAACAATTGCCGAATGATTTTGGAAGCAGTATTGCGACACTGCACTACTCCGCAGCGAACAGGCAGGTGCCTTCCATTCGTGCTTTTTTCATAGAATTTCTTCGGTCAATAAATCATCCGACTCTCAGCGGAGAAACTCCTAGACTTAAAGCACGCGTCTGCGATAGCTTGGAAGTTTTGGCTAGTACGACGCTGTGGAACACGGTGGTATTGCTATTGGACGAAGCTCAGGCGTTTCTGCCGGAGGACTTTGATTTTCTCAAGGACATACAAAATGAACTTGTGGCGAAACGATATTCATTGATCGTGGTGACCTGTGGGGAGGACCCGTACTTGAAGGCGAAGCTGGATTCCATGCAGACGCGCGGGCGAGCCGGTGCGTGTGCTGATCGGTTTGGCCTTCACCGAGTGAGGTTGCGAGGCTACAACAAAGCATCCCTTCAAGCCTTGCTCCGCGCTGTTGACATCAAGGTCTGGCCGAATGGGTCTGGATGCTCGTGGGCTCAGTACTTTTTTCCGCAGGCGGTTGCAGATGGATATCGGTTCGAGAACAATTGGGAAAACCTGTGGAATGCCTTTGCAGGCCTAGGTTTGATTAGAGCGATAGAGATTGTAGAGGGGGCGAACAAAAAAGTGGAAGAATACTTGCTTAGTCGTCGAATTTTCGAAGCACTGTCGTATTTCGTCGTTCGCGTTGCTGACGACGACTTCAAAAATGGGAGTCTGGAAACGAAGTACTGGGATGCGGCGGCAGCGCATGCGGCCGGAATGTTAGACGACTAGGATGTTTTGCTCATTATGGTCGCTGCCGAAGCGGGCAGAGGACTGCGGGCTTGGACAGGCGTCCAATGGGGTCCGCTACCTTATGAATCGACGTTGTCTGTACTGATGCGCTGGGTTCAGCTAAATGACCTAAGCGAGGGCGACTTGAGGGTGCTGCATGTCAAACGTTACTGGGGCAGAGGGCATCGATCCTACTTTGACGCGTCCAAGGTACTAGCCGCGGCGCTGGAGAGCGCTTCCGTCATTCTGCAGCGCCCGGTCGAGGAAACGAGCGCCATGACCGGGCGCGCGTCCTGCCTCTTGGGTGCGTTGTTTTCATCGGTGCTGAGGATATGTCCATTGTGTTTGGAATCCGGATACCACAGCTTTTGGTTTCAATGCGCTGCGCTACCCTTGTGTCCCGTCCACGCGGTACCGTTGACTTCTCGCTGTCAAAGTTGTGGGCGTGCACTACCTGGCGTGATTGAAGCCTGTAACACATCGAGTCCCTATTACTGCAAAGCCTGCCGAGCATCGATCTCCGGCGGGGAGTTCTTTCCTCTCATGCATCGTGAATTCCGAGATCACGACGCAGAACTTCACCGAAGGTTCGAGAATCTAATGGCTTGGGCAAACCGTCTACATCTGGCTCACGGTGAGGTTGGATCCGCTGACGCAATGATTGGCCGCTATTGGGAGAGTCGGGAAGCGCTTGCGTACGCGCTATGCGCTCGTCTTTCCCCTGTCCTTCCGCCAAGCCTGGAGAACTCTAAGCACTATGTAACTATACTCAGTTGGTGTTTACGACGAGACGGGACACTATTGTTTCAATCGAGGCGTCGGAAGGACGAACGTCGGTACATCGATCTCGTGTATCGGGCTACGCTGCGCATGCTGACGAAATGGCTGCTATCAAGAATGGCATCATGTCCAGAGCGACACAGCTCCAGGGTGTGGCGGGACGGTAGACTGCTAAGGGTTGAATCGCAGGATCATCACGTTGCAGCCCTTCACGTTCTCCGCTATTTCTTTGATGATGGGCTTAACTTCGGGATTTACTCATTGACGGACGACCTTCGACATGTCTGGGCGACAAAGGAACTGCAATGTTTGCGTCGCAGCCAGAACCGTTTGTCCGTGCGGGCCGTGACCCTCTGCCTCTATGCGACCATCGTGAGAATTCTCAAGCGCGGAACGCCCATCGTGTTTGACGGTTTTCTGATTGAACTCATGGAAAGTGCCGCAGTGGCTAGTTTCGACAACGAAGAGTGCTGTCGAGGCTTCGTGGCGTTCGAGAGTGTTGCCGGAATGCCACTACGTCCGTTTCAGCGCAGCCTTCTACGCTGAAGACGTGCGTTCATCTGCCGAGCGCTGGGCCTCACTGCGCTCGCATCGCGCGAACTTTTCGTCTGCGAGCGTATTCGTGCGCATCCCCATAACACCCCCCGCAGTGAGTTTGCCCCCGAGGCCGCGTGAGCAACGATGCGCTGCTGGCACATACCAAGGCCATTCACACGGAGGTGAAGGGCGAGCAGAAGCGCCACGCGACGGGGCGCTGTTTGTAGGCCCGAACCTGATGCGCGAAGTCGTTGTTGCCGTGGAGTATGAGCAGGAGTGCCGAGTCCTTATCGAACAATATTGCAAGAAGCCGGTTATGCCGGACGGCGTCGTGCCGGCGCACCTATTCGAGCGTTGCGACCTGTTCATTCCACAGTGCGATGCGTGCGTGGATGCCAAGGCGTAGTCACACGCGTCGATGGACGATGCATCGAATGAGGCATCGCTGGAGAAGCTCTTCGAAGATGCTCGGATGAAGTTGCACCTCATGCAGGCAGAAGGCGGCCTGGAGAATGGGCGGCCAGGCGCTACCTATATGCGTTCCGGCACTGCCAACACTGGCCGAGCGGCAGGTGCGCGTGACAGTGTACTTTCAGGAGATTTACTGGTGCCAGCGGCGGCAGACGACTGGGATATCGCGTTTGTGCATGTAGCCGAACACTGTGTAATCGGCACGGCGCTCAGCAGTCTCGATGCGAGCGCGGCGGCATGACGACAGTACTCTACTTTAATGCCTTTCACGCGGAGATCGACGGGTCTCGGTGGCTAGGCCTCTCGGTTAAGCAGGGCGTAGCCCGGTCTGACAAGTTCCTGCGCGCTGAGATGGCGCGGCGTTGGCGGGCCGGCGACGTGCTGGCAGAGGTGAGCGAAGGTGAGAGTTCGTGGATCCTGCATCGTGACACGGAGCCTGCGGTACTGGCGGACCATCCTTATCGTGCGGTGCCTATCGACCTTGTGCCAGCGTCTGTCCTGCTCAATTTCTACTTGGTTTTGCATGTGCCAGCAGCCGGTAGCCGGGCCGTGTTTGTCGGAACCGGATACAAGCTGTGGGAAACTCGGCGGAGTCGCGATGGAGAACGGCGCGATTGCTTGGCTCCGCGCTTTGGCATGTGGGGCCAACCGGTGGTCGTCAATGTGGCGGCTACCAGCGTCCGCACGGCCCCAGCCAGTGAAGCGAGAGCGCAGCCGGTGTCCGGTGTCCGGTGACCCAGAGGATGTCATATATCGGAGCGTCGGTTATCGGGTGCCGGAGGCCGGCGAGCTAGTTGACAAATCCATCAGCATTGATTTGATCCACGAGCCAATGTAGGAAATTCGCCTTGGCAGCAAGCGGTGCCTGACCGCGATGGAACGTCTGATTGACTCGGGATTTGGCGCGACGCTCAGGTCCCGCTCGACCGTGCATTCCGCCATCTCGGTTCATCTGAATTGGGGCGGTGTGTCGTAGCAAAGCGTCGAGGGGGTACCCATAAGCGTTGAGCGAGAAATCCCCATCGCGGTAGGGCGCCCTTAATCCAAAGTATGGATTCAGACAGCGGCGCACAATAAAAGCGCCGATAACGGCGCTTTGGATAAATGGTCACGCGGGGAAACTGAGTTGATAAGCAACGGGGCGGGTCCGCGAGCGTGCTGCCGCGCCCGAGTAGGCCTAAGGGACCAGGCCACTGCGACTCGCCACTTCAATCCCTCCGAATCGCCGTTTCGAAAAAGGCCAGTTGGCGAGACGGCGACGCGCCTCTACTCTTCGCGCATGCGTCCGGTCAAAGCGGACGCAATACAACGCATATCAAACCAAGGAGCGTATCAGCAATGCATGATTTGCCTCTCGACGGTGTGGTGGTGGTCGAGCTGAGTGACAGCGCTTCGGCGCCGTTCGCCGGCCAGATCCTGGCAGCGCTCGGCGCAGATGTCTGGAAGATCGAGCGGCCCTCGGGCGACTCGGCGCGCGGCTGGGGGCCGAGCAAGTGGAAGGGCAGCGGCGCGGCCTTCCACGCCATCAACCGCGGCAAGCGCTTCATCAGCCTTGACATCAAGGATCCCGATGATCTTGCCACGCTCCACCAACTCATCGCGGAGCGCGCCGACGTTTTCTTTCATAACCTTCGCCCCGGCTCGGCGGCGCAGTACGGGCTCGATGCCGATAGCCTGCGTGTGACCAAGCCGGAGCTGATCTGCTGCGAGATCGGGGCTTTTGGCCACCAGGGGCCGCTGAATACCGCGCCTGGGTATGACCCGCTGATGCAGGCGTTCGCGGGAATCATGAGCATTACGGGCGAGGAGGGCCAGTCGCCGGTGCGTGCCGGGGTGTCCATTGTCGACTTCGGCACGGGTATGTGGGCCGTCATTGGTGTTCTCGCCGCACTGTTTCGCCGACAACAGAAGCAGGCCGGCGCGACCGTCAACAGCTCGCTGCTGGAGACTGCCATTGCCTGGATGTCGATCGGCGTCGCCAACTACAACGCCGACGGCGAGCCGGGCTCGCGCCATGGATCTGGCGTCGCCTTTATTGTGCCGCATCGCGCCTACCAGACTGCGGACGGTGATCTGATCATCAGTTGTGCGAACGACGCGCTGTTCGCGCGGCTTTGCGAGACGCTGGACCGCCCAGAGTGGGCTGGCGACGAGCGCTTCGCCACGAATGCGGCGCGCCTGCGCAATCGGGCCCTGATCGACGGACTAATCGGAGACCGCCTGCGCGAGTATCCGCGTGCCTACTGGCAGGAGCGGCTGGGCGTGGCCGGACTACCGTGCGCACCGATCCAGACGACCAAAGAACTGGTGGAGCACCCGCAAACGGAAGCGCTTGGCATTATCGGCAAGCCGTCGGACGATGAGCTCGCTGCCGTCGGCTTGCCGCTGTCGTTCAATGGCAAGCGCCCGCCGCCGCTGTCGGCGGCGCGGGACGTCGGTCACGACAACGCGGATCTTGCGCTCCTGGCCAAGCGGTCCAAGTCTTGACGACTAGATGACATATAACAATGGAGAGAGACATGAGTGACGTTCTGAAACCGACCGGCCGGCGAAAATGGCTGCGCCTGGCCGGCGCTGCCTTGCTCGCGGGCTGCCCGGCACTTCTGCTGCCACGGACCGCAGCGGCCGAGCAATGGCCGACCAAGCCGGTGAAGATTGTGATCGCGCTGGCAGCCGGCTCGTCGGGCGATATCCTGGCGCGCATTCTTGCCCAACGGCTGGAGGGCATTTGGAAGCAGCCCGTGATCGTAGAGAACAAGCCCGGGGCGGGCGGCGTGATCGGCACGGAGTATGTCGTGAACGCCACGGATGGCCATACCATCCTGCTGGGCACGCAAAGCTCCATCCTGCCCAAGTTCACCACCAAGAACCTGAAGTTCGACCCGATGGTCGACCTGGTACCCGTGTACAAGGTCATCAACTATCAGCTCGTGGTTGCGGTGAATGCCGAAACCGCGCTCAAGGCGAAAACGATGCGGGATCTGGTCAAGTTGAGTAAAAGCAGTTCCGACGGACTGTTCTTCGGCGGCGCAGGCCCAACGTCGATCTTCGACCTGACGATGGGACTGCTGAACAAATCGCTAGGCATGCGGTACACGAAGCTCGACTTCAACAGCGTTGGCGCCATGAATCTTGCGGTGATACGCAATGACGCACAGTTCATGATGAACACGCCAAGTTCAATGAAAGCTCAGATGGATGCGGGAAATCTGAAACCGCTTGCAGCGATCAGTACCGAGCGCTATCCGAACCTGCCCGATGTGCCAACGCTGTCCGAGGCTGTGGGCTACAAGGGCTACCTGCCGCTACTGTGGGCTGGGGTCTTCGTGCCGAAATCTACGCCGTCCGCTGTGGTTGCCCGGATTGCGCGCGATCTCCAGACCTTGTCCGCCGACAAGCAATTCAAGGACGCGGTGGAGACACGGCTGACCGGCACCGTGGTGACGTCTTCGCCGTCCGCTTTTTCAAAGCAGCTGACTGAAGAGGTGGGGATCTGGAAGGGTCTTTTCACCGAGATGAATTACCAGCCCGACTAACCATGAACGCCAACGAGAATACTGCCACCGCGGCCAGCACGAACAACTCCGAGCGACCCCTGAGCGGCGTGCGAGTCCTGGCGGTTGAGAATTTTGTTGCCGGACCGTTTGCCTCGATGTGGCTCGCGGACGCCGGTGCCGAGGTCGTCAAAGTGGAGTCGCGTGACGGCGGGGATTTTGCGCGCAGTACCACCCCGGTGAAGAGCGCCGAGGACGGCTCCGTGCAGAGCTTGTCCTTCCTGCGCAGCAACCGGAACAAGAAGAGCGTCACGCTGGACCTCAAGCACCCCGAGGGCAAACGGATCTTCGCGCAACTGGCATGCGAGGCGGACATTGTCCTTGAGAACCTGCGGCCCGGCGTGATGGACCGCCTCGGCATTGGCTATAGCGCGCTTCGCGAGCATAATCCGCGCCTCATCTATGTCGCGATTTCCGGTTTCGGGCATGAAGATGTGCTGCCGAGCCCGTACACGGACTACGCGGCCTTCGACATCATCGGACAGGCACTCAGTGGGCTAATGTACCGTCCCGAGCGCCAGGGAGACCGACCGACTTACCTCGGCTTCTCGATGACCGACCTGCAGGGCGGGATCCTTGCCGCACAGGGCGCGCTGCTGGCGCTTTACCAGCGCGAACGAACCGGGTTGGGGAAGAAGGTCGACATTTCACTCTATGACGCCTCTCTGGTACAGAACGAAATCTCGGTCGCGATGTATTCGGCGTTCCATAAGCCGGCGCCCCCCGGACTGCATGCAGTGACCGCGCCATTTGGCACCTTCCGCGCCAGCGACGGGTATATCGTCATCGCCGTGCTTGGGGATCATATCTGGCAGCGCTTCTGCGAGGTGATCGGCATGCCCGCGCTGCTGGAGGATGCGCGCTTCCAGGACGGGATGGCCCGCAGCGCGAACAGCAACGCACTCAACCCGCATATCGACACATGGCTGGCTACGCGCACCCGCGCGGAGGCCGTCGAAGCACTGCGCGAAGGCGGGGTACCGTCTTCGGCGGTCAATGACATTGCAGATGTCTTCGAATGCCCGCACGTTGCCGCGCGTCAAATGCTGATGACCCTGCAGGACCCGGCATGGGGTGCCATCCAGGTCGCGGGCAATCCGATCAAGATGTCGGATACTCCCGAGCCGGAGGCCGGCCTGCCGCCCCGGCTGGGTCAGCACACCGATAGCGTACTGGGCGACTGGCTACACATGAATGCGCAGCAAATCGAGGCGCTGCACTCGTCGAAGGTGACCTGAGCAGGGTCAGAGCATATGGCTCAAACAATCACCATTTCAACAAATAGAGGTTCCCCGAGATGAAGAGTCTTGAAGGAAAGGTCGCCATCGTCACCGGCGGTACAGGCGGGATTGGGAAAGGGATCGCGCTAGAGCTTGCTGCTCTCGGTGCCATCGTCGTCATCAGCGGCAGAACGGCAGCGAAGGCCGAGGCCGTGCTCGCCGAGATCCGCCAAGCCGGAGGAACCGGGGACTTCCTGTCCGGCGATGTCCGTTCGAAGTCGGATATGGACGCGGTGGCAGCCGAGACTGCGCTCCGTCATGGTGGCATCGACATTATTGTCGCGAACGCCGGGGGCAACGACGACGAGGCACGCCGCCACGATGTCAGGGCACCGTTCGGCGATATCGATTTGTCGCGTGTTTGCGCTGTGGTGGCAGAGAACACCGCTGCGAAGCTGCTCCCGGTACAGTCGGCGTTGCCCTTCATGCGCCAGCGCGGAGGCGGAAGCGTCGTGTTTGTGACCTCCGAGGGGGGCAGGGTCCCCACGCCCACCCAGACAGCGGTCGCGACCTTCGCCGGCGGGCTGATCAGTGCGAGCAAGGTGCTTGCCAAGGAACTGGCCAGAGATCGGATCCGCGTGAACTGCGTGTGCGTGACCGTGGTGCGCGACAGCCCCTCCTGGCAGGCTGCGTTCGAGAAGGAGGGCGGGGTGTCGGAGCGCCACCGAAAGCAATACGAAAAGATCATTGCGAGCAGCCCGCTCGGCGTGGCGGCGCCGCAAGACATTGGCCAGGTGGTGGCATTCCTGGCTTCGGATGCCGCGCACTACCTCACGGGGGCGACACTCAGTCCGACGGGTGGGTTGACCATTCACTGAGGAAAGTGGCGACGCCAGGTGGAACGGTAGTTCCGGGCCTGGTCCGACAGGTAACGACAGCACACCAACGGCTCAAGCCAGGATCCATGTCCGGCTGCAGGTCACGAGCCAAACCTCTGGCTCAACTCTGTGCCTGACCCCGGCCATCCGCGAATGCGATCGACCAGCGGCGACGCATCAAACAGGCCAGTGCAAACGTCATGAGCGCGAGTACAAGCAGCGCTGCACGCACGCCGATGTGGTCGGCCAGCGCGCCGAATGCGGCGGCGCCGCTTGCACCGCCGCCCATGGCGGCCATGAAGAAAACTGCCATTCCCCGTGCGCGAAGACGGTCTGGCAGAGCCAGTTGAGCGCTGACGTTCAGGGAATTGCCGATAGCAATCCACCCAGCGCCGCAGATCAGCAGGATTGGCGCTGCCAGCCACGCGTGCGGAGCTAGCCCGACGCCTGCAATCGCCATGCCGAGCACGAGCGAACCCTCCGTGACGATTCTTTGCGACCCGAAGCGCGCCCGCAGCCGTGGAAGCACCATCACAGCCGTCATGGCCCCGGCGCCCACGCATGCAAGTAGCGTCGTGTAGACCATCGCGCTGCCGATACCATACGCGCGCGCGAGCAGCGGCAGCAATGCCATCAGTGCCGTCACGGTCGTAAAGAGTACCCAGATGCGCACGGTTGCGGCGCGCAGGCGGCAACTGCGCCATGCGTAACGCAGGCCGGCTCGTATCGCCTGCGGGAAACGCACCGTGCGACGCTTGCGCGGCGGCCCTTCATAGTCCCATTTCCAGATCACCAGCGCGGACGTAAGCGAGAGCAGCGCACCGAGGAAAAACACCGAGGCGCCGCCCCACATTGCCAGGAACAGACCGGCGACGAGGGGCCCTCCCACGCGTCCGCCGTGCACGGCAAGGCCATGCAACGCCATTGCCTGCGGCAATTCCGGACGTGACACGACTTCGGGCAGCAAGGCGGAGAACGCTGGCCAGCGCAGTGCGGCACCCACACCTCCGGCGAAGACCAGAGCCAAAAGCAAAGGGGTGTTGAGGGTATCGGTGTAAGTCACTACCGCCAGCGCGGTCGTAGTCGCCGCCGTACACAAGAGTGTGACGAGGAACCACCTCCGTCTGTCCACCTGATCCGCCAGTGCGCCACCGGGAAGCGCCAACAGGAATGCGGGCAATGCCGTGGCTGTCTGCACCAGTGCGACCAGGGTCTTGCTGTCGGTCAGGGTGGTCATCAACCATGCCGCGGCAACGTCGCACATCCAGACGCACACGTTGGCGGCGACCCACACCGACCAGAGCACCGAAAACCGCCGGTTGCGCAGCGGTCCCCAGGCGGTGGCAGTAATGGCGTCAACTGGCTTGCGGGGCGGCGCGGTCATGTGGTTCTTCTCCTATGTATGTCGATTGCACATCGAAGCCACGCAGCATCGCAATGGTCTGCAAGCATACGTCCCGTACTTTGAAAGGCTGTCTGCAGGCGAAGCCAGAGGATTTCCGGCGCGGATACCGGGGCGCCTGCGATGCGCTTATCCCGCCCCCATCAGACGGAGGATTGTTAAGTGATGATTACCACTGTGGTCCGGATGACGTACTTGTTTAGCTTCAGTTGAATGCCTACATTCATTCCTGCGAACTCATCGTTCAACCACATCCCCAACGAGGTGAACCGAATGGAAACTGTCAAGATCAAGAACCAGTACTGGGATATCGCAGCAGATATCCATTTCCCACCGGGCTTCGACGCGAAGAAGAAGTACCCGGCCATCATCAGCGCGCACCCGATCGGTAGCTGCAAGGAGCAAACCTCCGGTAACGTCTACGGCGAGGCCCTGGCGAAAGAAGGCTTTGTTGTCCTTGCATTCGATGCGAGCTTCCAGGGCGCCAGCGGTGGCGAGCCACGCTACATCGAAGATCCCACCCTGCGTGTCGAGGATTTCCGCGCTGTCGCCGACTATCTGGTGACGCTCGACTACGTTGATGAAGATCGTATCGGCGTGCTGGGCATCTGCGGCGGTGGCGGCTATTCGATCAACGCTGCAATGACCGAACGGCGCATCAAGGCGGTGGGCACCGTCACTGGCGTGAACTACGGCAGGCTCATGCGCGAAGGCTTCAGCGGATACGATCCTGTCGGCGCGCTGGAAGCGATGGCAAAGCAACGCACCGCCGAAGCGCGCGGCGCAAAACTGCGTGTCGACGACCTGCTGCCGTCGTCACCGGAAGAGGCAAAGAAGCGCGGTCTCACGGAAATCGATGTGTTCGAGGCCACGGAGTACTACCGGACCCCGCGGGGCCGGAAGCCGCACGGCGCCAATCGGTCGCTCTTCTCCCACCAGGGGGCAGCTGTGGGCTGGGATGCGTTCCATCTCGCGGAGGTGCTGCTCACTCAACCGCTGATGGTGGTTGTGGGGGACAAGGTCGGCGCCTTCGGTGCGTACCGGGATGGATGCGAAATCATTGGCCGCGCACGATCCCAGAAAAAGGAACTGGTCGTGGTTGAGGGATGGTCGCACTACGACCTCTATGACAAGCCCGAACCCGTGTCCAAGGCGCTCGCCAGGCTGATTCCGTTCTACAAGGAAAACCTGTAAGCAAGGCAGGCGTGACTCCGGTCGAGCCCGCCTTCAGTCGTTGACGCCACAGCACCGATTGCGACAAGGCGTCGGTGTGAGGGCATTTGCTTCGCGGATATCGAACCGAGGCTTCGAAAAGCGCCAATTGCAAGGTGCGTTACGCGCGACTAACTTGCATGGACTAGAAGTGCCGCAGTTTCGACTGCGAGCCACGACAACGACTCGGAGACTGTTCAATGCGAGGCATGGTTTTTCAGGGGAACTGCAAGGTTGAGGTGCTCGATTTCGACGATCCCGTTCCCGGACCCGGAGAGGCGATCATCGAAATGAAGGCGTCGGGTATGTGCGGAACCGACCTGCATTACTACCGCCACGGCATGGCTGAGTCCCTGGCGATGCTCGGGCTAAAGGATCGTATCGAGTCTGACACGATTATCGGCGGACATGAGCCATGCGGTGTAGTGGCTGCGCTTGGACCGGGCGTAGATCCGAAGACCTTCAAGGTCGGTGACCGCGTCATCGTCTTCCACTACGCGGGTTGCGGCCTGTGTGACCACTGTCGGACGAGCTGGACTCAGCTATGCGACCACGGCGCTCGCATCTATGGGGTGTTGAGCGATGGTGGGCACGCTAACTACATGAAAGTGCCTGTATCGTCGTTGGTGCATCTGCCGCAGGAGGTGTCCTTCAAAGCCGGCGCAGCCGTGGCTTGCGGCACCGGTACGGCCTACGGTGCACTGCAGCGCCTTGATATCAGCGCGCGCGATACGGTTGCCATCTATGGCCTTGGCCCGGTTGGCCTGTCGACGGCACAGCTCGCCGCAGCCATGGGGGTCGAGGTGTTCGGCGTGGATATCCATCCGGATCGCGTCGAGCAGTCGAAGGCGTTCGGCGTTGTACATGCCATCGATGCGAGCAAGGTGGATCCCGTCGAGGAGATTCACAAGCTTACGGGCGGAAGGGGCGTGTCGTGTGCGGTGGAGTGCGCGGGCAGTGAGGTACCGAGAAGCCAGGCGGTTCGCAGCACAAAGATCTGGGGGCGCGTGGTGCTCGTCTCCGTCGGCGGGAACATGACGCTGGACGTGATGAAGGACCTGATTGGCAAGCAGAGGACCTTGATGGGGTCTTTCACCTTCTCGGAGATCAGCATGAAGGGCTGCGCCCATTTCATCGCCGACCACGGCGTCGAAGTGGACAAGCTCTTCACCAGCGAATGGGAGCTCGAGCAGGCCAGTGAGGCCTATGCCGACTTCAATAAGCAATCTGGCGGCAAAGGTGTTTTCGTCTTCTGACGAATCCTGTACCAGGTGCAAGCCAAATTCTGAATCCTGCCGTTGACCACGGCAGCGGGAGTCAACATGACGAATCGGACTATCGAACTGAAGCATCCGCGCCGGCTGTATATCGGCGGCGAATGGGTGCAGCCCTCCACTTCGGAAACCTTTGACGTGCTCGATTGCTCGACGGAAGAAGTCGTGGCAACGGTAGCGAAAGCTTCGTCCGTGGATATGCAGCATGCCATTTCCGCGGCCCGGCGGGCCTTTGACGAGGGCCCCTGGCCACGCCTCACGCCCCAGGAGCGGGCAGTCTATCTCGAGAAGTTCGCTGACGGGCTGGAAGCACGGAACGACGACTTTGCCCGCGTGTGGGCGATCGAGACCGGGATTGTTTACAAGATCGCCCAACCCCGCATCGGGCTGTTCATCAGCGGTGCCTTCCGGCAGTACGCGGCGATGGCATCGACGTTTCCCTTCAGCGAACCGCATCGGTCGGTCACCGGAAACGAAAGCTATCGCGTCTATGAGCCCGTGGGTGTGGTGGGCGAGATCATCCCCTGGAATGGCCCGGCGGGCCTGATGGCCTACAAGACGGCACCAGCGCTGCTAGCCGGCTGCACGCTGGTGATCAAGTCGCCGCCCGAGGCACCATGTTCAGCCTACATGCTGGCGGAGATCTGCGAAGAGATCGGGCTCCCGCTGGGCGTGATCAACGTTGTGACGGCGGACCGGGACGTGTCAGAAGAGCTGGTCCGCCATCCCGGCGTGGACAAGATCACTTTTACCGGATCCACCGCCGCCGGACGTCGGATTGCGTCGATTGCCGGCGATCGGGTGGCACGTGTCACCCTGGAACTCGGCGGCAAGTCGCCGGCCGTCATTCTCGATGACTACGATGTCGAGAGCGCGGCGAATACGCTTGGCAATTCGTACTTTGGATACAACACTGGCCAGATCTGTCACAGCCTGACGCGCGTGATCGTGCCGCGCGCCAAGCACGACCTGATGGTTGAAGCCCTGTCGGACATCGCACAGCGGATCGTCCTTGGCGATCCGTTTGCAGCGACGACGACATCGGGGCCGCTGGCCAGTGCGCGGCAGCGTGATACGGTCGAACGCTTCGTCGCCGGAGGCGTGGCGCAGGGAGCTGTGCTTGCGACCGGCGGCAAGCGGCCAGCGCATCTCGGACGAGGTTTTTTCTTTGAGCCTACCGTCTTCGGCAACGTGGACAACCGTTCGACGATCGCGCAGGAAGAGATCTTTGGCCCGGTCCTGAGCATCATTCCGGCCGATGACGAAGCCAGTGCGATCCGGATGGCAAACGACACACCGTTCGGCCTGAACGCGGCGGTCTTCACCAACGACCGGGACCGGGCGATGCAGGTGGCGCGGCAGATCAGGTCAGGGACTGTCGGCCACAATGGTCCGCGTACCGACTTCTCGATCGGCTTTGGCGGCTTCAAGCAGTCAGGCATTGGCCGGGAGGGGGGCGTGGAAGGGCTGACGGCGTTCATGGAGTCAAAAACGATCGTCCTGGCCTGACGGGCAGTGCCTGCTGCCGTCTCAAAGTGCAAGGGAACGCTCTGAAGCTCGGGCCGGTTCCCGGCACCTCAGAGAAGCGCCTGCTGGAATGCGCTTGGCGGCGCGCATGGCTGTGCACGCATGCGCACCGCACGTCATCGCCAGCCAGTTGCGCTGCGGAATGCAGCGCTCAGCACAGCCGGCCCCTGGGTGCCGGCAATGCGCTCGTCGACGGGGGGTTAACCCCCGTGGCGCCGATTCGATCCGACGTTCAGACTTTATCTAACGTGCGTCAGGTGTTCCCATGACCGAATTCAACCGCCTGCACCTGATCCGGCAAGTCGATATCTTCACGCTGCGGTTGTTCCTTTCCGCCGTCGAAGAGCAGCAAATCGGACGCGCCGCGATCCGCGAGAACATCGCTGCTTCGACGGCGACCAAGCGTATCCAGGATCTGGAGGACATCGCCGGCGTCAAGCTGCTGGAACGCGGGCCCAAGGGCGTGGTGCCGAGTCCCGCGGGCGCCGTGCTGGTGCGCTACGCCCGCCAGATCCTGGACAGCATCGAGAACCTGCGCTCCGAGATCTCCGCCTTTACCGAGGGCATGCGCGGCAAGCTCGTGGTGGCGTCGGCGCGCTCCATCATCGTGCCGTTCCTCGCCCGCGAACTGGGCGACTACGCGCGCGACTTCCCGTTGGTGGAACTGGTGGTGAATGAACTCGAGAACATCGCGATTGTCGATGCGGTGTCGCGCGGCAATGCGGACATTGGCGTGTTCGCCATGGCGCATGAACTGGACTTGGGCGGTGTCGACGTGACACCGTACCGCCGCGACCGGCTGGCCGCCGTGGTGCCCCTCACGCATCCGCTCAGCGCGCGCGAGACGGTCAGGTTCGAAGACCTGCTGCCGGAAAGGCTGATTCCGGTGGAATCGATGGTGGGCATGTTCCGCGCCGCGGCGAAACGGCTGGGCGCCGAGTTCGCACCGTCTTTCCACGTGGTCAGCGCAGGCGTTGCCACCAGCCTGGTACAGGCCGGCCTGGGCCTGACCGTGCTGCCGGAGTGCCTGTTCAGCCATGAATTGTTCGACCAGGTCGCCTGCGTGGCCATTGACGAGTCCTGGGCGGTACGCACCACCCACATCGCCACCGCGCGCGGCCGTGTCCTCAGCCCGCCTGCCGCCGCGCTGATGAAGCAACTGCTCGACCGTCCACGCGGAGAGCCGCCGGCATCCGAGCAGGGCTGACCCTTACCGAAAAACCGCGGCGCTGCCTCGGCTTGCCGCCGAGCCACGGGTACCCGCCAGTCACTTCGACTTCACCGAATCGACGCTTCGGAAAAGGCCAGTTGGTTTGCCGGCTGCACACCACTACGCTTCCAACACGCATCGCAGCGACGTACCGCTGCCATGCAGGCAGATGCCAACGCACACCATTGGAGGCAATACAGTGCAACCGAATTTCCTGAATGAATCGCAGGTCCTGTGGCTCGATACCGTGAACCGCTTCATGGACAACGAGGTCACAGTCGAGTACATCCGCAAGTGCGATGTGAACCGCGACTACCCCTACGAGGCCTACGAGAAGATCGCCAAGCAGGGCTGGCTGGGCCTGCTGTTCAGCGAGGAGGAGGGCGGCGCTGGCGGCGACATCTTCGACTACACGCTGATGGCCGAGGGCCTGGGCAAGTACGGCTTCGACTTCGCCGCCGCGATCCTGGTGCCCACCTTCACCGCGATGAACATCGCCAAGTACGGCACGGCCGCACAGAAGGACAAGTACATCAGGCCGTTTATCGAGGGCAAGATCCGCTTCTCGGTGTCGATCTCCGAACCCGATGCCGGCTCCGACGCCTCCAACACCAAGACCCGCGCCCGCCGCGACGCCAACGGCGACTGGATCGTCAGCGGCCAAAAGCTGTGGTGCAGCGGCGCGGCCGCCAAGGACGTGGTCATCGCCATGCTGGTGCGCACTGACCCGGACAACAAACACGGTGGCCTGTCGGTGCTGCTGATCCCCAACGACACGCCCGGCCTGGTCATCAACAAGCTGCCCACGCTGTCGCGCCATGCCACCGGTACGACAGAGATCTTCCTCGACAACGTGCGCGTGCCCGCCGACGCCATGCTGGGCGAGGAGGGCCAGGGCTGGAAGATCATCACCGAACACCTGGAGCTGGAGCGCTGCTCGGTGGCCGCGGCCTACGTGGGCAACGCGCAGGAGGCCGTCTCCAACGCCGTGCGCTACGCCCATGAGCGTATCCAGTTCGGCAAGCAGCTGTGGGACTTCCAGGTGCTCAAGCACATGCTGGCCGACCGCCAGACCGAGGTCGACGCGGCCCGCCTGCTGTGCTACCGCGCCGCGCAGATGGCGGCCGAGCACATGCCCTGCAGCCGCGAGGTGTCGATGGCCAAGCTCTACGGCTCCGAGACGCTGAAGGCCTGCGCGCTGACCGGCATGCAGGTGCTGGGCGGTTACGCCAACCTGCCGGAAGCCGACATGGAGCGCTACCTGCGCGAAAGCATCCAGTGCACGATCGGCGGCGGCACCTCGCAGATCCAGAAGACCATCATCGCCAAGTCCATGCGCATGGGCTGAGCGCGCAACGACTTCAAGGAACCATCGAAATGACTGACACGACCAAGCGCGTTATCAACAACCGTATCGACCAGACCTTTGATGAGCTGCAGGTTGGCCAGGTGTTCCGCTCCGGCGGACGTACCGTCACCGAAGCCGACGTGGTCAATTACTGCGCACTCACCGGCAACTGGATCGAGATTCACTCCAACACGCACTACGCCTCAAAGACGCGGTTCGGCCAGCGCCTGGTGCAGGGTTCGCTCACGTACTCGATCGTCACGGGCCTGATCCAGTTTGGCCTGGGCATCCAGGCAAACTACGGCATCGACAATATGCGCTTCCGCAACCCGGTGTATATCAACGACACCATCTACGCGGTGTGCGAGGTGATCGGCAAGAAGGAGAAGGACGACAAGTACGGCGTGATCAAGTTCCGCATTAGCGCGATCAACCAGAACGGCGACCTGCTGCAGCAAGGCGAATGGAGCCTGCTGATGCTGCGCAAGCGCGAAGACCTCGACGCGCTGATCGCATCGTCGCTGCCCGAACTGAAGGCGGCCTGAGGCATGGCGGCCATGTCGACCAAGCCAGTGGCAGCCATCATCGGGATGGGCGATGCCTATGCGTCCCGGGCGGATCGCAAGGACCCCCTGCAGCTCGCAGCCGAAGCCACCCGGCGCGCGTTGCAGGACGCAGGCATCAGCAAGGACCAGGTCGACGCCGTGTACACGGGACGGTCGCCCTGGGCGGACAAGCGCTCGCAGTGGAGCAATATCTTCATCTCGCACATGCAGATGGCGGTCAAGCGCACCAGCGAGATCACCATGCACGGCGCGGGGCTGACGGCGACGCTGGCGGTTGCTTCCGAGATGATCGCGGCGGGCCAGGCCGAGTATGTGCTCTGCCTGCAAAGCGACGCGACCGAGCTGTTCGTCGATGCCGTGGCGATGGGCGCCGAGGCCGATGCCGATCCGCAGTTCGAGGTGCCGTACGGTCCGATCATCCCGGCGTTGTACGGCCAGGCCGCCTGCCGCTATCTGCATGAGTACGGCCTCACCGAAGCCGACCTGGCTGAGGTGGCGGTGTCGAACCAGCGTTGGGGCGTGCATCACCCGCACGCCGCCAAGGCCAGGTTTGGCGAGATCGACCGCGACACCGTACTGGCTTCGCCGTACGTCGCCACGCCCCTGCGGCGCTGGATGTGCTCCACCTGGGGCGGCGGCACCGGCGGCGCGCTGGTGATCACTTCGCCGGAACGGGCCAAGGCGGCGCGCAACCCGGTCTACCTGATGGGCTATGGGTCGGCCACCACGCATGAGTACCTGGGGGACCGCATGAACATGCGGTCGTGCAAGTTCCCGGAACTCGGGCAGATGCCGAACCTGACCTATACGGCGACGGCGGCGGCGGCAAGCCAGGCCTATGCCATGTCGGGGCTGACGCCCGCTGACATCGACATGGCGCAGATCTCGGTCAACTTCGCTCACATGGGACCGATCGTGATGGAAGACCTGGGCTTCGCGAGGAAGGGCCGCGGCATCGACGTGTACCGCGAAGGGCGTACTGGCCTGGATGGCGATTTGCCCACCGATACCAACGGCGGCTGGCTGTCGTTCGGCCAGCCGGGCATCTCCTGCAATATGGACAGCATGGTCGAGGCAGTGCGCCAGCTGCGTGGCGAACCGCTCGGCCAGTCGCCCAGCCGTCGGCCGGGGACTGTCCTGGTGCAGGGCGCCGGGGGCATGCTGGCTGCCGGCAGCGTGCTGCTGCTGTCTTCCTCCACCTGAACCTCATCGGAGCAAGTGATGATCCAAACGCAAGATGGCTGGCCGCAGCCGTACCAGCTTCTCGATGCCAAGCCCTACTGGGAAGGCCTGGGTGCAGGACTGCTGAAGTACCAGCATTGTGGCGGATGCGGCCAAGCGGTATGGCCGGCCCATTCCTTCTGCCCGCACTGCAGCGCCGACAAGCTCGCGTGGGAAGTCTCCGCGGGCCACGGCAAGCTGTACTCCTTCAGCACGGTGATGCGCGGGCCAACGCCGGCCTTTGCGGCGATCGCACCGTACACGGTCGGGTTCGTCGAGATGGATGAGGGCTATTTCCTGTTCACGCAGATCGAAGGGCCGCCGGAGACGCTGCAGATCGGCAGCCCGGTCCAGGCCCGGATGATCGAACGTGGCGGGCAGAGGCTGCCGGTGTTCGCCGGCGTCTGATGCAAGCAATCGCATGGCTCTCACGCTGGATTCATGCGATGAGGTGGTGCTGGCATAGAGCCCGGATCCACCAAGGCAAGCAGGAAGTAAAGGCATGAATACCACGCCGGCCGGGTTGCAGAAGATCGAAGGGAAGCCGTCGCGCATGAATGTGTTCGCCTGGGCGATCGCGCTCGCCACGGGGCTCGACTACTTCGACAACGCGATGTTCGGCTTCTTCACGCGGTACATCGCGGGCGGCATCAATGCGTCGCCTGATGAACTGGTCTGGGCGTCGACGATGTATGCCATGACCTCTGTGCTTGGCATCCTGCAGCAGCAGTGGTGGGTCGAGCGCGCCGGCTACCGGCGTTATGTCAGCGGCAGCCTGCTGTTGTTCGCCGCCGGCTCGGTGGCGTCCGCGTTGTCTGAATCGTCGATGGAACTGGCAGTGGCTCGTGGGCTGCAGGGGTACTTCATCGCCCCGATGATGAGCGCTTGCCGCATCCAGTTGCAGGTCAGTTTCAACCCGCAGCAGCGCCCGGCCGCCATGCAGGTGTTCCTGGTGATGATCTTGCTGGCGAGCGCGCTTGCGCCACTGTCCGGCGGCTATCTGATCGCACACTTCGGCTGGCGCGCGCTGTTCGCCGGCACGGCGCTCGGCGGTGCTGCTCTGGCGCTGTTTGCCTGGTTTGCTGTGCCGCATTCCGGCAAGGTGCACTCCGAAGCGCGCGGCGACGCGCATTTCTGGCCGTATATCCTGTTTGCTTCCGGACTGGGCGCGCTGCTGATCGTGATGCAGCAGGTGCGCTTTGAGGTGTTCAGCGCCTCGCCCGCACTCGTGCTCCTGAGCGTGGCCGGCCTGCTGGCGCTGGCGTGGTTCGTCTGGCACCAATGGCATCACCCCCGGCCCCTCGTTCGCCTCCATGCATTGCGTGAAAAGACGTTCCAGGTCGGGATCGTGCTGTACATGCTCTTTTACTATCTGAGTCACTCAATGGGCTACCTGGTTTCGCGCTTACTGGAAGGCGGGCTTGGCTACCCGGTGGAGAACGCCGGGCAACTGGTTGGCGTCACGTCACTACTCTCGCTGCCCCTGGCATTCGCGTACTTCCGGTACGCATCGCTGGTCCAGCACAAGAAATGGATGATCGCTCCCGGCTTCCTGCTGGCGGCTCTGATCGGCGGCTGGATGGGGCATATGCCGCCCGGCGCCAGCGTGTCGTGGCTGGTGCTGCCACTGGTCCTGCGCGGCATGCTGTTGTTGTTCGTGGCATTGCCTGTGGCCAACGTCACTTTCCGGATCTTCGCGGTAGAAGAGTTCAACCACGGCTACCGCTTCAAGAACATCGTCAAGCAACTGACCTATTCATTTGCCACGGCGACCATGATCATCCTGGACCAGCACCGGTTCGCTCTTCATGATTCTCGTCTTGCCGAGTTCGTGAACCCGTTCGACGCGATCTACCAGGCCACGCGCGATCGGATGGTCCATGCATTCGAGAGCACGGGCCACACCAGCAATGAAGCCGCCAGCCTGGCGCTGCATGAGATCGGCCGCATGGTCACGCAGCAGGCAAGCTTCCTCAGCACGCTGGATGGCTTCTATTTTGTGACGTGGGTCGCCGTTTGCGGCGGCATATTTGCGATGTGGCAAAGACGGATCGATTGAACATGACGCCGGAAGATACCGAAGAAGCCAGCGACTGGCGCGACTGGGAGAACTTCTGCAGGGTAGTGGAAGAAGCAACAGCTTGGCATCCGGCTGCTGGAGAGAACCACCCGCCGCGTGCGCGTCACGGAAGCCGGCGAGGAGGTCTATGCGCGCGCGGCGCCTCTGCTCGCGGCGCTGCGTGACGTCGCGGCCGATGCGAAGTCGGCAACGCCGGAAGTCTGGGGAACGCTGCGGGTGAGCGCGCCCTACGAGAGCGGATGGCTGCATTTGTCCCCGGCACTCGCCAGGCTCCTCAAGACGTATCCCGACCTGCGCGTCGAGATCGATGAATCGCGAGGGGTGCCCGATCTCATCGAGCAGGGGTACGACGTTGCCTTTGTCAGGACCACCACGCAACTGCCAGGCAGCTCGATGGTGAGCAAGCGGGTGGTGGCAATGGAGCGGGCCTTTTATGCATCCGCTTCCCTGTGCAAGGCGCGTGGGCTCCCCCAGGCGCCACAAGACCTAGAAGCATGGCCTGCTCTCGCCGAGCCGGACGACCAGTACTGGGAGTTCTGCCAGGATGGGAAGGAGGTGGTGCGGATATCCGTGCAACCACGCATCCGAACCTCCAATGCGGAGATACGGGTGCGGGCCGCCATTGACGGGCTGGGGGTGGCGCGCATTGCGTCGAGCTTTGTCGAGGACTACGTCAAGCGCGGTGACCTTGTGCGGGTCTTGCCGGCATTCAGTTCATCGCCATCCAAGATCTATGCGCTGACGCCGGCGCGCCGGCTGATGCCGGCCAAGGTGCGCGCTTTGCTGAACGCCGTCGGTAGTGCCGACGAATAGCGACCGCCTGTCAGCTGGCGACCCACCGCTAGCCGGAAACCGGCTCTCGGTCGCCTGGGGGGCGCGACACGATGCGCCGTTTCCGACGCCCACTGGGCATTCATTCGGCACGGCAATTTCAAAGTACGGGACGCCTTGGGAGCCTTGGTTGACTGGCGAAGGGCCGAGGGTCACGATCGATCCACCAAGCCTTGTCTCACTCAGATGAGGCTACGAGTCAACTGGAAGTTAACGAGATGTCCAAGGTTCTTGAAGGTATCCGCGTCCTCGATTTCGGACGCTTCATTGCCGGCCCGTTCTGCGCGGCGCTGCTCGCGGACTACGGCGCTGATGTCATCCGCATCGATCGGGTAGGCGGCAGCGAAGACCGGTTCATCGTGCCGGTCACGGATTCGGGGGAGGGGGCGCTATTCCTGCAGTGCAACCGCAACAAGCGCTCGGTCACACTGGATATCGGCAGCGAACAGGGGCGCGAGGTGGTGCGCCGTCTGGTGGAAACGGCTGACGTGGTGGTGGCCAACATGCCGCCCAAGACGCTGGTGAATCTGGGGCTGGACTACGCCACGCTCAGCGCGGTCAATCCCCGCATCATCCTGACCGCTTCGACCGCCTTTGGCTCGCATGAAGGCGCTGGCCACCGCGTCGGATTCGATGGCGTGGGGCAGGCGCTCAGCGGAGCGGTCTATATGTCGGGCACGCCTGACAGCCCCACCAAGGCGATGGTGCCGGTGGTCGACTTCTCCACTGCCCTGTCGTGTGCGCTCGGCACCGTGATGGCATTGTATGAGCGGCGCAGCAGCGGCCGCGGGCAGTGTGTCGAGGCCTCTCTGCTGCAGACGGCGCTGAACCTGTCCAGCGGGGCGCTGATCGAGGAGGCCACGCTTGCCCTCGACCGGCAGGCGATCGGCAATCGCAGCCCCTCCTATGGACCCTCGGACATTTTCCGCGTGACCGACGGCTGGATCATCGCGCAGGTGATCGGGCAGCCACTGTTCCGGCGCTGGGCCAACCTGATTGGCGCGCCGGAACTGGTGGATGATCCGCGCTTTCGCGACGACCTGCAGCGCGGCGAGCACGGCGAGTTGCTGAGCGGGCTGATGGGCCAATGGTGCGCCACCCGCACCCGCGACGAGGCACTGCTGGAACTGGAGAAGGCCAAGATTCCGGCGGCGCCGATCTATTCCCCACGCGAGGCGCTCGATGATGCCTCGATCCAGGAGTCGGGCGCCTACATCTGGCTCGACTACCCGGGCCTGCCGCGCAAGGCGCCGATCGTGGCGCCGCCGGCGATGCTGTCGCGCACGCCGCCCGATGTGGTGCGCCGTCCACCCACGGTTGGGGAACACACCGAAGAAGTGCTTGCAGAGGTGGGCTATGACCTCGCCCAGGTGCGAGCCATGCGGGAGGGGGGCATCGTCTGACGGAGCACTCGCATCGGAGCAATGCGCGATGCGAAATGGTGGTTAGACAGTGACTACCGCAACGCAACCGGTCCGCTCATCGGCCAGCTCGAGTTGCTCATGAAGCCACGGCCCGCGCCCGCCGGGCCGGCCTGAGAACGCCCTTCAGTCAGACGCCTTCAGTGTGCAAAGATGCTTTGGACACCGTGTTCCATTACCTCCTCAAGCAGCGCTTCTTTCGAGTTGAAGTGGTAGTAGATGCTGGGCGCTTCAATGCTGCCGGCCTGGTCGGAAATCCCGCGCCCGTGTACGCCTGGCGAGTCCGGAGAAATTGCACGCTGCATTGAGAAGTAATCCGGTACGACGCGTGGGAAGGATGTGATGCGCGTTGATCTGGTCGACTTGAAACTGTTCACGCATATTGCGGAGGCGCAGAGCCTGACCGGCGGTGCGCGGCGATCAAACCTGTCGCTGGCCGCGGCCAGCATCCGCATCAAGCATCTCGAAAAGGACGTTGGCGTCAGGCTAGTGAGCCGCAGCAGCCAGGGCGTGAAGGTGACCGGAGCAGGCGAGACCCTGCTCGCCCACGCGCGCCGGGTAGTGCGCCAGTTGGAGCAGTTGAGCGGTGATCTCCAGGAGTATGCGGCAGGCGTGAAAGGCCATGTGCGCGTCTTCGCCAACACCACCGCGATGAGCGAACTCCTGCAGGCCGTACTTCGCACTTATCTTGTCAGCCATCCGGACGTGGCCATCGATATGCACGAGCGGCTGAGCCCGGACATCGTGCGCGCGGTGCTGGAGGGGATCGCCGACATCGGCATCATTGCCGGCAACGTGCGCACCGAAGGGCTCGAAGTCATGCCATACCGGCGCGACCGCCTGGTACTTGCCACCGCGCTGAGCCATCCGCTGGCCGGACGCAACAGCGTGGATTTCGTCGATACGCTGGACTACGACTTCATCGGCCTTCCGGAGGCAAGCGCGATCCACAATTTCCTCAAGCGGGCCGCCGCGGACCTGCAGCGTGAGTTGCGCTGGCGCGTCCAGGTCAGCAACTTCGAAGCCGCGTGCCGGATGATCGAGGCCAATGTTGGCGTCGGAGTACTGCCCGAAAGCACTGCGTCCCGTCACGCCGGTACGATGGCGCTGCGCATTGTCCAACTCGACGACGCTTGGGCCGAGCGCAAGCTGCAGGTATGCGTTGCCGACCTCGGCGCCTTGCCCTTTTTTGCACCGAAGTTGGTGGATCTGCTGGTCGAGGACAGTGTCGAGCGCCAGGACTGAAGGTGCCCGGTCATCGGGACCCCAAGCACCCGCTCAAGCAGATGCTCGACCCGCCCCATCTCTGCGGGGCGAGCGTTCTCGAAAAATGCCGGCAGGGATGAAGCAGTTGCAGCCGCCAATTGCCGAAATACCGACAAAGATCACCCCGCTTCTTTCGATGCACGGATACGGTCAGTCTTCCCATTGCCGTATCCGTGAGCAGGGCCTGTACACCCGGATTTCGGGATCAGCGGCACGAACACTGCTGCAACGACGGCCGGGACGACGAACGCATAGAAATTCCATTGCAGTCCCAGATTCGAACCGACGATCCACCCGCCGATCAGCGGACCGAGGATGGAACCGAACCGCCCCAGAGCTTGCGCTGCCCCAATCGCCGAGCCCCTGCAGGAAGCGGGGAAATGCGCAGCAATGTATCCGTAGATCAGGGTAGTGGTGCCGATGGATCCGATCCCCGCACCGAACACTGCGAGCATCAGCCATGCGAAGTCCAGCTGCTGGCTCAGCGCAATCAGCGACAGTCCGCCAAGGAGGAAGAACGGGATGATCACTCGCTTGGACCCGACACGATCAGCGAGCCAGGAGCCTCCGACCATGCCAACGACGGCGCCAAACTGCATCACCAGGAGGAATTGCAGGGACGAACCCAGCGGATAGCCAGCCTTACGCATCAGCTGAGGCAGCCACGTATTAAGCCCATAGACGATCAATTGCACGCAGAAGCACACAAAGGCGAAAAGGAGAGCGGAGAAGCGAAACTCGGCCGACATCAACTGACGGTATCCACGCGCTCCCGCTGTGGCATCCTGCAAGCGGTGCTGCTGCTGGTCGCGCAAAATCTGGGCGAGATCGAGGGAATACTGGGTGGCGAGTTGGCGCGCTTCCTCCATGCGGCCGCGGTCCACCAGGAAATTCACTGACTCAGGCAGGAGACGGTACATCACCGGCAGGATCAGCACGTAGAGCGCACCGAGGGCGTAGAGCGTGCGCCAGCCATGTGCCTGAAGCAGGGCAATGGCGAGCAAGGCGCAGATGATGCCGCCAACCGAGTAGCCTGTGAGCGTGAGCGCGTTGTACAACTGGCGCCGGTTCGTCGGCGCGTACTCAACTGTGAGCGCCACGGCCGACGGCACCACGCCGCCCAAGCCGATACCGGTAACGAAGCGGGCAGCCGCCAGGGAGAACGAGGAAGGCGCGATCGCGCAGAGGATCGAGCCGATGGAGAACCACAGCACGCCAATCATGATCAGGTTCCGTCTGCCCATGCGATCGGTCATCGGACCCGCCGCCCCCATGCCAACCATCAGGCCCACCAATGTCCAGCTTCCTATCATCCCCGCTGCCGCGGGGCCCAAGTTCCAGCCCGGCTCTTCCAGCAGGCGCGGAACGGTCGCGCCATAGATGATGAGGTCATAGCCGTCCGCCACCAGTGTCAAAAAGCACAAGCTAACTACTAGCAAACCACTGCGGGCTGGCAATGCTGTCTGATTCATGTTGTCTCCTTTGTCGTCGCCAATGTGCCGCTGAGCGAACTCACTTGCGTTCTGCAGGTGGTGGTTCGGCTGCCCTCGGTTGAGGCGGGTTGTTGCACCCACCCCGCGGCGCAGGCTTCCTGTCAGTCCTCCGTAGTCTGTGCGGCACTGCGCGCCGGCGTCAAAGTGCAACGCGAAACTGTCCCGTAGTTCGAAAATGAAAGTGCTGGGCCTCGAAGGGGATGGGGTATCCGTAGCCCAAAGGGCACGGGTGCGTGGTTCTGCGGTATTCCGAAGTACGGGACGTCCGCGAGGCGCAGGTTGCAAGCTTCTCGACTATCCTGCGTCATGTACGGCAGTAGGGAAGGTGAATGGACTGCCGATGGGAATGCAGGTCGCATATCGGCGGGTGTGAGACTACCAACTGGCTGAATCGGCTCCGTGGGACGAAGCCCAGGGCGGGGTAGCCTTCCAGCGGCCGGGAAAGGGCTCGAACGTAGATCTGGGCGTAGAACCAAGCAAAGGCACCTAGGAGAACGAAACCATGGAGAAAAAGCCAACAGGTCCCCTGGCGGGAATCAAGGTCGTTGAGCTGGGCGGCATCGGTCCGGGGCCGTTCTGCTGCATGCTGTTGTCCGACCTGGGTGGCGACATCATCCGCATTGATCGCCCGTCCCCGTCCGACGGGGGCGCACCGGTCGAGGCACGCTTCAACCTGCTCAATCGCGGCCGCCGCAGCGCGGCACTGGACCTCAAGCACCCGCAAGCAGTCGCGACCGTACTGCGGCTGGTCAGCCAGGCCGACGCGGTGATCGAGGGCTTCCGGCCCGGCGTAGCGGAACGGCTGGGGATTGGCCCCGAGGACTGCCATAAGGTCAACCCGCGGCTGGTCTATGGCCGCGTGACCGGCTGGGGGCAGGACGGCCCGCTCGCCCAGGAGCCGGGGCACGACATCAACTACATCGCGCTGACGGGCGTGCTGCATTCCGTCGGCAAGGCTGGCGAGTCGCCGTCTATCCCGCTCAATCTGGCCGGTGACTTCGGCGGCGGCTCGCTGTACTTGGCGCTGGGCGTGGTGAGCGCCATCCTCGAAAGCCGCATGTCGGGACGGGGGCAGGTGGTGGATGCCGCGATGGTGGACGGATCGGCGTCGTTGATGACGCTGATCTATGGGCTGCGGGCGGCCGGCTACTGGACGGACGAGCGGGGCACCAACCGCCTCGATTCGGGCGCTCCCTGGTACAACGTGTACGAGACGAAGGACGGCAAGTATGTCGGAATTGGCGCCAATGAAACGCGCTTCTACCGGAACGCCGTGAAGCTGCTGGGGCTGGATGCCGACAAGCTGCCGGGCCAGCATGACCGCGCCGGCTGGCCGGCGATGCGCGAGCAGTTTGCCGCCGCTTTCCGCACGCGCACGCGAGACGAGTGGGTTGTGCTCGCGGCTGGCACAGAGACTTGCATCACGCCCATTCTTTCGCTCGGCGAGGCACCGCACAGCCGCCATCTGCAGGCGCGCAAGACCTTCGTTGAAGTCGATGGCGTGGTGCAGCCCGCGCCGGCGCCGCGCTTCAGCCGCACGCCGGGGAGCATCCAGCGTCCACCGGCCCGGCCGGGACAGCACACGGACGAGGTGCTGGGCGACTGGGGACTCTCTGCGGAGGAACTTGCGGCCCTGCGCAGCGCGGGGGCGATCCGCTAGCGGGGGACAGAAGGAAGACGGTCGGGTACCAGCCTTCTCTGGGGAGCGCCTGAGTAGCGTCCGCTACGCGTCATGCTCGGGCGACAGGGCATCCAACAGTCTCTTGCCTTGCTGCCAGTCGGCGGTGTCGACCCATTCTGTAAATGCCCCTTGTATCCCGACCAGCGCCTGCCGCGCAGCTTCGGTCTTGCCGAGTTGTCCCCATAGCCGCGCCAGGCTGAGCGACGCGCCCAGCTCAAGCCACTTCGCACCTTGCTGGCGGGCAATCATGATCGCTTTATGAGAAAACGCTTCCGGTGCTTCGTGGTCCGACGACATGCAGGGCTGTGTGCCGAAGCGTTGGAGCAACAGTTCTTTCTCGAGCCGATGCAACTCCGCTTCATAGTAGCGTTCCCCCGTATTGCTCGCTCCGGCTAACGGGTCGGCTAGCACGCCCAGACCCGCATTGGCTTGGCCCGCATTCGCATGGGCTTGCGCCAGTAGGGCGAGAAAGTATGGACAACCGAACGCAGCGCCCGCAGCCTGGTAGGAAGTTAGGCCATCGCGCATCTGCGCGATGCCTTCCTCTCTGCTTCCCTGTTCGGCGATGCCCAACCCCGCAGGCATGGTTCCCCATGCCAGCCAGAACGGAAACCCCTGTTCGGCTGAAAGCGCGACTGCGGCTTCGGCGCATTCGCGAGTCTGCTGCACCTCGAGCATGTATTGATGCCGTTCTTCAGCTGTCATCCCCAGGAGGAAGCTGCTTCCGGTTCAGCTTTCGCAGCAGCTCACCATCGACCTTTTTTCCACTGTACGGGACATCCACGGCTCCTGCGTTGAACTTGCCGGCGTCCATTTCTATGCTTAGCCGCCGAAGTCTGTGTGCAGCAAGTCAAAAATTGGGACGTCATTCGAAACCCTTTCTCGAACGCGTTTCAGTGACTTCGTAGTGTCGAAAAAAGATGAGTAGCGAAAGTCGTTACCAAACCGGACGGGAAATCCACGTCCAAATCAGGAAAGAAGGAGGAGGCGCTTATGAAGTTGAAGTGCATTGCTATGGTATCAATGCTCGCTGGCGCGGGAAGCGCATTTGCGCAGACAAGTGTCACGCTCTATGGCGTGGTCGATGCCAACGTCGAGTATGTCAATCACGTTGGCGCGGTGCCGCAGGCAACAAACGGGTTCAACCCTGGGCCCGCCAATAGTGCTTACCGTATGGGCTCGGGCGGTCTGTCCGGATCGCGCTGGGGTATTCGTGGCACGGAAGACCTGGGTGGTGGGCTGAAGTCGGTCTTCGTCCTCGAAAGCGGCTTTGCCGCGGATACGGGTCTTGGCCAGCAAAGTGGTCGGATGTTTGGTCGCCAGGCTTTTGTCGGCCTGCAGAGCGCCAGCCTCGGGCAGCTGACTTTTGGCCGTCAGTACACCTCGATGTTTGATGCGCTGGCTAACTTTGCCCCGGCTGCCTTCGCGACGCTTTACGAACCGACGGTGTTGCAGAACGGTGGCAACTACCGGGAGGACAATACCGTCAAGTACACGGGGCAATTCGGTCCTCTGTCAGCATGGGCTCACTGGTCGTTCGGTGTTGGGTTGACCCAGCCGCAAGTCGCCGCAGCAGTGCCTGCATTCGGCGGCAACGGAGAGGTTCCCGGGCAGTTCCGCCGCGACAGCGCATATGGCGCAGCCGCGATGTACGCGTTCGGCCCGTTTGCCGGGACCATCGGCTACGATCAGTGGAATCCGTCGATTGGCATTGCCAGCGGTTCCGTCAAGAAAGCATCGGTTGCTGCGAGCTATACCGTTGGCACGGCGAAAATCATGGGCGGCTACCGTTGGGGGCAAAGCAAGAATGCAACGGATGCCGTGATGGTGCGCGACGATTACTACTGGATTGGCGCCAACTATCAGGCAACTTCTGCCCTGGGTTTTACGCTTGAGTATTCGTACGATAATCTGAAGAATCTGTACGGCAACAAAAATGCGCCCAATCCCTGGCAGATCGCATTTATTTCGAACTATGCCTTTTCCAAGCGTACAGATGTTTATCTGACCACCGCATACGCCAAGAACGCCGGCCTGACACTTGATTCATTGGCGACCGGCTACCTCACCAGCCTTGCCCTTGGCTCCAGCTACGTACTGCCAAGCGGTGGAAGTTCGATGCTGGGCGTGGCTATCGGCCTGCGTCACAAGTTCTAAAGTCGTTCGATTTCTGCCTGGCGAGCCACGTTGCCTTGCCAGGCGGATCGCGGCTTCACCAAGCAGCAGGGCCGTGCGATGCCGGTGGCACGGAACATCCGCTCAGGCCTAACGGCTTTCATGAAATCACACGCAATCGCTTCGCTTGTCCGCATTCCGCAGGTGCGGAACGGAAGGTCGCGACAGGTGTGTAGCTTTGGCGCCTTTCGGATTCCCGGAGGGTGCAGCGCGCGGCACCGCAGGGGCGCATGTGAAGTGGGTTAACCCCCATGGCATTCATCCGATCCGCCATTCAAAATTTACCTAACGATTGTCAGGTGACCGAGTCCGGATGCGGGACCGCCCCGGACGGAACTACGCCTCATGCACACGGAGAAGCCCATGTTGCAGCCAGCCGGCGCAAGGTCGAGGGATCACCAGTACGATATCGGCACGATTTTTCGAAGACTGGGCCGATCCGCCACGGCGGAAAGCGAGGTGAGGGTCATGCCGCTGGCACGCGGTCTGGCCGTGCTGGCAGCTTTCGGCCCGGAGCAGGTGTGGCTGGGCAACCAGGAAATCTGCCTCGAAACCGGCATCCCCGCGGCGACGGTGTCCCGCTTGCTGCAGTCGCTGGTCGCGCTGGGCTACCTGCACCACGACGAAGCGCGCCGCAAGTACCGCCTTACGGCGGCCTCGTTGTCGCTCGGTTACGCAGCCATCGCCGACCCCGCGGTCCGGCGGGAAGCCAACGTCGAAATGCGGAAGTTCGCCGAAGCTACGGATACCAACGTGGTGCTCGGCACACGAGACCGGCTCGATGTGATCGTGCTCGACAGCCGTGTTGGCAGCCAGGTAGTACTGGACCTGCGCCTCACTCCGGGTACGCGGCTGCATATTGCGTCGTCCCTGATGGGATCGGCCTTGCTGGCTGCGATCCCGGAACTCGAACGCTGCTACCTGCAGGGCAACGTGGAGCGAAAGGCCGGCCGCGAGTGGCCGACGCTACGACGGCGCATGGCTGAGAAGATCTCCCAGGTCCACGCACGGGGCTTCTGCATGTCGCTCGGCGAGTGGGAACCGGAGCTGGCTACGGTCGCCGTGCCACTCTGCGTGCCGGACCAGCCTCCCCTGGCATTGGCCTGCGTAGGCCGTACCACCCGCATGACGCGTGCCCGTATCGAGCGGGAGCTTGGGCCGCGGCTGGTCGCCACGGCGCAATTGCTGCAGGAGCGGCTGACGGCACGTGAGTAACGCGTGCCTGGAAACCGCACCGGAGTCCATGACGGAATCCAAGCGCCTGAACCTGATCCGCCAGGTCGATCTTCTCACGCGGCGGCTGTTCCTTTCCGCCATCGAAGAGCAGCAGACGGGGCGCGTCCGCCGGCCTGATGGTGTGTTCCCTACCTTGTAAGGCTCCCGGAGTGGCAATGACTCAATCCTCACCGGTCACCATGACGCTGGAGCGTGGCCTCAAGGTGCTGCGCGCCTTTCGCGCGGAGCGGGTGCCCCTGACCAACAGCGAGCTGGTGCGTCGAACGGGGCTCTCGAAGTCGACGGTGTCCCGGCTGACGGTGACGCTGGTCAGCCTGGGCTTCTTGCGCCGGGTGGCGGGCGGGCCGCAATTCGAGCTGGCCGGTGGTCCGCTCAGCATCGGGCACGCGTACCTGGAAACCAACGCGGTGACGCGGCTCGCCCAGCCGTTCATGCAGCAACTGGCTGACCGGCTCAACGTGTCCGTTGCACTTGCCGTGCCTAACCAGCTCGACATGCTCTACATTGCCTATCGGACCAGCACGCGCATCGCCACGCTGCGGCTGGGCGTGGGCTCGCTATTGCCGATGGGCCTGACAGCGATCGGCCGCGCTTGGTTGTGGGGGCTGCCCAAGGACGCACGGGCTGACTACGTGGCAACCTTGGTCGAGGCTGAGGGCCCGCAGGCGGAAGAGATCAGGAAGAACATCGAAGCCGCATTCGATGACTTGCGCGAGACCGGCGTCTGCATGTCGGTCGGTGAATACCAGCGCAACGCATATGGCATTGCCTTGCCGCTAAGGGTGGGCCGCGCCGGCATGCTGATGGCGCTGAACTGCGGCGCGGTCGAGCTTCGGCCGGACGTCGAGTCGATACGGGCGAGCATGGTGCCGGAACTCAAGGCCGCCGCGGTGGAACTGATGGTGCTGCTGCGCGATGTCGGTACCGAGGCCTAGTGCGCCGGTAGCGGGGTCGTGTATCCGTCCCGCAGGATCCGTCATGCGTAGGCCTGGATCGCGTTCCGTACTTCGGAAATGAAAATCGGGACAACGAATTCGACTACGCCGTCACCCGCGCGGGGTAATCTGCGCCAACTCCCGGATGCATGCCGCGCCGCGGCATTCCAAAGTACGGCACAACTCTGCCGGGACGATTGACTTGCGTAGGGGCGTCGAGCACGCTGGTTCCATGCGATGGAGATGGCGCTGCGTGGAGTTCCCGATGCTACATGGGCCTGCCTCGCCCACATCGCGCCGCTGTAACCGTGCAACCAATACGCTGGATTTTCGATGAGTGACTCTCTGCACAATGACTGGATCCCTACGGGAGACGATATCGCCACGGCGAACGTGTCGGCGCTGGTCGCGCGCCTGGGCCTGAAGGACTACGACGAACTGCTGGCCTTCTCGAACGAGAAGCCCGACGCCTACTGGAATGCCGTCAACGACTTCTGCGGGATGGTCTGGGATGTTCCGTACGAGCAATACCTCGACGCGTCCAAGGGGCAGCCGTTCCCGAAATGGTTCCCGGGTGGCCAGCTTAACTGGGTCAGGTCCGCCCTCAGGTGGGCCGACGACCCGGAGATGGCGTCGCATGCCGCCGTGGTGGCCGAGCGCGAGGACGGCTCGGTCCAGCGCCTGAGCTATGCCGAACTGGCGCAAAAGGTGGCTGCCTTCGCCGGCGGCCTGAAGGCCCTTGGCGTGGGGCGAGGAGACCGGGTCGGCCTGCTGATGGAAAACGGTGTCGAGGCAACGGTGACCTCGCTGGCCATCGCCTGGATCGGCGCGGTGACGGTGCCGTTGTTCAGCGGCTTCGGCGTCGATGCGATCGTGTCGCGCCTGTCGTCGTGCTCGGCCAGCGCACTGGTGGCCACCACCGGATTCTCGCGCCGGGGCAAGCGGGTCGATACGCGCAGCCTGGTCGACGAGGCCATGTCGCGCCTGCCGGAGATCGGCACCACGATCTGGAAGCATGCGGGCGAGGCCATCGCCTTCGGCGACAAGGTGCTCGACTGGCAACAGGTGGCCGGTGCGCAGCCTGACGCAGCGCCGGCACGGATGTCGCCGAACGATCCCTTCATGATCATCTATACCTCCGGCACCACCGGGAAGCCCAAGGGCACCGTGCATACCCACGGCAGCTTCCCGATGAAGATCGCACACGATTCGGCCATCCATTTCAATGTCAGTCCGAAGGATGTGTTCTGCTGGCCCGCGGACATGGGTTGGGTGGCCGGCACGCTGGTGATGTCGTGCGCGCTGCTGCGCGGCGCGACGCTGGTTTGCTACGACGGTGCCCCCGATTTCCCGGACTGGTCGCGCATGTCGCGGATCATCGAACGCTACGGGGTGACGCACTTCGGCTCCGCGCCCACGCTGATCCGGGGCCTGGCCGCCAACGAGGCCATCGCCACGCAAGGCGATGTGTCGACGGTCAGGTTGCTGATCACGGCAGGGGAGGGCATCGATCCCGAGCACTTCCTGTGGTTCCAGAAGGCGTTCGGCAGTGGCCGCAGTCCCGTCATCAACTACACCGGCGGCACCGAGGTTTCGGGCGCGCTGCTGTCCAGCGTGATCGTGAAGCCGATCAGCCCGGCCGGGTTCAACACCGCCTCGCCGTCTGTGGCTGCCGACGTTGTCGACGCGGATGGCAGGTCGCTGACCAATACCGTGGGGGAACTGGCGATCCGACGGCCCTTTGTCGGCATGACGCAGTCGTTCTGGCAGGACGACGAGCGCTACCTGGACGCGTACTGGCGCACGGTGCCGGGCATCTGGGTGCACGGCGACCTGGCGCTGCGCCGCGACGACGGTACCTGGTTCATGATGGGGCGCTCCGACGACACCATCAAGCTGGCGGGCAAGCGGCTCGGGCCCGCGGAGATCGAGGACGTGCTGCTGGAACTGCCGGAGATCGCCGAGGCCGCCGCGATTGGCGTCGAGGATCCGGTCAAGGGACAGAAACTGGTGGTCTTCCTGGTGCCATCCGCCGCCATGGCGCTGTCGCAGGAAGCGCTGGCGTCCGCTGTCAGCAAGCATGTCGATGGCCGCCTGGGCCGTCCGTTCCGCCCGTCCGTGGTCCACTTAGTGGCGCAGCTGCCGAAGACGCGCAGCTCGAAGATCATGCGGCGCGTCATCCGCAGCGTCTACACCGGCGTGCCTGCCGGCGACCTGTCCGCGCTGGACAATCCGCCGGCGCTGGATGAGATTCGCGCCGCCGCAGCGCATTGATGGCGTATTGACGCCGCATCGATTGACGGGGGCGTGTGTATTTCCTTGTTCGCTGCACACGCCCCCGCACTTTTATTCAGGAGATTCCATGTCGAAGAGCAACGCTGCCGCGGGTGCGGCCTATGAGAACTATTCGAGCCTGGCGTTCGACCGCCTGAGCGATGGCGTCCTGCGCATCACGCTGAACCGTCCCGAGCGCCTGAACGCGCTGGATGCCCGGGGCCACGACGAGATCGCCCGCGTCTGGCGCGACATCGACGCCGACCCGACCGTGAGCGCCGTGGTGCTGTGCGGCGCGGGCAAAGCGTTCTCGGCCGGCGGCGACTTCGAGATGGTGGAGGAAATGATCGATTCCTTCGATGCGCGCGCCCGCGTCTGGCGCGAATCGAAGGACCTGGTCTACAACATCATCAATTGCTCCAAGCCGATCGTTTCGGCGATCCACGGCTCCGCGGTCGGTGCGGGGCTGGTCGCGGCGCTGCTGGCGGATATTTCGGTGGCGGCCCGCACTGCGCGGCTGGTCGATGGCCATACTCGCCTGGGCGTTGCCGCCGGTGACCACGCCGCGATCGTCTGGCCGTTGCTGTGCGGCATGGCCAAGGCCAAGTACCACCTGCTACTGTGCGAGCCGGTGAGCGGCGAGAAGGCGGAGCAGATGGGCCTGGTGTCGCTGGCCGTAGACGAGGCGGACCTGCAGGACACGGCGGTCTCGATCGCCACCCGTCTTGCCTATGGCGCGCCATCGGCGATCCGCTGGACCAAGTATGCGCTGAACAACTGGCTGCGCCAGGCAGGCCCGACCTTCGACGCCTCGCTGGCGCTGGAGATGTTTGGCTTCGGCGGTCCCGAGGTCAAGGAAGGCGTGGCCTCATTCCGCGAGAAGCGCGGTCCGGTGTTCCCGCGTACAACCACGGCCTGAGTTTGCGCCTTACCTTCGCGGCACGTCACTGCGGAGGGTCTTGCCCACATTCACTTCAATCGTGTCCAGGATCTATGCGCTGACGCCCGCGAAGACGCGCGCATTGCTCGACGCAGTTGCCAGTACCGACGAATAGCGGCGCCATGTCGTGACGGCAAACGGGGCATTCGGAAATTGCATAGGCGGGAAACCGGCCCGGCGGCGATGATATTCAGTCCCTGACCGCTTTTCGACCCACCATGCGTGTTCATCTGCAGTCCCACATGCACGTCAGCCTGCACCGGCTGTTGCTGGCCTTCCCGCTGGCTGTCGCCGTCACGCACGGCAGGCTGGTGATCAGGCGGCGCGGATATGAACGCCTGCTGCTGCCCGGGCAGCAGGTGACCATCGAGCCGTTCGACGCTATCGACCTGCACCTGGACGGCAGCAGCGTGCGGCCATCCGCCTGTATCCTGGCGATCCATGACATGGTGCCGGCGGCGCTGCACGCTTCCCTGCATCACCGTATCTGCAAACGTGTTTTCCTGCAGCCACAGTACGCGTGGAGCGCCGCCTTTATCGCTGAGCGGCTGAATCTGTCGACTGCGCAGGTGCGCCGCACGCTGTTCGCGCAGGGGACGGCCCTGACCGATCTTTGCCGCACGCAACGGCTGATGCGGGTGCTGTTCGAAGCGATGGCGGGCGATGTTGCGGTGTCCGCGCTGGGGCGCTTCGCCGGCTGGCCCGCCACCAGTGACCTCGACTGCGCTTTCTACGATCGCTTCGGCTTGTCGATGGATGCGGCCAGGCGGCTTGCGATCCGCCGCTCTTCCGAACGGCGGCTCTCGGTCGCCTGAACCGGGCGACCGAGAGGCGGTTTCCAGTAGCGATCCGACCAGACGATTTTGATGCACGGAACGTCTTGTGAGCCTTGATTGACCTGCGAAGGGCCGGCGATCAGGATCGATTCCATCAACCGTCGTTTCATCAGACGAGGCAACCAGTCCATGCGCAGGCCCGGCATCGCCTGTCAGCACGATCCGCACCGCGAGCAATTCGCACAATGCGAACTGGTGATTCGCCAGTGACTACTTGAGCGCAACCGCCAGGTTCCACTAGCATCGAATAAGGGTTACGGGGACCTTTCCCGGCCAAAGGCCGGGAAAGCATGATGCCCTCGTGGAACTAACAGTTGTAAGGCAATGGAAGTGGAAAGGGCCCGGCCGGATGACGCCGGGCCGACAAGAAAGGAGACAGCAGTGCACGCAAATCAATCGCGGCCACTTGAAGGCATCCGCGTACTGGACCTGACCGTGGCGCTTGCCGGACCGTATGGCTCGCTGCTGCTTGGCGGCATGGGCGCGGAGGTGATCCGCGTGGAAGCGCCCGGTGGTGGGGACATCGCACGGACCAACCCGCCGTTCGTGGGCAGCCACGGCATCCACTTTGGCCAGCGTGAAGACGGCGAGGTATCGCTGACGGTGCTGAACCGCGCCCGCAACAAGAAGAGCATCACGCTGGACCTGAAATCGGAGCAGGGCCGCGAGCTGTTCATGCGGCTGGCCGAGGAATGCGACGTGGTGCTCGAGAACTTCAGCGAGGGCACCACGGCCAAGCTCGGCATCGACTACAAGCAGGTCAGGGAGCGTAACCCGCGCATCGTCTATGCGTCGATCAAGGCGATGGGCGAGCCAAGTGCGTTCCCGGGGCTCAAGGGCATGGACATCATCGTCCAGGCGCTCAGCGGCCTGATGGAGGTCACTGGCTACGCCGATGGCCCGCCGACGCGCTGCGGCCTGCCGATCGCGGACCTGGTCGCGCCGATGTATGTCGTCAATGGCATCCTGGCCGCGTTGATCCATCGAGGCCGCACCGGCGAGGGCCAGCGTGTGCAGGTATCGATGCTGGATTGCCTGGCATCGTGGGTGGCTGAAGAGCACTTTGACGTCATGGGACGGGAAGGCTATCCCTCGCGCACTGGCAACTACCATGACCGGCTCGCGCCGTTCGGGGTCTACCCGACGATGGACGGGCACGTGGCGATTGTCGCGTTCCAGCCGGACTGGATGCGCGGGCTGCTGGAATCGATCGGGCAGCCCGAGCTGCTCGAGGACCCCCGTTTCAGCGGCCGCGGGCCGCGCATGCGCAATGCCTCGGCACTCAACGAGGTAATCGCGGGCTGGACGAAGCAGCGCAGCTCGGCCGAGGTGGTGCGCGAACTGCTGGACAACCGCGGCGTGCCCTGCGCGCCGGTGCGCAAGCCCAACGAGGTGCTGCACGACCAGCGGCTGCATGACAGCGGCGCGCTGATGAACCTGGCCCACCCCGAGTTCGGCCCGGTGGATGCGGTGGGCATGGGCCTGCCGATCCGGTTCTCGGCGACGCCTTCGCAGTTCGACCGGCCGGCGATGGAGCTGGGCGGTGCCAACGAGGAGATCTACCGAGGGCTGCTCAAGCTCAGCCAGAAAGAGATCCAGGCATTGCGCGAAACGGGGATCGTCTGACCATTGCCCCGCCGGCTGAACCAACAGGAGATAACGCAATGATTTCACGCCGTACTTGCCTGCAGTTGCTACCCGCGCTGGCAACGCTACCGCTGTCGGCACTTGCGCAGGCCTACCCGTCCCGCCCGGTCCGCTTTATCGTGCCGCTGAGCCCGGGCTCGGGTACAGACGTCGTTGCGCGCTACATGAGCGCGGAGTTGGCGAAGACGATGGGCGGGTCGTTCGTCGTCGAGAACCGCATGGGCGCCAGCGGGATCATCGGCACCGATCTGGTGGCAAAGGCGCCCGCCGACGGCTATACGATCCTGTTCAACTACGCGGCGCACTACTCGAACCAGTTCGTGGAGAGGACGCCGTATGACGCGGTCGGCGACTTCGAGCCGGTCGCCCGCCTGGCGACCTCGGCGATGGTGCTGGTCACTGCGGCGAACTCGCCGTTGCACACGGTGCGGGACCTCATTGCCGCCGCGAAACGCAAGCCGGACGGGCTGTCCTATGGCTCCCCCGGCAATGGCACCACGCCGCAGATGGCGGCGGAGCTGATGAGCAATATGGCCGGGATCCGGATGAACCACGTTGCCTACAAGGCGCCGGCGCAGGTCGCAATCGATGTGGCCGGCGGACAGCTGGATGCCGGCTTCGGCGGCGTGGCCACGTCGTTGCCGCTGGTGAAGGCAGGGCGCTTGCGGGTGCTGGCCGTGACCGGCAAGCAGCGGTCGAGCTATTTTCCCGACGCGCCCACCCTGGACGAGGCCGGCCTCAAGGGCTATGAACTGGTCACTCCGATCTGGGCATTTGCCCGCCGCGGCACGCCGCAGGCAATCGTCACGCAGTTGTCCGACGCCATGACTAAAGCCGCCGCGGCGCCGGCCTTCAAGGCGTTCTGCATCAGCCAGGGGCTGGAGGTCGACATCCAGGACGCTGCGAAAGCCCGCGCCAATGCGCCGGCCGAACTTGAGCGCTGGAAGAAGCTGGTGGCGCTGTCTCAGGCGAAGGCAGGATAACCATGCCTGCAAGCTGGGGGCTTTCTCCCCCTCTCCCGCGTGCCCGAGAGGGGGAACCTGGTCCGCGATCGGGAGGTGCTGCTGCCGTATTGGCTCACGAAGCCACGGCCTGCGCCCGCCGCGCCGGCTTGCGCACCTGCTTGGGCCGGACGCCTTCAAACAGGATCGCGCATAGTTCGTCGATCACCTTTTCGGGCGAACCTTTCTTCGGGTTGAACCAGGTCTGCACGGAAGTAATCGTGCTCAGGACGAACACGCGGCACAGGGCGATGTCGACGTCCTCGCGCAGGTGCCCTTCGGTGCGCAGGTCTTCCAGCATGCCGCTCCAGAACGCCTGATGCTGGGCCCGTCGCTTGAGATGGCGCTCGCGCACCTTGTCCGGCAACTCGGCCAGCTGGCGCCCATGCGCCAGGGTGTAGTCGCCGTATTTGATCATCGCGCTGAAGAGCCCGAGCAGGCCGGCACGAAAGCGCTGCTCGGCATCGGCGCCTGGCGGGAGCGCCGCGATGCGCGCCTGCGTGTGCGCAACGATGCTTTGGGCGCCGTGTTCCATCACCGCGTCCAGCAGCTCTTCCTTCGAGGAGAAGTGGTAGTAGATGCTGGCCGCTTCGATGCCAGCCTGGTCGGCAATCCCGCGCATGGTCGTGGCGGCATAGCCTTGCGTGCCAAAGGCGCGGGCCGCGAGGCGCATCAGCTTCTCGCGGGTGTCAACAGTGGTGGCGTTGGCCTGGCGTTTTGTCATGACTTATGAGGGCCTGAGCCGGGTTGTGGGGATATTCCCCATGGAAGTTACTTCATCGGGCGCGCAAAATCTACCTAACGTTTGTGGGGCTACGCCCGTGCGACCGGACTGGAACACGGTCAGGCCTGGAGGAGGGTGGAAATTCACGCCCAGCGGGTCCGGAAATCGCACCGCTCAGGTGTACTGCGCGCTGCTGTGGGAGATAATCCGGTACGACGTTTGGGATGAATGTGATGCGCTTTGATCTGGTCGATCTGAAATTATTCACGCATATTGCGGAGGCCCAGAGCCTGACCGGCGGTGCGCAACGCTCGCATCTGTCCCTGGCGGCGGCCAGCACCCGCATCAAGAACCTGGAGGAACACGTCGGCGTCAAGCTGCTGAGCCGCAGCAGCCAGGGCGTGAAGGTAACCGGGGCGGGGGAGACGTTGCTTGCCCACGCGCGCCGCGTACTCCGCCAGCTGGAGCAGTTGAGCGGCGATCTCCAGGAGTATGCGGCAGGCGTGAAAGGCCATGTGCGCGTCTTTGCCAACACCACGGCGATGAGCGAGTTCCTGCCAGCCGTGCTGCGCACCTATCTGGTGAACCACCCCGACGTGACCATCGACATGCACGAAAGGCTGAGCCCGGATATCGTGCGCGCGGTGCAGGACGGGATCGTGGACATCGGGATCGTCGCCGGCAACGTGCGCACCGAGGGGCTCGAAGTCATGCCCTACCGGAATGACCGCCTGGTCCTTGCCACTGCACTGAGCCATCCGCTGGCCGAGCGCAACAGCGTGGATTTCGTCGATACGCTGGACTACGACTTCATCGGCTTGCCGGAAGAAAGTGCGATCCACAATTTCCTCAAGCGGGCCGCGGCGGACTTGCAGCGTGAGCTGCGCTGGCGCGTCCAGGTCAGCAACTTCGAGACCGCCTGCCGGATGATCGAGGCGAATGTCGGTGTCGGCGTGCTGCCGGAAACCACCGCCCGCCGCCATGCGAATACGATGGCGCTGCGGATCGTCCAGCTCAACGATGAATGGGCCGAGCGCAAGCTGCAGATTTGCGTTGCGGATCTCGGCGCATTGCCGCTGTTTGCGCGCAAGCTGGTGGATCTGCTGGTCGAGGATGGCCTCGGGCGCCAGGACTGAAGGCGCCCGCGAGCGCCTGATTCCGCTACTTCTGCGCGACGAGCGTCTGCCGGAGCTGGTGCTTGAGCAGCTTTCCGCTGGCCGTCGCCGGAATCGCGGCCACGCGCAGGATCTTCCCCGGGCGCTTGTATGGCGACAGGCGATCGATCAGGTACGCGTGCAGCGCCTCCGCATCGAACTTCTCTCCATCCTTGATTTCGACAAAGGCGATCACTTCCTCGTTGCCGTCCGCGGCGGGCTGCCCGACCACGGCCGACAGGCGTACGGACGGATGCGTGTTGAGGACCGATTCGACTTCATTCGGATAGACGTTGAAGCCGGAGCGGATGATCAGCTCCCGGGTGCGGCCGACGATGAACAACGCGCCGTCGGGATCCAGGCGGCCGATATCGCCGGTGTTGAGCCAGCCGCCGGGGCGCAAGGCCTCGGCGGTCAGGTCCGGGGCATGATAGTAGCCGCGCATGACACCGGGACCTCTTACCCATAGCTCGCCCGCTTCGCCCTCCGGCGCCGGCTTGCCGTCCGGCCCGACCACCTGCAGCTCCGCGCCTTCGACGATCTCGCCCGCCGAGCAATCGGTGCGCGGCCGGTCCATGCGTGTCACAAACAGCGAACCCGCATACTCGGTCATCCCGTAGCCATGGTGCAGCGGCTGGCCGAACATCGTCTCGACCTCCTGCTTGAGCGTCGAATCGAGCGGCCCGCCGCCTGTGTAGAGATAGCGCAGCCGCGGCGACGGCAGCAGCGGCAAGCCGCTCGCACGCACGTGCGCGACGATACGGCTGAACATCATCGGTACGCCCTGCAGCAGCGTGATGGCACCCTGCCGGATTGCCGCGGTGACATCCTCCGCATTGAAGCGCGCGCACAGGTACAGGCTGGCGCCGGCGTATAGCGTCGAGAGCAGTAGCGTCCCCAGCCCGAAGACATGCGACATGGGCATGACCGCGTAGGCGCAGTCGTCGGCCTGCATGCGGCGGGAATCGACCGTGACGCGCGCAAAGTGCAGCAGGCCCCGGTGCGTGACCATCGCGCCCTTGGGCTGCCCGGTCGTGCCGGATGTATAGATCAGCGCGGCGACGTCGCGCGCGAGCGCTTCAAGCTCGCGCTCGCTGGTTTCGTCGATAGCGCTCGCCATCAGCGGGCCCAGACCGGCCGGGGCAATCTCCCGGGCCCGATAGCGCACGCCGTGCCGTAGCGCATCCGGCGACGCAGCGTGGGTGAACAACATCAGGCGTGGCTGGCAGTGCGCCCGGATCACCTCGATTTCCCGTTCTGTCAGGCGGGCATTGACGACGACCGGCCACGCCCCCAGTTCCGACAAGGCGAACACCAGCGTGATCACCGCCAGGCAGTTCTCGGCCGTGATCAGCACCCGGTCGCCGGTGCCGACGCCCTGCGCCTGCAGATAGCGCTGCGCGTCCTCGATACCCGCCCACAGCTGCGAGAAAGTGGTGGTGCGGCCATCCTCGAAGACCGCCACATGCCCGGGTGCCTGGATGGCCCAGTGGCGCGGGATGTCGCTGATCCGTTGTGCGGGTTCTCGGTCCGGTGGCATCTGACGGAAATCCTTGTGCGGGTGGAAAGCGGTTCCGCAGGGCGGGGCGCAAGCAGAACGACGCCAGTGTATTTGCGTCGAAAGTGAGGTGCAATCCCGTTGCTCCGGGCCGGCCACGGGCGACCTTCAGGCGTCGCGGGCCTCGCGGATCATGTTGCGGGCAATGATGACCTGCTGGATCTGCGTGGTCCCCTCATAAAGGCGGAACAGGCGCACGTCGCGGTAGAATCGCTCGATGCCGTATTCGGCGATGTATCCGGAACCACCGAGGATCTGTACTGCGCGATCCGCCACGCGGCCCACCATCTCAGTGGCGAACATCTTGCAGCACGAGGCTTCGGTGGAAACGTTCCGGCCCTCGTCGCGACGGCGAGCGGCGTCGATCACCATGCATTCGGCCGCATAGAGTTCGGCCTGGCTGTCGGCCAGCATGGCCTGGATCAGCTGGAATTCGCAGATGGGCTGGCCGAACTGCGTGCGCTCCAGCGCATAGTTCAGGGCGTCGCGCAGCACGCGCCTGGCCACGCCGACGCTGACGGCGGCGATGTGCAGGCGCCCCTTGTCCAGCACCTTCATCGCGGTCTTGAAGCCCTGGCCTTCCTTCAGGCCGATCAGGTTGGCGGCTGGCACGCGCACGTTCTCGAAGACGACGTCGCAGGTATGCGCGCCTTTCTGGCCCATCTTCACGTCGCGCTTGCCGAAGCTGATGCCCGGCGTCTTAGCATCGACGATGAATGCCGAAACCCCGGCCGATCCCTTGATATCGGGATTGGTACGCGCCATCAGCGTGAACATGCCGGCTTGCGGCGCGTTGGTGATAAAACGCTTGGTGCCGTTGACCACATAGTGGTCGCCATCCTGGATTGCGGTAGTGCGCAGCGAGCCGGCGTCCGAGCCGGCATCCGGTTCGGTCAGCGCAAACGAGGCCAGGACCTCGCCGGTGGCCAGGCGCGGCAGCCAGGCGGCCTGCTGTTCGGGCGTGCCGTCCATGAGGATGCCCTGCGAGCCGATGCCCACAGTGGTGCCCAGCAGCGAGCGGAACGCCGGCGAGGTCTGGCACAGCTCCATGACCACGCGCACTTCCTCTTCCATGGTCAGTTCCAGGCCGCCGAAGCGCTCGGGGATGGTCATGCCGAACAGGCCCATGTCGCGCATGTCCTGCACGATGTCCTGCGGGATTTCATCGGTCTCGGCGACCAGTGCCTCGGCGGGCACCAGGCGTTCGCGCACAAAGCGGCGCACGCTGTCGAGCAGGGCTTCGAGGATGTCGTTATCGCGGATCATTTCAGGTTTTCCTAGATGGCGGGACGGCAGGCACAGACCGGCCGTCTTCGTCACGCCGAGAACAGGGCCGTGCCCTGGCCAGGATTAATGCGGTGGCTCAGTAGCGCTCGAACACCGCAGCGATACCCTGGCCGCCGCCGATGCACATGGTTTCCAGCCCATAGCGGCCGCCGCGGCGCTGCAGTTCGTGCAGCAGCGTGGCGAGGATGCGCACGCCGGTTGCGCCGATCGGGTGACCTAGCGAGATGCCCGAGCCGTTCACATTGAGCTTTTGCTCGATCGCATCCTGGTCGTTCCAGTCCCAGCCCTTGAGCACGGCCAGCACCTGGCAGGCAAAGGCTTCGTTCAGCTCCACCAGGTCCATCTGGTCGAGCGTCAGGTTCAGGCGCTTGAGCAGCTTCTTCACCGCGGGCACCGGTCCGATGCCCATGTGGGACGGCTCGCAGCCTGCCGCGGCCCAGCCGACCAGCGACGCCATCGGGGTCAGGCCCAGTTCGGCCAGCTTGTCCTCGGCCACGATCAGGCAGGCGGCCGAGGCATCGTTCTGCTGGCTGGCGTTGCCGGCGGTGACGGTACCGTTCGGCATCAGCGCGCGCAGCTTGCCCAGGCTTTCCATCGTGGTGCCGGGACGGAAGCCTTCGTCGCGCGCGAACGTCACCGGATCGCCCTTGCGCTGCGGCACCTGCACCGGAACGATTTCGGCATCGAAGCGGCCGGATTCCCATGCGGCCGCAGCGCGTTCGTGGCTGCGCACGGAGAAGGCATCGGCCTGCTCGCGGGTAATACCGTAGTCGCGGGCCAGGTTCTCGGCGGTCTCGATCATCCCGGAGATCTTGCCGAAGCGCTCGACGGGCTGCGAGCGCTCGCGGCCGCGGTCGAGGCGGTCGTAGAACTTCACGTTGCCCGAGCGCGAGCCCCAGCGCATGTCGGTGGTGTAGTACTCGATATTGCTCATGCTCTCGACGCCTCCAGCGATCACCACGTCGGCGGCACCGCTCTGCACCATCATCGAGGCCGTGACGATGGCCTGCAGGCCGCCGCCGCAACGGCGGTCCAGCTGCATGCCTGGCACCTCTACCGGCAGGCCGGCCTGCAGCGCGGCCCAGCGGCCCACGCACGGCACTTCGCTGCTGGCGTAGGACTGGGCAAACACTACGTCGTCGATACGCGTGGGGTCGATGCCGCTGCGTTCCACGACGGCACGCACGGTGGTGGCGGCCAGTTCCTCGACGGACACGGGGCGCAGGCTGCCGCCGAAGGTCCCGACGGGGGTACGCAGGGGGGTGACGATAGCGGCTCGGCGCATGGAAGTCTCCTTGGAAATCTCTCTTGGGTAGATGAAGAAGGCAGTCGGTCAGGCGGTGCCCGCACCGGCCACGAAAGCGGCGCCGCACTGGCGCAGCAGGGCGTGGGCCTGGCGCTCCAGGTCCTCGCGGTGTTCGGGGGCGGCGATGTCCAGCATGCGGCGCACGCGCTGCGACAGCGTCTGCCCGCGCAAGTCGGCCACGCCGTGCTCGGTGACGATCAGGCCCGCGTCCGAGCGGGGCGTGCTCACCGGGCCGGACAGCTGCGCGACGATGCGGCTTGCGCCCTTGGCAGTCGCCGGCAGGGCCACGATGGGCAGGCCGCCGCGGCTGCGTGCCGCGCCGCGCAGGAAGTCCACGGCACCGCCGACGGCGCCGACATAGACGCCGGCGGCGACTTCGGCGTTCACCTGGCCGGTCAGGTCGACCTCGATGGCGGAGTTGATGGCGGTCAGCTTGTCGATGCTGGCGAGCACCTCGGGGTGATGGGTATAGCTGGTCTCGCGCAGTTGCAGCTGCGGATTCCGGTGCGTCCAGCGCCGCAGGCGCTCGCTGCCCATCAGGATGCCGCCGATGCCAACGCCCGTATCGATGCTCTTGCGCGCATTGGTCAGCACGCCGGCTTCGGCCAGCGCCGCAATGCCGTCACCGACCGCGCCGCTGTGCAGGCCCAGGTCGCGGCGGTCGTGCAGCGCCGCCACCACGGCCTCGGGCAGGTTGCCGATGCCCATCTGCAGGGTCGCGCCATCCTCGACCCAGCCGGCGATGTGGCCGGCGATCGCCAGTTCCGCCGGGCCGGGGGCGCTGCGCTCCAGGCTGATCGGCGCATGCGCGGCATCGACCAGCAGGTCGATCTCGTCCACGGTCAGATGGCGGCTGCCATAGGTCCACGGCACCTCCGGGTTCACCTCGGCGATGATCACGCGGGCTTGGTCCAGCGCGGCGGGAATGTACTCATGCACCAGCCCCATGCTGTAGCGGCCTTCCTCGTCGGGCGGCGACACCTGCACCAGTACCACGTCGGCACGCAGCGCGCCTTCCCGGATCAGCCCGGGCAGGTGCGAATAGTGGCTGGGCACGATGTCCAGCACGCCGGCCTTGGCCAGCACGCGGTGCGGGCCGCTGGCGGCATAGCCGAAGAAATCGATCACGTCGGCCTGGGCCGGCTGCAGCGTGTCGGACTGGCCGATGCCGACAAAGACGCTGAGCCGGCCGCCCTGCGCCAGCGCGTGGCGGTGCTCGACCAGCGCGCGCGTCAGCGTCAGCGGCTCGGCGGTGGCCTGGCCCCACCAGATATGGTCGCCGGGTTGCAGCAGTGCCTGCAGCGCGGCGGGCAGGTTGTTGTTGTCCACGGTAGCGGGATGCATAGAGGGATGCATAGGGCGGCGCGGATCAGGCGATCTCGGCCCAGCCGTGGCTGAGCACGACCTTGTCGCGCTCGGCCACGCGGGCGCGCACCTGGTAGTGGTTGGGGTTCTCCGGCATGCGCCAGATCTCGGTGACTAGGGTCTCGCCAGGGAACACCGGCGCGGTGAAGCGGATATCGAGCGCGTGCAGGCGGGTGGGATCGCCCTGTGCGCACTGGCGCACCAGCGCATGCGCCACCAGGCCGTAGCTGGCGAGGCCGTGCAGGATCGTGCGCTCGAAGCCAGCGGCCCTGGCCACCGCCGGGTCGGCGTGCAGCGGGTTGAAGTCGCCCATCAGGCGATACAGCAGCGCGGCCTCGGGGCGGATCGCCTGCGTGTCGGTGAAATCCGGCGCGCGGTCTTCCGGCGTCGGGCGCAGCGCCGGCAGCGGCTCGTCGCTGGGCTGGCCGCCGCCGAGCTGGCTGTAGCCACCGTCGCCGCGCAGGAAGCTGACCTGCTGCACCGTCGCCAGCAGTTCGCCCGCGGCCGTTTCCAGGCGGCGTTCGGTGACCATGATGGCGCCTTTGCCTTCGCCCTTGTCGGTCAGGTGCGTGATGCGGTTATGGCCGACGATGTCTGCGTTGGCCGGCAGCGGACGGTGAAGGCGCATGCGCTGTTCACCATGCAGCAGCCTGACCCAGTCGATGCCGGTGTCGGCCTCGCGCGCCCAGAAGCCGGGATAACCGAGCACCACCGCCTGCGACGGCAGCGTGCGCAGCCCGCCGAGGGCGCCTTCGAACACAAAGGGCAGGGCTGCCTCGTCCAGCGGATCGCTGCCCAGTCCAAGGCTGAGTGCATACAGCATGGTGTCGCGCTCGGTGTAGGTCTGGCGGACGGGGGCGAACGGACGTTGCTTGAGATGGTGGTAGCAGACTGCCATGTCCTTGTTCCTATGTGATCGTCAGGAAATTGCGCACAGCATGTCGTCAAAGCGGGTTTTGCGCTATTTGACAATGCCAATGGTCGACTTTGGCGATTGCGAAAACGCGGGCTAAAGCGGGCTTAAGCGCGCCTGAAGGCGCGCTTTGGCAAAGGCTGATTGTCCGAACGGCGGATAGCCGCGACTATTGCCGCATCACGCTGGGATGGCCCGAGGTGTTCCCGGCAAGAGCAACGACGTTGACCGCCAAAGACTCGCCATGATCGAACAGACTCAATCCAACAACTTCCAAGACATCCGCGATGCCGTGCGCTCGCTTTGCGCCGAGTTTCCCGACGAGTATTTCCGCAAGGTGGACGAGCAGCGCGCCTATCCCGAGGCGTTCGTCAACGCGCTTACCGATGCCGGCTGGCTGGCAGCGCTGATTCCGCAAGAGTACGGCGGCTCCGGCCTGGGCCTGACCGAAGCGTCGGTCATCATGGAAGAGATCAACCGCTGCGGCGGCAACTCCGGCGCCTGCCACGGCCAGATGTACAACATGGGAACGCTGCTTCGGCACGGCTCGAAGGCGCAGAAGGAAAAGTACCTGCCGAAGATCGCCTCGGGCGAATGGCGCCTGCAGTCGATGGGCGTGACCGAGCCCACCACGGGCACCGACACCACCAAGATCAAGACCTCCGCCGTCAAGAAGGACGGACGCTACGTGGTCAACGGCCAGAAGGTGTGGATCAGCCGCGTCCAGCACAGCGACTTCATGATCCTGCTGGCGCGCACCACGCCGCTGGCCGATGTGACGAAGAAGAGCGAAGGAATGTCGATCTTTATGGTGGACCTGCACGAGGCCAAGAAGAAGGGCCTGACTGTGCGGCCCATCCCCAACATGGTCAATCACGAGACCAATGAGCTGTTCTTCGAAGACCTGGAGATTCCGGAGGAAAACCTGATCGGTGAAGAGGGCAAGGGCTTCAAGTACATCCTCGATGGCCTGAATGCCGAGCGCACGCTGATCGCGGCCGAGTGCATTGGCGACGGCTACTGGTTCATAGACCGCGTGACCAAGTATGTCAAGGAACGCGAGGTCTTCGGCCGCCCCATCGGCCAGAACCAGGGCGTGCAGTTCCCGATTGCCGAGTCGTTCATCGAGATCGAGGCCGCGAACCTCATGCGCTGGAAGGCCTGTGAACTGTTCGACAAGCACGAGCCCATGGGCACCCAGGCCAACATGGCCAAGTACCTGGCCGCCAAGGCCAGCTGGGAGGCCGGCAACGCCTGCCTGCAGTACCACGGCGGCTTCGGCTTCGCCTGCGAATACGACGTCGAGCGCAAGTTCCGCGAGACGCGCCTGTACCAGGTGGCGCCGATCTCGACCAACCTGATCTACTCCTTCGTCGCGGAGCACGTGCTGGGGCTTCCGCGGTCGTTCTGAGCGGCCAGGTAGTGCGCGCCTGGCCCACGAGCCAGGCGCTGAAGGCATCCGCCGGCATTGCGGCTGCGGCCATCCGCAGGAACGGCTAGCCGCGAGGCTCGTCTTCCACTGTTTCCCTCCTCCGAAGCAACAATCCCCGCGTAGCCGTTCCGGGCGTCGAAGTTCAGCCCCCGGAACGGAGACCAACCTTTCCGCCGTTCATTGCCTGCCAGCCACCGAAGCGGCTCCAGGTCCAGCTTCCGGCGGCTCGCCACTGCCTTCTTCTTCCAAGGTACGGGACATTGGCTTCCAACACGATCGCGAAGCAGGTCAATACCACAGACTATTGGTCATATGGCAGACAAGGCCTGAAGTGCTGCGGGGCGAATCCATGGAGAATCCGATGGGTATTACAGGTATCAAAGGTATCGAAGGACAATCGATGATCGTCACTGGCGGCGCCAGTGGCATCGGCGAGGCCGCAGTGCGGCTGCTGGCCGCAAACGGGGCGCTACTGACGATCGCGGACCGGGGTGCCAACGGTGAGGCTCTGGCGAAGGAACTTACCGATGCGGGCCTGCGGGCGCAGTTCGTCGAGACGGACATATCGTCCGAGGCGGATGTCATGGCCATGGTCGAGGCGGCGGTACGAAGCTATGGCCGACTGGATGGCGCATTCAACAATGCCGGTGTGCCCAATGCCGGCAAGCTGCTGGCCGAGCTGACCGAGGAGGACTTCCGGCGTTGCCACGACGTCAACGTCATCGGTACGTTCCTTTGCATGAAGCACGAGATTCTGGCCATGCTCAAGACCGGCGGCGGCGCCATCGTCAACTGCTCGTCGATCCATGGACTGATTTACACCGCCCGCGCGGCCGAATACACCGCGTCCAAGCATGCGATCACCGGCATGACCAAAGCCGCCGCCGCCGACTATGGCCTCCAAAACATCCGCGTCAATGCGATTGCGCCTTCCTCGACACGCACGCCGATGTACCTGCACTACCTGAAGACCAAGCCCGATCACGAGGCAAGGGTGAACGGCCTGCACCTGCTCGGTCGCGCCAGCGAGCCGATTGAACAGGCGCAGGCCGCCATGTGGTTGCTGTCTGATGCCGCGTCATTCGTCACCGGCGTGACCCTGCCCGTGGATGGGGGCTACACCGCCGTGTGAACGCGGAAACCAAGGGGGGATGCGCGCCATGTGATGGCGCGCATTGGCCGGATCAATGAGGGGACCGCGCTCAGAAGAGGAATACGCCCTTGCCCCCGGCCTGCGCGTCGAAGCGACGATACGCCTCGTCGGCTTGTTCGAGCCGCCAGTGGTCGGTGAACAGCTTGTCCACTTCAACGCCATGACGGGCGATGAAGTGGGCGCATTCCTTCATGCCTACCTCCGAGAATGTGTAGGAGCCGATCACGGTCCGTTGCTTGCCGATCAGGTCCTTCATCGCGTCGACGTTGAGATTCCCGCCGATCGCCACCAGGGCGATCTTCCCCCACGTCCGGGTGCAGCGCACGGCCTGCTGCCTGGGCACTTCACTGCCCGCGCAGTCCATTGCGCAGCTCACGCCCTTGCCACCGGTGAGCCGGAGGATTTCCGCCACGGCATCCACCTGGCTCCCATCGATGGCATGGGCGACCCCGAACGCCTTGGCCTGCTTGACGCGATCCGGCGAAATATCCACCCCAATGACCTCGACGCCCATCGCGGCCGCGAGCTGGGCGGCAGACAGGCCGACGGGGCCCAGCCCGAACACCGCCAGGGTGTCGCGCGCGCTGATATCCAGCCGTAGCAGCGCACCGTAAGCGGTGCCCGTGCCGCAGGAAATGGCCGCACCACCCGCGAAGGACACCTCTTCCGGCAGGTGGACCAGGGACGAGACCGGCACCTTCATGTAGTCGGCATGGCCGCCGTGTGCGATCACGCCGTGCACGGTGGCACCGTGATCGCACAACTGGGTCCAGCCCGTGCGGCAGGAGTCGCAGAAACTGCAGCCTTCGTAGTGGAACACCATGACGCGATCGCCGACCTTGAACGCACTCGGGTTCACGCCCGGGCCAATCGCGGCGACCACGCCACACGGCTCATGGCCGCCGATGATTGGCGCGTTCTCGTCGATACCGCGAGACGACAGGTCCTTGAACCCCAGGGACCGGATCACCTCGGCGGGACTGTGCCGGTAGAAGTGCAGGTCGCTGCCGCACATGCCCGACGCCTTCATTTCGATCACTACCTCGCCCGGGCCCGGAGTCGGGTCGGGGAAGTTCATGATTTCGAGCTTGCGATCACCTTTGAATACAACACCACGCATAGATGTCTCCGTATAGACGGTATTCAGACAGACAGGCGCCCAGGTCCGGGGCCTCAGCCAAGATTCATGTAGACGGCCTTCTGGTAGAGGTAGCTGTCCACCTGTTCGGCGGCGCCCTTCCAGCCATAGCCACTCAGCTTGTAGCCGCCGAAACCGACCTGGGGATCCAGCACGCCATAGCAGTTGACCCAGATGGTTCCGGCCTGGATGTCCTGCGCAAACCTGTGCGCGGTGGACAGGTTCTGCGTCCAGACACCCCCGGCCAGGCCATAGCTGGTGTCGTTGGCGATGCGCAGTGCCTGGTCCGGCGTGTCGAATGGCATGACCGAAGCGACCGGGCCGAAGATCTCCTCGCGTGCAATGGTCATGTCGTTGTGCACGCCCGTAAACACGGTCGGCTCGACGAAATAGCCTGCGGCCAGCTCACCGCCCAGGCGCCGGCCGCCACAGGCGAGCTCCGCGCCTTCCTGGCCGCCGACGTCGACGTAGTGCATCACGCGATCGAGCTGGCGCTGCGAGACGATCGGCCCCAGCTGCACTTGCGGATCGAGGCCGTTGCCGATCTTGAGCGAGGCACTGAAGGCCTTCAGCCGATCGATGAATTCGTCGTAGATCCGGCGCTGCACCAGCACGCGCGTACCGGCGGCGCAGATCTGGCCGGTGTTGGTGAACACGCCCATGGCCACGCCCGGCACCGCCTTGTCCAGGTCGGCGTCGTCGAACACGATATCGGGCGACTTGCCGCCGAGTTCCACCGACACCCGCTTGAAGTTGCCGGCCGACGCCTGGACTATCTTGCGCCCGGTCTCGGGCGAGCCGGTGAAGGCGATGCGGTCCACGCCAGGGTGTTCCGCCAGGGCGCTGCCCGCTTCGCCGCCGTAGCCGGTCACCACGTTGATAACCCCGGGTGGCACGCCTGCGTCCAGCAGCAGTTCGGCCATGCGCAGCGCGGTCAGCGAAGCATCCTCGGCCGGCTTGAGCACCGCGGTACAGCCGGTGGCCAGGGTCGCGCCGAGAATCCACCATTGGCTCAATAGCGGGCCGTTCCAGGGAATAATGCCGGCGACCACGCCCACTGGCGCCTTGATCTTGAGCGTCGCGAACTTGCCGGGCAGCGCGTTGAGCGGAGTCTGCACACCACCAGCGGCTGTCTGCGACGCGTAGAACAGAATCAGCTGCAGCAGGAATGACTTGAGGCCGCGCGTGCGTGCCAGCGGCGCGCCCATGTCCAGCGTCTCGATCAATGCCAGCTCGTCGAAATGCTTCTCCACCGCGTCGTGGATGCGGATCAGCAGGCGCTGGCGATCGCTGTGCGACCACTGGCTCCAGGGGCCCTCGAAGGCCTGGCGCGCCGCGGCGACCGCCCGGTCGATGTCGGCCCGATCCGCCTGCGCCAGGCACGCAATGACCTCGCCCGTGGCGGGATTGACCGTGTCAAAGGTCTTGCCGGAAGCGGCTGGCACCCATGCGCCGCCGATAAGGAGGCGTTTGGTGCCGCCGACGAACGCCGGCGTCTGCACGCCGTATGTCGTGCTGCTCATGCAATATCTCCTGAAATATTCTTGTGAAGGGCAGGGGGCTTGCCCCCGCGCCCGTGCCGCTTACATCCTCAGCATCACGGCCTTGACCTGGGTATAGGCGTCGATGGATTCCTGGCCGAATTCGCGCCCCCAGCCGGATTGCTTGTAGCCGCCGAACGGCATGGCGGGATCGGCCTCGCCATAGGTGTTGATCCACACACGCCCGGCCTTGAGCGCGCGCGCCACCTTGTGCGCGCGCGCAACATCGCGCGTCCATACGGCAGCGGAGAGGCCATAGGTGGTGTCGTTGCCCTTGAACACGGCGTCGTCTTCGTCCCGGAACGGAATGATGGAGAGGACGGGCCCGAAGATTTCCTCCTGCGCGATGCGCATGCCGTTGGTCACGCCATCGAAAACGGTCGGCGCGACGAAATAGCCGCCGCTGCTCCACTGGGAGCCGCCCAGTCGCAGCGAGGCGCCGCCTGCCTGGCCGGCCTCGATATAGGACAGCACCCGGTCGCGCTGTCTGGCCGAGATCAGCGGGCCGAGCTTGGTGTCCGGCGCGAGCGGATCGCCCACCGTGTAGGTGGCGGCCAGGCGGGTGACGCGTTCCGAAACTTCGTCATGCACGCTTTCATGGACGAACAGCCGCGTACCCGCCGAACACACCTGGCCGGAATTGCCACAAAAGGTCTTGACCGCGGCCTGGACGGCCTTGTCGAGATCCGCGTCGGCGAAGATCACGTTCGGCGATTTGCCGCCGAGTTCCAGCGTCACTTTCTTCAGGTTCGAGGTGGAGGCCTGCACGATCTGCTTGCCGATCGCAGTGGAGCCAGTGAAGGCGATCTTGTCGACATCCGGGTGGAGCGCCAGCGCTGCGCCGGCGCTGGCGCCGAAGCCGGGCAGCACGTTGATGACACCCGGCGGCAGGTCGGTCTCCTGGATCAGTTCGGCCAGCCGCAAGGACGTGAGGCAGGCCAGTTCGGCTGGCTTGAGGATCAATGTGTTGCCACAGCACAGCGCGTTTGCCAGCTTGATCGACGCCATCAGGATCGGCACGTTCCATGGAATGATCTGGCCGCACACGCCGAGCGGCTCGCGCAGCGTATAGACGAATCCGGAAGCATCTGACGGAATCGTGGAGCCCAGGATCTTGGTACACCAGCCGGCGTAATAGCGGAAGATGTCGGCCGCCGTGGTGGCAACGGCTGTGCTGAACCACAGTGGCATGCCGTTATCGAGGGTCTCGATCGCGGCAAGCTCGTCGGCGTGCCGATCGATCTGATCGGCGATACGCAGCAACGCGCGGGTGCGCGCGTGCGGCGATATGCCGACCCAGGGCGATTTGTCGAAGGCGTGGCGCGCCGCGGCCACCGCCGCATCGACGTCGGCACTGTCGGCTTCGGCCACATGGCAGAGCAGTTCTTCCGTGGTCGGGTTGATGACCTCGAAGGTCTTGCCGGATGCCGCCTCTACCCACCGCCCGCCAATGAGCAGGCGCTTCGGTCCCGAGCCGATCCATGCCAGTGCCCTGGCCAGTCCGGTGTCGGACTTGTTGGCCGCGGCAGTTGCCGTTTCATTTCCCATATTGAACTCCTTGTCTTCGGAGCGATCGTGCGATCGCTCCATTCGAATCGGCAGATGTGCCAGGCATCCCTACATGAGCCGGCCGATGCAACGCCATCAAGCGAGGGGCACGTCCACCCGGGTTGACAACACCTGGCTCAGCGGATGGTTCCTGCGGATCTCCGGATTGAACTCAGCCGGCGTGGCGCACAGGAACAGCGTGCGCCCGTCCTCGCCGCCCAGGGCACAGGCATAGCAGTTGAGGTCGCCGGTCGAAACCTCGTCGACGATCTCACCGCCCGGAAGCACGCGGATCGCGCGCGTCCTGATAAAGTCGGCAACCCAGATCGCACCTTCGGCGTCCGCCTGCGCGATGCCATCGGGCGCCACCACGATCTCGGCCATAGCCTGGATCGGATCGGGGTTCTCGGGCACCGCGCCGAAGCGCGCCCAGTCCCGGCGCCCGGACAGGGTCCCGTCAGGCCGGATATCGAAAACCGACATGCGGTTGCCAAACGACTCGGCGACGACCAGCGTGCGGCCGCCGTCCACCACGACCGAGCCATTCGGGAAATGCAGCGGTTCGCTCACCGCGGTCACCGAGCCGTCCGGATCCACGCGCACCAGCCGCGCGGGCCGGCGCGGGGCGAGCTTCATGACGTCGAACCCCAGGTTTCCCACCCAGGCGCGGCCGTTGCAGTCCACCACCATGTCATTCGGTTCGAACTCGAGGTGGGGAGACAGGTCTGCGTGCTTGACGACCGTACCGTCATGCTCGCGGCGCAGCAGCTTGCGGTCGTGCATCGACACCGCCAGCAATCGTCCATCCGGCAGCCAGCCGGTCCCGGACGGGCACCCGGGCACTTCGAGTTCGGTGCGCAGGTCCGACCCGTCCTCTTTCACGGAATACACGCGGTAGGTGTACAAGTCACTGAACCAGAAGCGCCCGCGGTACCAGCGAGCACCCTCGGTATGCGTCAGGCCATCAAGCAGGACAGTCATCTTTCTCATGATTCGTTTCGCATCAGGTAGCGGCCGCCTGGCCGAAGTAGTGGTCCGCGATCACGGGGTCGTTGGCCAGGTCGGCCGCCATGCCCTGCCGGACGATACGGCCCTGTTCCAGCACCGCAGCCCGGTGGGCGGTCTCCAACGCCAGGCGGGCGTTCTGTTCCACCAGCAGGATCGTCATGCCCTCGGCATTGAGCCGCTTCACTGCGCGGAACACGTCGGCGACGATCACGGGTGCCAGGCCGAGGCTCGGCTCGTCGAGCAGCAGCACGCGCGGATGTCCCATCAGCGCGCGGCCGATGGCGAGCATTTGCTGCTGCCCGCCGGACATGGTGCCGGAGGCCTGGTTGCGGCGTTCGGCCAGGATCGGGAACAGCTCGAAGACCCGTTGCAGGTCGGCCTCGAAGCCGCCGCCACGCACTCCGGCCGCTTCGCAGCCCAGCAGCAGGTTGTCCATCACGGACAGCGGCGCAATGACGCGGCGCCCTTCGGGCACCTGGATCACGCCCAGGCGCGAGCGCCGGTGCGCGGGCAGGGCATCGAGCGGGCTGCCGTCGAAGCGGATCGACCCGGAGCCGGGCACGATGCCGCAGATCGCATTGACCAAGCTGGATTTGCCGGCCCCGTTGGGGCCGATCAGCGTGAAGATCTCGCCGCGCCGTACCGTGAGCGACACGCCACGCAGCGCGGTGATGCCGCGATAGTGCACTTCGAGGTTCGTGATCGACAGGGCGTCGGTGCCGGCCAGGCCGAGAACGGCTTCCGGCGTGGCAATGGGAGGTGGATGGCTCGTCATTCAGGTTCCCAGATAGGCTTGCATCACGACCGGGTCCTGCAGGACCGCCTCGGGCTGGCCCTCGGCGATCTGGCGCCCGGACGCGAGCACGTACAGGTAGGAGCAGACCTGCGTCATGAAGCGCATGTTGTGCTTGATCAGCAGCACCGCCACGCCTTCGGCCGCCACCTCGTGGAAGATGCGGCCGAGGCTGGCCGCCTCGACGTCGTTCATGCCGGCCACGGGCTCGTCCAGCAGCAGCAGGCGCGGCTTCATCGCCAGCGCTCGCATCATCTCGATGCGTCGCTGGTGCCCGTAGGAGAGGTTGCCAGCGCGGTGCTCCTCAAGTTCGGCCATGCCGAAGCGTTCGAGCAGGGCCATGGCCTCGGCGCGGTGCGCGGCCGTCTCCGCGCGCGCCGCGCGCAGGCCCAGCAGGTTGGCCCAGAAGCCGGTGGTCTGGTGCCGGTGGAATCCGGCCAGGACGTTGTCGAGCACCGTCGCCTGCGGCACCAGGCGGATGTTCTGGAAGGTCCGCGCCACACCGGCGCGTGCCAGCTGGGGCGCCTCCATGGTGGAGACATCCTGGCCATCCAGCAGCACCCGGCCGGAGGAGAGGTGCAGCAGGCCCATCACCAGGTTCACCACCGTCGATTTGCCGGCGCCGTTGGGTCCGATCAGGCCCGTGATGGTACCGGGCGCGGCAGACAGGCTCAGTCCGCTCAGCGCCGGGACACCGCCGAAACTGCGCGCGACCTCGTCGAGCCTGAGCATGGGGTTCATGGTGGAGCTCATGCGTCTAGTCCTCCCGTTTGTTGGGAAACTGTCCGCACACCCTGCGCTGCCTCGCGCTTCACGCGTCGGTCATGTGCGAGTCCGGCCAGCGTGTCGGCGATGCCATGCGGCAGGTAGATGATGATCAGCATCAGCAGCGCGCCCTGGGCCACATTGCGGAATTCCTCGAAGACCCGGAATAGCTCGGGCAGCAGCGTCAGCACGGTGGACCCGACCAGTGGCCCCCACAGGGAGGTCTGGCCGCCGAGCACGGCCATGGCGAGCGCTTGCACCAGCATGTGGAAGCCGAACTCTTCCGGATTGACGGCGTACGAATTGCAGGCCAGGAGCGCGCCCGCCATTCCCGCCAGCAGGCCGGAGAGCGTCATGGCCAGGCGCTGGTGGTAGGCCACCGAGATGCCAAGCGACACGGCAACCGTCTCGTCCTGCCGGATCACGTCCATGGCCCGCCCCAGGCTGAAGCGGCCCAGCGTGTGCACCAACGCCATCACCACGGCCACGATCAGGACCAGCCAGCCGGTGGTCGCGGCCTTGGGAATGCCGGTGATGCCCAGCGCGCCGCGCGTCACGTCGTCCCAGTTCATGGCGACGGTGACAACCACTTGCACCAGCGCCAGCGTCGCCACGGCCTGGAACACGCCGCGCAGCCGCGACAGCGGGAAGGCCATCAGCAGACTGATCCCGCCAGCCAGGGCGACCCCGCTCGCCATCGCTAACGGGGGCCACCAGCCCAGGCGGGTGATGAGGATGGCGGTGGTGTACGCCCCAATGGCGGCAAACGCGGCCGATCCGATCGAGAACGTGCCGGCACGCAGCGCGATCGCCTGGCTCATGGCCAGCAGGGTGTAGATCAGGATGTGGTCGAGGACCGACTGGTAGGAGAGGAGGTAGTCAATCATAGACGCTGCACCCGCATGACCGCGCTGGCCTGGCCGAACAGGCCGGTCGGGCGGATCAGGATGATGAGAAACAGGACCACGAAGGCGATGCCGTCAGCGGCGGCCGACGAGATATAGGCATAGGCCAGCGACTGGACCACACCGATCAGGATCCCGCCCACCAGGGCGCCTGGGATGCTGCCGAGGCCGCCGAGGATGATGACGACGAAGGCCCGCATCAGGAACGGCTCGCCCATCATGAAGTGGACCGAGTTGAAGGCCACGCCGATCAGCACGCCCGCAAGGCCCGCCAGGGCGCCGGAGATAAAGAACACCTGTGCGTTGACCCACTCGGCGTTGATGCCCAGCAGCCGTGCGGTACCCTCCGAATAGGCCACGCAGCGAATCCTGCGTCCCATGCCGGTTTTGTACAGCGCGTACACCAGGCCAGCAACGATCACAACGCCGGCGCCGACGATGATGATCTGCAGCAGCTGGATCTGCAGCCCCAGGAACTCGTACACGACGATCGGGAAGGTCCCGCCGGGGAACTGCATCACCGACGTGTTGGACACCTTCTGCGCGAGCGCCAGCAGTACCAGGCTGGCGCCGATCGAGGCCAGGATGTAGGAAAAGTCGGGCGCATGCCGGCGCCGCAAGGGGCGGAATGCCACCAGGTCAAGCGCGATGGACAGCACGCCGCCGGCCAGCATGCCCACCAGCATCGACACGATGAAGGGCGCCTGGAAGGCGGTGGCGACGTACAGGCCGGCAAAGCTGCCCCACATGAACAGGGAGCCGTAGGCCATGTTCATGATGTGGTTCACCCCGAACAGCAAGGTGAAGCCGAGTGCAAACACGGCGTACGTGCTGCCCATGACCAGGCCGTTGAGAAGTTGCTGGATCAGCACGGCGTCTCACCTGTCAGCCTGGACGAACTTGCCGTCCTTGACGACGAGCACGATGCTGCCGTACCTGGGGCGGCGATCGCTGTGGTTCCAGCTGCCCGAGCCGACCACGACCGGCACGTCGTGCACCTTCATAAGGGCGTCGCGCACCTTCTGCCGGTCGGGATTGGGTCCGGCATCCCTGAGCGCTGCGAGCGCGACCTGGATGGACGAGTAACCGGTCGCGGCCCAGGCGTCAGGCTCGGCTTTGTAGCGCGCCTTGTAGGCAGCCTCGAAGGTCTTGTTCAGCGGCCGGTCCATGCCGTTGACGAACTCCGACACGGCAAGCGTGCCTTCGGCTGCCTTGCCGGCGATGTTCAGGAAGCGCGGGGTGACCAGTGCGATGGTGCCGATGAAGCGCACCTTCTCGGGCAAGCCGGCCTGGCGCAGCTGGAGGATGATGTTGGCGCTTTGCTCGGAATAGGTGGCGAGATACACCGCATCGAGATCCATGGCCTTGAGCTTGGTCACCAGCGGCAGGAAGTTGGTGTCGCTGGTGACGACCGCCTCCTCGGCCACCACCGTTCCGCCCCCCGCCTTGAACGGGTCGCGGAAGTAATTCTTATACTCGATCAGCGCTTCATTGCCGCGGTCGTACACCATCGCGACCTTGCGCACCGACGTCTTCTCGAGCACGTACTTTGCCATCCGTGGGCTGATATCCGTCGCACTCTGCTGGAACTTGAATACCCACGGTCCGGGGGCGATGATGGCGTCCGAACTGGCCATGGACATCATGGGGACGTGCTTGTCATTGAAGATCGGCGCCACGCCGACGGAGTCGGAAGTTGCCGAGGGCCCGAGCGACAGCACCACCCGCTCCCGGTCGATCGCCTGGTTGGCCAGGTTGATGGCCTGCCCCTTGTCGCTCGCGTTGTCGCGCTCGATCAGCTTGATCCTGGCGCTGCCGAGCACGCCCTTCGTGTTGGCTTCGTCGACTGCCAGACGGATGCCGTTCTGGTAGCTCGCGCCAGCGAAGGCGGCCGCGCCGGTCACCGACTGGATGGACATGATCGGGATTTCCTGGGCCTGGGCCTGCGCGAAAGCGCAGGCGGCAAGGGCCGCGAAACCGGCCAGGCGCAGCGAAAGAAGGCGTTCTAGGCCCATGGTCTTTGTCTCCTGAATATTGTTCACGCTTGGCGCAGCCGCGCACACGTCGGATAGCTGCCGAAGCCATTTCACATGAGGTCGTACGGCCGCGCCAAGCGAGTAGCCCGGTTTGTCCCGTACTTTGAATGCGGGGAGGGCGAGGCCGGCGAGCTCAAGATCCCTTCGAGAGCTGCGCGATGCGCTTCCAGTGCGCATCCTCCTTCGGCAAGTCAGCCAGGAACTGGCGGCGATCGGCGATATCGACGTACATCGATTGACGCGCGCAGAACTCCTTGAACGCGGGCGATTGGGCGATCCGCACCAGTTCTTCGGACAGGCGCTCGACGATTGGGGCCGGCGTCGCAACGGGGGCCAGAGCGCCGATCCACGACGCGACCTGGTAGCCCGCAACCCCGGCTTGCGCCGATGTCGGGACGTCCGGGATATCACCCCAGCGCCCGGCGCTGGTGACGGCGAGGCCGCGCAGCTTGCCTGCCTTGATCATCGGCACCACGCTCGGCGCGCCCTGGCAGGTGAAGTCCACCTGGCCGGCCATGACGTCCGTGACAGCGGGCCCGTTGCCCTTGTAAGGGATATGCTTGGCCCGCGTCTTCGTCAGGTCATTCAGCATCACCGAGCAGAGATGTGAAGTGCTGCCCGCCCCGCCGGACGAATACGTGATCTCGCCCGGCTTGCGCTTCATGGCCGCGATCAGGTCGCCCAGGGTCTTGTAAGGCGAGTCGGCCTTGACCGCGATTGCCAGCGCGGAACTGCTCACCTTGGCAATCGGCATGAAGTCCCTGACCGGGTCAAACGTGACAGGCCCGTCGGTGAACCATCGCGTGGTCAGGTGGGGAACACCGGCGAACAGCAGCGTGTAGCCGTCTCCGGGAGCCTTGGCCACGGCGTCCGTGCCGATGAGCCCGCCAGCGCCGGCACGGTTGTCCACCAGGACCGGGGTTTTCAGGCTCTTGGCCAGCGCCTCGGCCATGAATCGCGCAGTAATGTCGACCGCCGTGCCTGGCGAGGCCGGCACGACAATTCGAATCGGCCGCGACGGATATGGCTGTGCGAAGGCCGACGGTGCGCAGGCAAGGGCACCTAGTGACGCGAGTGATTTCAGGAAGTACCTTCTGCTGAACATAATGTCTCCTCTTTTGTGCCTCGAAGATAGGCGCGGCCGGCGGGCTGGGCAATCGGCGCTGGTGCGCCGTTCCGTGCTTTGAGAGCAGGGCGGGTCCGCCTCTCAAAGCACGGAACGGCACAGACTGGTGAGTTGAGTTCCGGGGAGAGGGCGCGCACGATCGGTATGTCGCGGAAGTACGCGCGGGGAGCATCGGCGATGTCTGAGTCAGGCGGATCGCCCCCCCGGCACTACTGACCGCTCTCGCGCCCTTTACAGGCGGCGCGGGAAACCAGGCATAGCTTTCAGGAGACCATCGTGGGACCACTTGCTGGAGTGCGCATCGTGGAGCTGGCGGGCATCGGGCCGGCTCCCTTTTGCGCCATGTTGCTTGCAGACCTCGGCGCGACGATCATCCGCGTCGACCGGAAGGAGCCGTCGGGGCTGGGCCTGTCGCGGCCGCTGCAATTTGATCTGGTGTTGCGCAACCGAAAGTCGATTCAGGTGGACCTGAAGGATCCGGCGGAGCTGGAACTGGTTCACACGCTGATCGACAAGGCCGATGCGCTGATCGAGGGATTCCGCCCCGGGGTCACCGAGCGGCTCGGGCTCGGGCCTGAGGCTTGCCTCGCGCGCAATCCCAAGCTGGTGTACGGCAGGCTGACGGGCTGGGGCCAGGATGGCCCGCTGGCCCAGACTGCGGGGCACGATATCAACTACATCGCCATCACCGGGCTACTCAACGCGATCGGGCGCGAGGGCCAGCCGCCGACGGTACCGCTCAATGTCGTCGGCGACTATGCCGGCGGCTCGGTCTATGCCGCACTCGGCATCGTGAGCGCCATCCTGGAGGCGCGTTCCTCGGGCAAAGGCCAGGTGGTCGACGCGGCCATCGTCGATGGCGTGGCGTCGCTGCTGGCCGTGCATACCGGGCTACGGGCTGCGGGCCTGACCGGATCGGAACGAGGCACCAACCTGCTGGATTCGGGAGCGCCTTTCTACGATGTCTACGAGTGCGCCGACGGTAAATACGTGTCGATCGGCCCGATCGAGTCCAAGTTCTATCAACAACTGCTTGAACGACTGGAGTTGGACCCGTCCGCGCTGGGCAAGCAGGCAGACCGCGCTGACTGGCCAACAGCCCGCCGCGTTTTTGCTGCGCAGTTCAGGACGCGGACGCGTGCGCAGTGGACGGAGCTGCTCGAAGGCAGCGACGCGTGCTTTGCGCCCGTGCTCGACCCGGAAGAGGCGTTTGAACATCCGCACCTGAAGGCGCGGGGCACCTTTGTCGAGGTCGATGGCGTGATGCACCCGCGCCCGGCGCCGCGCTTTTCGCGTACGCGGCCGGCCGATCCGGCTCCCCCCGCTGCGGCAACGCCGGAGAACGCGGCGCTGGCACTGGCGGAATGGCTTTCCAGGGAAGAGCTCGACAACCTGGCGGCCGCCGGCCGCATCCAAAGCGGAGCGACGCAATGATGAAGCGCCGCACCTTCCTGCAGTCGCTGCCGGCGCTGGCGGCCATCCCCGCATCGTTCCCGGCTTCGGTGCTCGCCCAGGCCTATCCTTCCCACCCGGTGCGAATCATCGTGCCCGTCAGCCCTGGCTCCGGCAGCGATGTCGTGGCGCGCTATATGAGCGCCGAGCTGATGAAGACCCTGGGCTCTGCGTTTGTCGTGGAGAACCGCCTTGGCGCGAGCGGGATCATCGGCACGGATTTCGTCGCGAAGGCTGTGCCGGACGGCTACACGCTGCTGTGCACATATGCCGCGCACTACTCGAACCAGTGGGTCGAGAAGACGCCATACGATGCGGTCAGGGACTTCGAGCCGGTCGCGCGGCTGGGCATGTCCGCGCTGCTGCTGACTACCGCGGCAAATTCTCGGTTCCGCACGGTTCAGGACGTCATCTCGGCGGCGAAGCGCAAGCCCGGGAGCGTGTCCTTCGGGTCCTCCGGAAATGGCACCACGTCGCACATGGCGGCGGCGCTGATGAGCAGCATGGCCGGCATTGAGATGACCCACGTCCCATACAAGGGGCCGGCGCAGGTCGCGGTGGATACGGCGAGCGGCCAGGTCGATGTTGGCTTCGGGGGCGTGGCCTCGTCGCTGGCCCTGATCAAGGCGGGGCGATTGCGCGTGCTCGCAGTCACCAGCCTGCGGCGTTCGAGCCAGCTTCCGGATGTCGTGACGATGGACGAGGCCGGCCTGAAAGGCTATGAGCTGATCTCGCCGATCTGGGTCATGGCTCCGCGTGGCACGCCGCCTGCCATTGTCGCGCAACTGTCCAAAACCATGACGGCGGCGGCCGCGACGCCTGCTTTCAAGTCTTATTGCATTGGGCAGGGGCTGGAGGTCGATATCGCGGATTCGGCCGCGGTTCGCGCCAGTGCGCCGGCTGAGCTGGAACGGTGGAAGAAGCTGGTGGCCCTGACTCAGGCCAAGTCAAAGGCCGGCTGAAAGCCGGCCGATAAGTCTCCGACAAGGAGAACGAGCCGACCAGGGTCGGCTCGCTTGCTTGATCCGCTCAACGCCGGTGGCTACACCAGCCGCATGATCTCTTCATCCGGCGCCCGGCTCGTCCTGAAGCTGTTCGCCGCATGATCGGGATCCGCGTAGCCAAACGAAATCGCGCAGATCATCTTGCGGTCGTCGCCGATGCCAAAGTGCGAGCGCACGAACCTGGCATGCCGTGCCAGCGCCCCCTGCGGCGTGGTGGCGACACCGTGCGCGTGTGCGGCCAGCAGGAACGATGCGATAAACCCGCCGCAATCGACAGCGGCGTACGGTCCCAGATCCGCGGCCATCGTGACAATCGCCACATGCGGCGCCCCGAACAGCCTGAAGTTCTCGAAGCCCTGGCTGGCGCGGCGCTCGCGGTCGTGGCGCTCGATGCCCAGCGCTTCATAGAGCCGGTAACCCGTTTCTTGTCTGCGTTCGGCGTGGACGCCGCGATACTCTTCCGGGAAGGGCAGGTCCGAATCGACCTCGGGCGAGCTGGCGGCGTGCTCGACCAGCGCATTGCGAAACTGTTCCGTAGTCGCCTGCGAGCCGATGACCAGGTGCCAGGGCTGCACGTTGCACCAGGATGCGCTCTTCTTCGCAACGTTGACGATGCTTCGGATCACCTTGTCCGGCACGGCCTTGTCCAGGTATGCGCGGCACGTGAAGCGCTCGGACATCAGTCTTGTGAGGGTGTCGACGTCGCTGCCGGACGGGCGGCTGACGGAGTGCTGCTGCATTGCTATCTCCTGACTATCATTAGCGGCCAACCTGGCACGCTGGGCCGGGTCGGCGCGCGTCCTGCCCGATGCCATGACTTACTGCGTCAAGGCCATCAGGTCTGCTGCCTTGATGCGCGGATCCATCTTCCTGAGTGTCGCCAGCAGCGTCTGCGCCCGGTCTTCGCCGAGCACGTCAACCGTCAGCTCCACGAACTTCGCGTCCTGCTCAGCTTCCGACATGGGGTTGGCCAGCGAGCCGATCGGGTCCTCTACGAAGACATGCTCGGACGAGCCATCGCGGAAAGTCACCGTGACATCGGCGACGAACTTGCCGGGGTAGCGCTGCTCGAGTTCCGGTGCTTCCGAAATGCCGATGCCGCGTGCGACTTCCTTCACGGGGCCCATGTCGAGCTTGCCGTCCAGGTAGTCGCGGTGCACCTTGTAGCCATTGCCCATGCCGAGCACGGCAAATGCCATTTGTGTCGGCAGGCTGAACTGGACGTGCTCGATGTTCTTCGGCTCATACGCATTGGCGTTGGCGGTGCCGACGACCACGTTGAAGGCGGGATGGATGCGGGCCTGGATATCGGCAATGTCGGCGCGGCGCGCCGCGAACGGGCGGATGGCGTCGATATACGCATGGGTGCAATAGCAGGCGCAGTACGCCTTGAGCCAGACCGTGCCGATCTCGAACGGCTGGTCGAGGCGGAACCGCTCCTCGGCCCGATCGCCCGGGCCACGTTGCAGGAAGGTGCGGAACAAGCCTTTGTTGCCGCTCAGGAAGGCGCGCGGCCCGGTGATTCCAGCCTGCGCCATGTCGGCCGAGACCATGCCGCTGCGCGTCCCGATGCCGGCGTGCACCCGCTTGACCGAGCCGCCGGTGGAGGTGTACTCGGTGGTGCCGGCCGCATGGCTCAGCGCGATGGAGAGCGCATGCAGGGTGGTTTCTGCATCGAACCTGCGCAACTTGGCCGAGACTGCCGCAGCGCCGAAGCTGGACAGTACGGCATGCGGGTGATAGCCGCGCTTGAGCAGGTCCGGCGCCGCTAGCACGCCGATCCGCGTGTAGACCTCGTAGCCGGCCACGATCGCGGTGATGACCTCCTCCAGGGTCGAGCCCAGTTCCTCGCCGATCGCGAGCGCCGCGGGAATCACGCAGCTGCCGGGGTGGCTGGCGCTGGCGCCGTGGGCGTCGTCGTACTCGAAGCCATGACCGTAAGCCCCATTGACGAAGGCGGCGTCCGCGGCACTCATGGTGGCGGTGCTGGCGGCCACCCGGCTGCGCCCGGGGCGTTGCTGGGCGATGGCGAATGCCAGCACCTGGTGCGACCAGGGCATCTGCGAGGTGCCGATCTGCAGCGCGAGCTGGTCGCGCATGAGCCGGCTGACGCCGGCATGCGCCGGCGCATCGAGCTGGTCGAAGGTCAGGTCCTGGATCAGGCGAACCACTGCCTGCTCGAGGGGTGGGCAGCTGGCCGGCGAACTGGAATCGGATTGGGTGGTAGTCACAGGTGCGTCCCCTGGGAAAAGTGTCGTTGATGCGTCGCCCGGTCGATGGCGACATGCACTGGCATGGTGACCAGATTCCTCGCAAGCATTGGGGCTGTCAATCCGAGGCGGACTCCGGTTCCGTACAGTGAGCGGAAGCCGCGCCCCGGGGTGAGCGGGTTATTCGCCGGATGGTGCCAGGGCGATGCCGGACGGGTTGCTGCGCCTGCCGACCCCCAGCGCGATGGCGGCAGCGACGAAGGCCACGGCGGCGAGGATCACGAGCCCGCCGGCATAGCTTCCGGTCAGGTCCTTCGACAGGCCGAGCAGCGACGGCCCCGCGAAGCCGCCCAGGTTGCCGACCGCCCCGATGAAGGCAATGCCGGCGGCGGATGCGGGGCCGGAGAGGAGGGTGGTGTTGATGGCCCAGAAGGCCGGCAGGGCGCCGAAGATGCCAAAGGCAGCCACACTGAAGGCAATCATTTTCAGGATCGAATCGTCCACCAGCGCCGCAGCGATCAGCGCCACCCCGGCGATAAACGCGGGCACCGCAATATGCAGGTGCCGCTCCTTCTTTGCGTCCGATCGCCTGGCCCAGAACACGATGCTCAGCGAGGCGATCACGTACGGAATCGCGGCCACGAACCCGGTCTGCACATTGCTCAGGCCAAACGACTTGACGATCTGGGGCAGGAAGAAGCCCACGCCGAAGATGGTCAGGAAGAAGCCGAAGGCCATAGTCGACAGCAGCCACACCTGGGGGTTGAAGAACACTTGCGCCACCGACAGGTGGCTCTCGGCGCGACGCTCACGATCCTCGGCCGCCATGCGCTGGGACAGCCAGCTGCGCTCGTCCGCCGACAGCCAGGCGGCATCCGCGGGTTCGCCCTTCAGGTGCTTCAGCGCGATGAACCCCAGGATGACCGCGGGCAGCGCTTCCAGGATGAACATCCATTGCCAGCCATGCAGGCCCATCACGCCCTCCAGGTTCAGCAGCACGCCTGAAATCGGAGCCCCGATCACGGTGGACATCGGCGCCGCGACCAGCAGGTAGCCCATCACGCGCGCGCGGTAGGCCGACGGGAACCAGAGCGTCAGGAAATAGGCCACGCCCGGGAAGAACCCGGCTTCTGCGATGCCGAGCAGCAGGCGCACGATGTAGAAGCTGGTCGGCCCAGTGACGAGCGCGGTCGCCGCCGAAACCAGGCCCCACGTCACCATGATGCGCGCGATCCAGCGGCGGGCCCCGAAGCGGACCAGCAGCAGGTTCGACGGCACCTCAAAGAGGAAATAAGTCAGGAAGAACAGGCCGGCCCCCAGCCCGAATGCCGTCGCGCTCAGTCCCAGGTCCTTGTTCATCTGCAAGGCCGCGAATCCGACATTGACACGGTCCAGGAAGGACACGAAGTAGCAGATGATCAGGAATGGGACCAGGCGCCGGAACACCTTCGGCATGACGCGTTGTTCGAGCGTTTCCATTTGAGCGTTGTCTCCAGTCGTTGTTGCCATGTCTGTTCGTTCAGGCTTCGGCGGGTGTCAGAGGCGCGAGCAGGGCGTGCGCCACGTCGTCGATCCGTTCCAGGTGCAGGATGTCGTCAATGAGCGTGTCGACGATCTCTTCGCTCAGCGGGTACGCGGAATAGGGCACGCATAGCCTGAACTTGTCGATGAAGTCCTGTTCGCTGAACGGGTTCTCGGGATGGCCCTTCACGTAGACGTATTCCGTGCTGACCAGACGCCCGTCGCGCAGCCTGGTGGTCACCCGTGCGGCCCAGTCGGATACGGAGGGATCCTCCGACGCGGTGATCCGCGTCATCAGTTCGCGGACGTCCTCCCGACCCCTGGCGGCGGGCGTGTAAGACTCCAGGAATACCTTGTCGTCGAACGCCGCAGTGGCCACGGCATAGGGCAGGCTGAACTGGCATTCCGGCACGGTGCGGGGATGCCATTTCTTCTCAGTCGGTTCGCATACCGCGCGCCAGCCAGACGTCGAGACATCGATATGGATGCTCGCGATGTCGGTCGCGCCGAAGCCGTGGCAGCGCATCTGGTCACGGATGCCGTCGATGGAGGAATGCGAGAAATAGCAGGCGCTGTAACCCTTGGTGATGATGCTGGCCAGTTCCCAGCGCTCGCCGAGATCCCGCGTCAGCGCTTCGGGTTCGGTCTGCCAGCGGACGGTGTTCAGGTAGCCGTTGGCGCCTAGCAGCACCTCCTGGCGCGGTCCGGTAATTCCGCGCGAGGCCAGCTGGCACGCTGTGATCGCGGCCTGGCACACCAGTCCGTGATGCACGCGGACCATCAGCGTCGCGGGAGCGTAGATGGCCATCGTGTGTGGCTGGGTCATGGTGCGCGCGATGCCCTGGGCGTTCTCGAGCTGCTCCTGGGTCAGTTCCAGCAGTTTGCCGACCGCCGCGACCGCGCCAAAGATGTAGTGGCCGCCACAGTCGTTCGCCTTGACCGCCCGGCTGATGACTTTGTAGGCCGAGCCCAGCCGGATCAGGGTCTCCTGGCCGATCGCCAGCGCCGCAAGGAATTCCTTGCCCGTCACGTTCCGTCTCAATCCCGTCGCGGCCAGCAGGCTGGCGACAATGTACTCGCTGACGTGCCCGGCCTCTTCATGGAGGTCGCCGCAATCCATGGCCCGCGGCATCGGCCCGATGGCCAGTGCTGCCTCCGCGGCGGGGACCTTGCCGCCATAAAAGGGCAGCATGGTTTCCGGCTTGCCGCCCTTGTCCTTCACCAGTTCGACGATCGCCGGTATGCCGTCCATCGCCGAGCCGCCGATGGTGACGGCCATGGCATCGAGCAACGTATGTCTGGCATGCCGGATCACGTCTGCCGGCAGGTCCTGGTACTGCGTTTGCAGTGCCATGCGGCACAGGGTGGCCATCGGGTCTTCGGAGGTCTGGCGTGGAAATCTCGTCATGGCAGGGTCTTCGGGGTTAGGTTGGCCATCACGGGGTCGCCCGCCAGTCCGTCTTGGGGCGCCCCCGGCAGGGCGAGTAGCCTGGCTGGCCGATGAAGGGGCCGGGCGCTCGCCGCGAACCATTAGAGCCCTGGGTACCGCCCCCGGCAATTCGCATGTCGCATCTGTTCCGGAAATCGAACGCACCAGCCGCTTGCGTCACCCGGCCGTCGGCGCTTCATGGATAATGGCCGGAACGCCGAACTCCTGGGGGAAACGCCATGTCGCCGGTCCTGGCCTTCAAGCTGGTGCTGCTCTCGCTGGTCGCCATCATCGGCCTGGAGCTGCTTGCCAAACGGCTCCGGCTTCCCCCTGCGGCCGCTTTCCTCGTCGGCGGCATCGCCATGGCTTTCATACCCGGGCTGCCGGACGTGGAGCTTGACCCGGACCTGGTCCTGGTCGTCTTCCTGCCGCCGCTACTGATGGACGGTGCTTACTTTTCCGTCTGGGATGAGTTCCGGCGCAACCTGCGCGGCATCCTGATGCTGGCGATCGGGGCTGTGCTGTTCACGACGCTGGTCGTCGGCGTGGCGGTCCACCTCGTGGTTCCCGGGCTGCCGTGGGCTGCTTGTTTCGCGCTGGGGGCCATCGTTTCGCCGCCCGACGCGGTCGCGGCGAAGGCCGTGCTGGAGCGCGTCGCGTTGCCGCGGCGGCTGATGGCATTGCTGGAAGGTGAAAGCCTGCTCAACGACGCCACGGGGCTGGTGCTCTACCGGTTCGCGGTTGCGGCTGCGCTGACCGGTGCGTTCAGCATACAGCACGCCGCAGCGGAATTCGTGGTGCTGGCATTGGGCGGTGTCGCCGTCGGCGTCGGTGTCGGGATGCTGTTGGTGCGTATCATCAGGGTGCTGACCGACGAGTACCTGGTCATCACGGCATCGGTGCTGTCGGCCTGGATCAGCTACATCGTCGGCGAATGGCTGGAAGTTTCCGGCGTCATCGCCACGGTTACCACCGGCATGATCCTGGGGTGGCATCAGCACCAGGTGTTCTCGGCAACGACCCGGATCCGTGGCACGGCGTTCTGGCAGATGATGGTGTTCCTGCTCGAAGCGCTGGTCTTCTTGCTGATCGGCTTGTCGCTGCGCGGCGTGTTTGGCCGGCTCGGTGGCACAGCCGATGCGGTGGCCTATCTTGCGATGCCGGTCACCATCGTCATCGTGGCTGTCGTGCTCTCGCGTTTCGTGTGGGTGTTCGCCACGGAAGCGCTGAAGCCGGTCTGGCACCGCCTGTTGCACAGGCGCCAGGCGCGGCCGGACTGGCGCTCGGCAACGATCGTGAGCTGGGCGGGGATGCGCGGCGTGGTGACGCTTGCGATTGCGCTGGCACTGCCTGAGGCGATGCCGGGCAGGGACCTGATCCTGGTGGCGGCATTTGCCGTGATCCTGGTGACGGTACTGGTCCAGGGCGCGACCATTGGCCTGCTGATCGGCATGTTCGACGTCGGCAAGATGAATGCGGGCGAAGGCGTCGTCAAGCTGACCGAACCCCAGGCCTGGGCTCGGCTGGAGAAGGCGCAGCTGGATGCCATTCGCCCGCTGGTATTCGACGCCGACGGCAAGCTGCTGCACCCGCGCCTGTGGGAGCAGTACAACTACCGGGCGCAACTGACCGAGCGCTTCAGGGACAGCGTCTTTCCCGACGAGGCGCGATCTGCCCACTTCGCCGTGGTCCTGGCCGGGCTTGCCGCCGCCAGGGCCGAACTACTCGGCATGCATCGCGCCGGACAGCTCAGCGATGAACTGCTACGTCACCTGGAACACGACCTGGACCTGCAGGAAGTCTCCAGCCTGCATGGCAGCGGAGGCGTTGGCGCGGGCTGAACGGCGCGCGCCGAGCCGCGGCAGCCGTGCAGGTCCGCCTGACATGACGGTATACTCGCGGTGCGATTCACGGCGCACGTAGCGCAATGCTGCTGCGCAGCATGTGCGCGACGCCTGACCCGGCGGCAGACCGGTTCCAGTATTAAAGGAGACACCATGAGCACGCTGAGCGTGCATGGCCTGACCCGGCGGGTCGACCTGTTCACCCTGCGGCTGTTCCTGACGGTGGTGGAAGAGCGCCAGATCCGGCGCGCCGCCATCCGCGAGAACATTGCCGCCTCCGCGGCAACCAAGCGCATCCAGGATCTGGAAGACATTGCCGGCGTGCAGCTGTTCGAGCGCAATCCCAGCGGCGTGGCGCCAAGCGCGGCGGGCGAAGTCCTGGCGCGCCATCTGCGGCTGCTGTTCGAGAACCTCGAAGACATGCGCCGGGAACTCGGCGAATTCTCCGAAGGCGTTCGTGGCCACGTCACCGTGGGCACCACGGGTGCCGTCATCATCCAGTACCTGGCGCGCGAGATCGGCGAGTTCTCCCGCAACTTCCCGCTGGTCGAGCTGGAACTGAAACAGGACGCCAATACCAACCTGGTGCGTTCGGTGGTGGCGGGGGATGTCGACCTGGCCGTGTACATCGTCAGCCCGGATATCGACGACGAGCCGCTGGACAGCCTGCCGTATCGCGTCGACCGCCTGGTCGCGCTGGTGCCGCATGGCCATCCGCTGGGCGAGCAGCCTGAGGTCGCCTTCTCCGACCTGATCCGCGAGCCGTTCATTGCCATGCACCCGAACACCACGCTGATGTCCGATGTCAACCGCGCCGCGCGCGAGATCGGCCGGGTGTTGCATCCCAAGTTCACGATCAATGGCCCCGAGGCGGCGCGCAGCCTGGTTGAGGCGGGCCTTGGCGTGACCATCCTGCCGGAGTGCATGGTCTCGCTCGAGGCCAGCACGCGTTCGACAATGCTACGGATTCCCGAACCCTGGGCGACCCGCAGCGTGCGCATCGGCACGCGTCGCGGCAAGGCGATCACGGCGGCGACGCGCATGCTGATCCGCCAGCTGACCGAGCAGCCTGAGCCGGCGTCATCCTGAGCCGTTCGGCATGCCTGATGCCGGATCGCGATTGGCGAATCGCCGCGTCGCGGAACACAACTTGGCACCTCGCCGCCTGCTGATTACCCTTGAAGCGTGACGGGACGCTGCGTCGTGGCATGCACATGCAAGTCCCGCCTTTCAAGGGAATGCACCCATGTCCGACGCCGCGACCGGCCGCTACTTCGAGGACTTTGTCATTGGCAGTGCCAGCCGGCATGCCATCCGCAAGACCATCTCGGAGGCAGATAGCCTCCTGTTCAGCACGCTGACCTATGGCATGGAGCCATTGCACGTGGACCAGGCGTATGCCGAAGCCGCGCCATATGGCATGCGTGCCGTCAACAGCATCCTCCTGCTGGGGCTGGCATGCGGCATCGGTGCGGCCGGACTGGCACGGGGCCCGGTGTCAGGCACTGTTGCCTTCAGCGACGTGCGATTCACGCGGCCCGTCTTCATCGGCGACACCATTCATATTGAAAGCGAGGTGCTGGACAAGCGCGAAGACCCCGCGCGCCCCGACGCCGGCCTGATCGAACTGGAGCGTCGCGCCTATAACCAGCGCAACGAGGTGGTGGCCAAGTTCCGCTGCCTGCAACGGTTGCCGAGACGCCATCCGGCGGGCTGAAGCCGTCCGTGCATCGCCGGTTCGCGCAATGCGAATCGGTGGTTCGCCAGTCACTACTTGAGCAAAACGACCTGGCCCATCTAGCATCAAGGCCACGGGATTTCCCAAAAAATTTTTTGCCGTTCATCTAACGATTGTAAGGCAGCAATCATTACCAGGAGACCAGGATGAGTGTAAGTGCCATGAAACCGATTCGATCCATGATGTTCGTACCGGGCAACAAGTCGAGCTGGATCGAGAAATCTGTGGCATCCAAAGCGGATGCGCTGATCCTGGATCTGGAGGACAGCGTGCCGCCGGCCCAGAAGGTCGAGGCGCGCGAGATCGTCAAGTCCAGGCTGGACTGGCTGGCCGGGCAGAAACCGCGCATCTGGGTGCGCATCAATCGCAGCGCACATCTGTACGACTTCGAAGACATCCTGGCCATCGTCCATCCGGTGGTCGAGGGCATCGTGATTTCCAAGCCCTGCGGCCCCGAGGACATTCATACCGTCTCGTCCATGCTGGCCGAGGCCGAATACCGCGCCGGCATGCCGGTGGGCCACACCCGGGTGATTCCGCTGCTGGAGACCGCCCGCTCGCTGCAATACGCCTACGAGATCGCCCAGCACGAGCGCGTGCCTGCCATCGTCGGCGCCACGGCCAAGAACGCCGACGTGGCCCGTGCCCTCAAGACCGTCTGGTCGCTCGAAGGGCGCGAGACCTTGTACCTGAAGTCGCGCATCGTCATGGCCGCCCGCGCCGCGGGCAAGCTGCCCATCGGCGGAGTATGGCAGCAGGTGCATGACCTCGAAGGGCTTAAGGTCTCGTCCGCCAACGACCGCCAGCTTGGCATGAGCGGCGAGCTGGTGCTGCACCCCTCCAACGTCGAGATCGTCAACAAGACCTACAGTCCCACCGAGGAGGAAGTGGCGTTCTACCAGGGAATGATCGACGCACTGGAAAAGGCAGAGGCCGAGGGTCGCGCCTCGTGCATCTATGACGGCGAGCACATCGACATCGCGCATGTGAAGACGGCGCGCGAAATCATCGAGCTCGCACAATCGTTCAACAACTGATTGCGAACACCCAAGGAGATAGAAATATGGCAGGCCTTTACTTCGAAGAATTCAAGCCCGGCATGGTGATCGAGCACGCCATCCGCCGCACCGTCACCGAGACCGACAACGTCCTGTTCTCGGCCATGACCTACAACTGCGCACCGCTGCACATCGACGCCGAGTACAGCAAGAATACGTTCTACGGCCAGCGCCTGGTCAACAGCATGTTCCTGCTGGCGCTGGTGGCCGGCATCACGGTGTACGAGACCACGCTGGGCACCACGCTGGGCAACCTCGGCTTTGGCGAGATTGCTTTCCCCAAGCCCACCTTCCACGGCGACACCATCCGCGTCGAGACGGAAATCATCGAAACGCGCATCTCCAAGAGCCGTACGGACTCTGGCATCGTCACCTTCAAGCACGTTGCCAAGAACCAGCGCGACGAAATCGTCTGCACTGCCGTGCGCACCGGCCTGATGATGCTGCGCCCTGCCGACAAGGCCTGATCTGACACCTGATGGAGTGAAGCGATGGACTACAAACTCAGCGCCGATCAGCTCGCCATTATTGATGCGGCAGAAAAGATCTGTGCGGACTTTCCGCTCGAGTACTGGCGGAACAAGGACAAGAACCACGAGTTTCCGCACGAGTTCTTCGAGGCTGTTGCCAGCGGCGGCTGGCTCGGGATCTGCATGCCAGAGGAGTTCGGCGGGGCGAATCTTGGCGTGACTGAAGCTGCGCTCTTCTTGCGTACCGTGGCCGAGTGCGGCGGGCAAGCGGGCGCGTCCACGATCCACATGAACATCTTCGGCTTGCAGCCGGTCGTGCATTTCGGCACGGATGCCCAGAAGAAGGCCTGGCTGCCGCCCTTTGTCCGTGGCGAACACAAGGCGTGCTTCGCGGTCACCGAGCCGGACACGGGCCTTGATACCACCAAGCTCAAGGTCGTGGCGAAGAAGCAGCCCGATGGCAATTACCTGATCTCGGGCAAGAAGGTCTTTATTTCGACCGCGCAGGTCGCCGACCACATGCTGATTCTCGCGCGCACCACACCGGTCGAGGAGGTCAAGAAGCACGGCGAAGGGCTGAGCCTGTTCTACACCAAGCTCGACCGCAAGTATGTGGAGATTCGGGAGATCGACAAGCTTGGCCGCGCCGCCGTCGACACTAACGAGTTGTTCATCGACGATTTGCCGGTTTCCAAAGACTCGCTGATCGGTGAGGAAGGCAAGGGCCTGAAGTACATCTTCCACGGCATGAACGCAGAGCGCGTTTTCGTCTCCGCCGAGCAGGTCGGTATCGGCCGCGCGGTACTCAAGCTTGCCACGCAATACGCTAAGGACCGCGTCGTCTTCGGTCGTCAGATCGGCAAGAACCAGGGTGTCCAGCATCCGCTGGCCCGCAACTGGGCAGAGCTCGAGGCTGCCAACCACATGCTGCTCGCCGCTGCCGATCTCTACGACAAAGGGATCTCCTGCGGCTCCGAGGCCAACGCGGCCAAGCTGCTGGCATCCGAGGCCTGCATGAACGCTTGCCAGACATCGATCCTCACGCATGGCGGCTTCGGCTACGCGAAGGAATATCACGTGGAACGATTCATGCGCGAAGCCTGGATCGGCTACATTGCGCCCGTCACCCCGCAGCTTATCCTGTCGAACATCGCCGAACGCAAGCTCGGCCTGCCGAAGTCTTATTGACCGGTTCGTGGCCCACAACCTGCTGGGCCCGAGCAAGTCGTTCTGATGGGCCATGGCGCCAACCTTCTCGTGTTCGGGGAAGGTTGGCGAGCATCGCCGGGGCCGCCGCCCGGCACGAACTAACTCCTGGAAGGACTGGTCCCCATGACCGAACACCATGCCGATATTGATGCGCTACGGCGCTTGATCTTCGGGCGCGCCACGTGCCGCGCCTATTTGCGCGATGGGGTGCCGGAGGACGTGATCCGCAGCATCGTCGACGCCGCGCGCGGCACCGCCTCGTGGTGCAACACGCAACCCTGGGATCTGGTAATTACTTCGGGCGGGAGCACTGAAAAGTTCAGGAATGCGCTGATGGAGCAGGTGCGGAAGCACCCCGAACTGGACTCTGACTTCCCGTTTCCGGACGAATACCGTGGCGTGTACCTCGACCGTCGTCGCCAAGCCGGCTTTCAGCTCTATGAAGCGCTGGGGATTGGCCGCGGCGACAAGGAGCAGCGCGAAAGCCAGTCGTTCGAAAACTTCCGCCTGTTCGGTGCGCCGCATGTGGCGATCGTCACCGTGCCGGAGGAGCTGGGTGCCTATGGCGCTGTGGACGCGGGCGGCTTCGTCAGCGCCTTCCTGTTGTCTGCCCAGGCTCATGGCGTGGCCACCACGCCGCAGGCAGCACTGGCCATGCAGTCCAGCTTCATCCGCAAGTACTTTGCCATTCCGGAGGGGCGCAAGGTGGTGTGCGGCATCTCCTTCGGCTACGCCGACAGGGCACACCCTGTGAATGGCTACCGCACCGAGCGTGCCCGGGTCGACGATATCCTGCGCCTGGTCTGAGGCGGGCGCCGGGATCTCAGCTGGCGGGGCAGACTGGGCCGGCGTTGCCCGGAGCCAGCCACCCGGCACGCGGGGCGCTGGATCGCGGTTGGCGAATCGCCGCGTCGCGGAACACAACTGGGCGCCTCGCTGCCAGCCGATTACGCTTGAGGCGTGACGGGAATAACGGCACGGTCCAATGAAGGCCGGGCCGGCAACAATGGAGACAGCCATGGCAACCGTTCAAGGCGCGAAGCAATCGAGCCGTAATCTCGACAAGGGTGACGTGCGGGTGGTGCCGCTGGCCCGCGGCCTGGCCGTGCTGGCTGCATTCAGCGCCGAGCATCCGTGGATGGGCAACCAGGAGATTGCCGTGGAGACCGGCATTCCGGCCCCTACCGTGTCCCGGATGCTGCATTCCCTGGCAGCACTCGGCTACGTGCGCTACGACGAGAGCCGGCGCAAGTTCCGGCTTGCCTCGGCCGCATTGACCCTAGGCTACGCGGCCGTCTCGGGCGACAGCGTGCAACGCGCCGCCCGCATCGAGATGCAGAGATTCGCCGACGCCAGCGATACGCATGTCATCCTGGGTGCGCGCGACCGGCTCGATGTCATTGTCAATGAATCGCAGATTGGCAAGAACGTCTATCTTGACACGCACCTTGCCGCCGGGATCCGCGTGCCGATTGCTTCGTCCCCGATGGGCTGGGCGCTGCTCGCCGCATTGCCGGAACGGGAGCGCTTCTACCTACAGAGCAACGTCGAACGCAAGAGCGGCCGTGACTGGCCTTCGCTGCGCAGGCAGATGGCCGAGGGCATGTCACAGCTCCACCAGTACGGCTTTTGCATGTCGCCTTGCGGGCGCGAGCTGGCTTCGGTTGCGGTGCCTGTCAGTGTGCCGGGACATCCGTCAGTGGTGCTGGCCAGCGTTGGCCGCAGCGCGCGCATGAATCGCGCCAGGATGGAGCGGGAGTTGGGCCCGAGGCTCGCTGCGACGGCGCATGCCCTGGAGGAGCGCCTGAGCACGCGCCACTGATGCCGCAGTGGCGCCCGGGGAGGGCGCCACCGATTGACCGTCAGATCCGCGTATCGACATCCCGCAGCAGTTCGACGAGGTCGGCTGCCGCGGCCTTCAGCACAGGCGCGAGGCGTTCTGTGATGGCTGCCATGTCCGGCTCCAGTTCAACCGCGCCGCAGCTCAGCGACATCAGTGTGGCCGAACGTCCCACCGTGACAGGCAGGGCAATCCCGTAAGCGTTGCGCTGATACTTGCCCAGGGAGGTACAGACCCCAAGGGTCTGCAGATCCTCGAAAGCCGCAGCGAGGCCGCGTTCGAGTTCGGCGATGCGCGCGCGATCTGCGCGCTTGAGCGTTTCCAGGTATTCATGCCGGACCTCGGGGCGCAAGCCCCACAGCCAGGCACGGCCGGTCGCCGTCCAACCCATCGGCAGCAGCGAACCCACGCCGAGGCGCAGGGTCGCAATGCGCGAACTGGTTCGATGTGCGACATAGAGCATGTCGAGCTGATCGGGCACGGCAAGGGCGACCGACACATTGAGTCGGTCCGCCAGTTCCTGCAGGAAGGGATTCACGCGATCGGTGACCGGGTTGGTTTCCAGGTAGGTGTCGCCGATTTGGAGGGAAGCCGGGGCCAGCTCGAACTGAGTGCTGCCGGCGACGCGGCGCAGGAACCCCAGCGCGATCAGGGTGGTGGTCAGGCGCGACACCGTCGCTTTCGGCAGGCCGGTGCGCTTGACGATCTCGCTGTTCGTGAGCGGCGTACGTTCGGCACGGAAGGCACGAAGAACATGAAGGCCCCGTTCCAGGGTCATCGTGATTTGTGCGGGAGGTGTCATGAACGGGTTGCCCTTTCAGCGCACCACTCCGGGAGGGTGCTTGTCTGATCTCTTGTCAGCGCCTTGCGCTGCGTTATCCATACCGCTGGAACTGATGGTAGAGGCGGCAACCGCGCGACTCAAATGCCGATTCGCGAGCCGGCGATTGCCGGAACGCGAACCAGGCCGGCCGGTGTTCGCGGGCGGCGAACCGCAGCTTCACCAATTGCCAATTGATTCGGTGCGGCCCGACTTATACGATTCCGGTGTCCGTTCGGCGCTGGTGCCGGACTGCCTGTCTATCGCGATGGCATCCGCCGCCGCGGCAAATGAAAAGGAAGGAAATGGATCTTCAGATCAAGGATCGTGTCGCCATCGTGACCGGTTCGGCACGAGGCCTGGGCGCGGCAACGGCGCGCCGGCTGGCAGAAGAGGGCGCGCGCGTGGTCGTGACGGACGTGCTCCGCGAGCGGGCAGAAGAGACTGTCGCGGCGCTGCGAGCTGATGGCCTGCAAGCCCATTGCGTAATCGCCGACATCACCAAGGCTGAAGACGTGCGCCGGCTGGTGGAAGAAACGGTTGCCCAATTTGGCGGCGTGCACATCCTCGTCAACAACGCCGGATTCCCGCGGGACAAGTATCTGGTGAAGATGAGCGAGGAAGACTGGGACCTCGTCATGGAGGTCATGCTCAAGGGGGCGTTCCTGGCGACCCGGGCCGTGATGCCGCATTTCATTGAGCAGGGCTGGGGCCGCGTCATAAACATCAGCTCGCGCGCGCATTTGGGCAATCCTACGCAGGCCAACTATTCGGCGGCGAAGGCAGGGCTGATCGGCATGGCCAAGGCACTGGCCATCGAGGAAGGGCGCTATGGCGTCACGGTGAACTGCGTGGCACCTGGATTTATCGAGACGGAGATGGTGCAGGCCTTGCCTACGTACGAAACCATCAAGGAGCGTGCCGTACAGATGCAGCCTATCAAGCGCGTTGGTCGTCCGGGAGATATCGCCGACGCGGTTGCCTTCCTGGCCTCCGAGCGCGCGGGCTTCATTACCGGCGAGGTACTGCACGTGAGCGGGGGACGCTTCGGCTAAGCCAGGCCAGAGGGGCGTGCCAGGTCGGCCGGCGTGAAGTCGAAGAGAGCGTTGTCAGGCAATGACGGACTACGGTCACTGTAGTGGCAGCGTCCCTTCAGCCCCGTCCACCTGCGCGACCCATCTGCCCGGACGCTGCTGAGCCGACGCAGTTTTGCATGCGAGGGGCAAGCATGGAACTGGGGCTGAACGGGCGCACGATGCTTGTCCACCGGTGCTCCCAAGGGTATCGAGGAGGGTCTCGCGCGGGCCTTCATCGTCAAAGGATGTGAGCCTATCTGGTTGCCATGTGAGCGGAGCGGCTCGATCGGATTGCCGCCGGGCTACACGCCCATTCTTGCGCCAAGACGATCGGGCGGGCACGCATCTGGTTGTGCCTGCAAATTTGCCGTCGCTTGGCTCTCGCGTTACGTGGAAGGGCAGGCGCCTTGGATCTGGAAGAGGAAGGCACCGCGATGTACTACGAAAGAAATGGAGCCGGCGCGGACAGCCGCGAGCTTGCCGGCGATGAACGAAAGCCGCGCGCCGGTCAGACGCGAAGCGAGCGTTGCGATAGCAATAAACAGTCGCCAAGGCGAAAAAATTGGGCGTGGGCGGCTACGACAGGGCAATACGACTGGATGGATTCGCACCCCATTTTTGCCCATTACAACTGACAGCAGCGCGGGCCTCAGGCCCAGCGCTGCATCCCCGATCATCTGACATGCCGTGACGCTTGTGCACGGCATGTCCCGCTTCCTTGTTCGCCCATGGACTACACCCCGATCAAATCCCTGCTGATTGCCAACCGCTCCGAGATCGCGATCCGCGTGATGCGCGCCGCGGCCGAGATGAATATCCGGACGGTAGCGATCTATTCGAAAGAAGACCGCCTGGCGCTCCATCGCTTCAAGGCGGACGAGAGCTACCTGGTTGGCGAGGGCAAGAAGCCGCTGGCGGCCTACCTCGACATCGACGACATCCTGCGCATCGCCCGGCAGGCCAAGGTCGACGCGATCCATCCGGGTTATGGCTTCCTCTCGGAAAACCCGGATTTCGCGCAAGCCGTGATGGACGCCGGCATCCGCTGGATCGGCCCGTCGCCGGAGGTCATGCGCAAGCTGGGGAACAAGGTGGCGGCGCGCAATGCGGCGATCGAGGCGGGCGTGCCGGTCATGCCGGCGACCGATCCCTTGCCCAAGGAGCTCGATGAGTGCAAGCGCCTGGCGGCCGGCATTGGCTACCCGCTGATGCTCAAGGCGAGCTGGGGCGGTGGCGGGCGCGGCATGCGCATGCTGGAGAACGAGCAGGATCTCGAGACCGCGCTGCCGGCCGCGCGGCGCGAGGCCTTGTCGGCGTTCGGCAATGACGAGGTCTATGTCGAGAAACTGGTGCGCAACGCGCGCCACGTCGAAGTGCAGGCGCTGGGCGATACGCACGGCAACCTGGTGCACCTGTACGAGCGCGACTGCACCGTGCAGCGCCGCAACCAGAAGGTGGTGGAGCGCGCGCCGGCGCCGTACCTCGACGACGCCGGCCGGGCCGAACTGTGCGACGCGGCCATGCGGCTGATGCGCGCGGTTGGCTACACGCACGCGGGCACGATCGAATTCCTGATGGATGCCGATTCCGGCCAGTTCTATTTCATCGAAGTCAACCCGCGCATCCAGGTCGAGCACACGGTCACCGAGATGGTCACGGGGGTCGATATCGTCAAGGCGCAGATCCGCATTACCGAGGGCGGCCATATCGGCATGACCGAGAACACGCGCGATGCCGACGGCAAGATCGTCGTGCGCGCTGCCGGCGTGCCGGAACAGGCGGGCATCTCGCTGAACGGGCATGCCCTGCAATGCCGGATCACGACCGAAGACCCCGAAAACGGCTTCCTGCCGGACTATGGCCGGCTCTCCGCCTACCGCAGCGCGGCGGGCTTCGGCGTGCGCCTGGACGCCGGAACGGCCTATGGCGGTGCCGTGATCACGCCGTACTACGATTCGCTGCTGGTCAAGGTCACCACCTGGGCGCCGACGGCGCCCGAGTCGATCCGGCGCATGGACCGCGCGTTGCGCGAATTCCGCATCCGCGGCGTCGCGTGCAACCTGCAGTTCCTCGAGAACGTCATCAACCATCAGGCTTTCCGCTCGGGCGAGGTCACGACGCGCTTTATCGACAAGACGCCGGAACTGCTGGCCTTCGCCAAGCGGCAGGACCGTGCGACCAAGTTGCTGCGCTATCTCGGCGATGTGTGCGTCAACGGGCATCCGGAAATCAATGGCCGCACGCTGCCTTCGCTGCCATTGCCCAGCCCGGTGCTGCCCAAGCTGGATACCGCTGGCGCCCTTCCGACCGGCACGCGCGACCTGCTGCGCGAGCTTGGCGCGGAGAAGTTCTCGCGCTGGATGCTTGAGCAAAAGCGTGTGCTGCTGACGGACACGACCATGCGCGACGCGCACCAGTCGCTGTTCGCCACGCGCATGCGCACCGCGGACATGCTCCCGATCGCGCCGTTCTACGCGCGAGAACTGCCGCAGCTGTTCTCGATGGAGTGCTGGGGCGGGGCCACCTTCGACGTGGCGCTGCGCTTCCTGAAGGAAGACCCGTGGCAGCGCCTCGAGCAACTGCGCGAGCGCGTGCCCAACATCCTGTTCCAGATGCTGCTGCGCGGCTCGAACGCGGTCGGCTACACCAACTACGCGGACAACGTGGTGAAGTTCTTCGTCCGCCAGGCCGCCAGCGCCGGCGTGGACGTGTTCCGCGTGTTCGACTCTTTGAACTGGGTGCGAAACATGCGCGTGGCCATCGACGCCGTGGGCGAGAGCGGGGCGCTGTGCGAAGGCGCAATCTGCTACACCGGTGACATTTTCGACGGCTCGCGCCCCAAGTACGACCTGAAGTACTACGTCGGCATCGCGCGCGAACTACAGGCGGCCGGCGTGCACGTGCTGGGCATCAAGGACATGGCAGGCATCTGTCGTCCGCAGGCTGCGGCAGCGCTGGTGAAGGCGCTCAAGGAAGAGACGGGCCTTCCCGTGCATTTCCACACGCACGATACGAGCGGTATTTCGGCTGCCTCGGCGCTTGCGGCCATCGACGCCGGCTGTGATGCAGTCGATGGCGCGCTCGATGCCATGAGCGGGCTCACCTCGCAACCGAACCTGTCGAGCATCGCCGCGGCGCTGGCCGGCAGCGAGCGCGACCCCGGACTCGACCTCGAGCGCCTGCACGAGGCATCGATGTACTGGGAGGGCGTGCGTCGTTACTACGCACCGTTCGAATCGGAGATCCGGGCCGGCACGGCTGATGTCTACCGCCACGAAATGCCAGGTGGCCAGTACACCAACCTGCGCGAGCAGGCCCGCTCGCTCGGCATCGAGCATCGCTGGACCGAGGTGTCGCGTGCGTATGCCGAGGTCAACCAGATGTTCGGCGACATCGTGAAGGTGACGCCGACGTCCAAGGTCGTGGGCGACATGGCGCTGATGATGGTGGCCAACGACATGAGCGCCGCCGATGTCTGCGATCCGGCCAAGGAGATTGCGTTCCCCGAGTCGGTGGTGTCGCTGTTCAAGGGCGAGCTGGGCTTCCCGCCCGACGGCTTCCCCGCGGAACTCTCGCGCAAAGTCCTGCGCGGCGAGCCGCCCGCGCCTTACCGGCCAGGCGACCAGATCCCGGCAGTGGACCTCGATGCCGCACGCGCCGAGGCGGAAGCGGCGTGCGAACAATCGATTGACGACCGGCAGCTTGCGTCTTACCTGATGTACCCCAAGCAGGCGGTCGCCTACCACGCGCACGTCCGGACCTATAGCGATACCTCAGTCGTGCCCACGCCGGCCTTCCTGTACGGCCTGCAGCCCCAGGAAGAGGTGGCCATCGACATCGCGGCGGGCAAGACTTTGATGGTTTCCCTGCAGGGGATGCATCCCGATGCCGAGGAGGGCAACATCAAGGTCCAGTTCGAACTGAACGGGCAATCACGTACGGCGCTGATCGAACAGCGCAGCGCCGAGCAAGCCGGTCCGGCGCGTCACCGCCGGATCGTTGCCGATCCCGACAATCCGCTGCATATCGCCGCGCCGATGCCGGGCTCCATTGTGACCGTGGCGGTGCAGCCGGGACAGCGCGTGGCCGCAGGCACGACGCTGCTTGCGCTGGAAGCGATGAAGATGGAGACCCACATCGCGGCCGAGCGCGATTGTGAGATTGCCGCAGTGCATGTGCAGCAGGGCGACCGGGTGGCCGCGAAGGACTTGCTGATCGAACTCAGGCAGTGAGGTTGAGCGCATATTTGCGCCGTTCCGGAAGTGGGGATCCGGAACGGCGCGGCAGAGGACGCTCGCGGCTGCCCTGTGGCTGGCCCCTGCTGGCGCCAGCGGGCGCGTTTCCCCAAGGCTGCGGGGCATCTGCAAAGCAGACTCAGGATCCCTTCGCTTTGCCTCCCTGAAAGAACATCAACGCCCGGATTGAGCTGCGAACCATTCGTCGTCGATGGCGCGCAGCATCTCGTCGGGCGTGAGTTGGCGCGTCATTCGTCCGCGGAGCACATGGCGATGCTCGAAGGAACGCGCGCCGTGCGCCATCACCTTGTCTCTCAAGGCCGCGACATAATCGTCGCCAAAATGGCTATTGTAGGTGTTGAACAGCACCACGCGCTGGCCGTCGAAGCGATTATTCTCGACAAAGGCCCAGATGGGCGGCGCAGGGCTGTACAGCCACACTGGCGAGCCGATCCAGACGGTATCGAACGGTGTCAGGTCGATTGTGCGTGGGGTGATATCGGGGAGCGCCTTCGGCTTGCTCTTGAGCGCGTTCGCGTCATGGAGCGCATGCACCAGTCCGATCAGTCCGAGCCGGTAGTCGGGTGCCTCCAATGCGAACAGCCTGGCATCCAGCCGTTTGGCCACGTGGCGCGCGGCCAACGCCGTATTGCCTGAGCGAGAAAAGTACACCACTGCAGTGCGCGAGGTCGGCGCGGTGGCGGTGGGCACATACGGGCCCTTTTCCTCTAGTTGGCGTGCCTGGCGACTCTCGATCCAGGTAACAGAGCGCAGCACACCCAGTGCCGCTATCAAGGCGAGGCCCAGCGCGATAAGGAACCAGTGCAGAAGCGTCATGCGGCGTTTCATGGTTGTTCTTGCATGAGAGGTGGCGTTGCTGCCAGATGCAAAAGCGCCGTGAATCATTTCCGCTTGGTCACGGCACGCATTGCAGTACAGGGTGGGTTTCGCGGTCATCGACCAGCACCCGCGCCGGCTGTGGGGGCTTGCACTGCTGGAACGCACAGTTGATGCACATGCCCGCAATACGTCCCTTACATGAAGAACGGCTTGTCGCCGTCGCTGTTTGGCTTGCTCACGCCCAAGTTCTCGTCCAGGTGCAGCGCTGGCGATTCGATGATCCTGGTGATAAGGTCACCCACGCTCCTGCGCGAGACGACTGTACCCTTGAACGGCTCATTCCTGACCGTCAGCTCATAGTCCACCTCGTCCTCGTCTGTCAGCCAGGCAGGACGCAGGATGGTGTATTGCAGGCTCGAGGCTTCAATGGCATCGGCCGCGCGGCGGAAGGGCTTGAGATCTTCTCCGATCGTGGCGTTGTTCCATTTGCCAAACTTGCCTGGCACTTCGTCGTAGATGCCCAGCGACAGCACGAAGATCAGCCGCGTGACCCCGGTGGCTTGCATGGCGGCAATCACTTGCTTTGCTTGCGCTTCTAGGTCGTCGCCAGTGAGGTTGGCATAAACGATATCCTGGCCCGTCATTGCCTGTTGAAGCAGCCTCTTGTCGAGCACGCTGCCGATCACGACCTTGGCGTTCGCGGGGGTATCTCCGAGCTTCCTGGGATTGCGCACGAGCAAAGTCAGGTTGACATCCTTGTCACCGGCCAGGGCTTTGACGACCCATTGTGCGATCTGGCCATTGGCACCGAGCACGAGTACGTTCTTCATGGTTGCATTCCTTTTCTATGGGCTATGGGCTCAGGCACCTATGCAGGTGCCGTTGTCCGCGATGCTCAGGGGCAGCCGCATGCCCCTGTCTTTAGAGGTTGTCCTTGAAGAAAGGCACTACCTTCGCCATAGCGAGGGCCACAGGCTCGGCCTTGTCGTAGAGGTCGTAGTGCGACCAGCCTTCCGCCACGACGATTTGCTTGTTCGTGGAGGCAGCACGGCCGTGGATCTCCCAGCCGTCGCGGTAGGCGCCGAAACCGCCGGGCTTGTCGCCAATGACGATCATCAGTGGCTGGGTCAGCAGCACCTCGGCGTTCAGGAAGGCGTCCCAGCCCATGGCGGCACTGCTGAAGGACATCAACTGGCTGGTGGCGCCATTGGGTTGCTGGCCTCGGGAGGTCTTGTAGTATTCGGTGGCCTCGAGCACGTCAATGTCCGTGACGCCAGCCTTCCTGCCTGCCTCAACCGACTCCGGCAGCAGGTTGACGACGCTGCGGTCGCCGCCCTTCGCCTCGGCGGTGCGCAGCTTGGCCATGTTCTCAATGGACTCCAGCGGCTTGAAGTTGGCGAACCCTTCCCGGATCAGGCGGCCGAAGTTGACGCCGGTGATCGATACCAGTGCCTTGAGGCGATGGTCGGTGATACCCGCATGGATCGTGTAGGCGCCACCGCCGCACACGCCGATGGCACCGATGCGCTGCTCATCGACGTAGGGCAGGGATTGCAGATAGTCGACGGCGAAACGTATGTCAGAGACGCGAATCGCCGGGTCCTCGATAAAGCGTGGCGTGCCACCGCTGGCGCCCTGGAAGCTGGCATCGTGCACCAGCACGATGAACCCTTCCTTGGCGAGCCCGGCTGCATAGATGTTACCCGCTGTCTGCTCCTTGCAACTGCCGATAGGGTGCGTGCTGACGATGGCGGAGTACCTCTTGCTTTCGTCGAAGCTCGGAGGCAGGTAAAGGTCGGCGGCCGTGTCCCAGCCGAGGTTCTTGTAGGTGACGTGCTTGATAGTGGTCGATGACATGCTTATCTCCTGATCGGGTTCTGGTTCAGTGTGGAGAGAACCGGCTCAGATTCCGCTCTTCAAAGACGCAGCGAGCAATACCCAGGGCCGTGAAAATGCGCGATGCCGAAATGGAGGGTATGTCGGCGTCCGTGCCGGCACCAGACAGACAGGTCTCGTGCTGTAGCTGCTTAGAAGGGGGGAGCGCGGCTTCATACACGCAGCCGCGCCGGAGGGGTTACTTCAGGGTGCGCTGGAAGAACGGGGTAAGCACGGATACGGCCTCATCCACGTACTTCGGCACGTCATAGAGCGACATGTGGTTGGCGCCCTCGACAATATGCATGTGCTTGTCCTTGCTGGCTGCGCGAGCGAGAAGATCGTCGCTCATCCACTTGCTGCCGGCCACGCTGCCCACCACGCTCTGGATAGGCTGGGTGAGGAAGGCCTCGGCCTTATTGTAGGCGTCGTAGGAGACGATTTGCGTCAGGCTGCGGGTAGTCATGAAGCCGGGGGCGTTCGGATGCTCGCAGCGGGGCGTGTGGTAATACTCCCATGCTTCTTCCAACTCTTTGTTCGGGGCATCTTCCTTGCGCATGGGGGCCAGCGGGAAACTCTCGTTCCTGGCCGCGTTGCCAGCGTCGGTAGTGCGGGCATTCGAGCCGAGTTCCAGCACCGCTACGGCATCGGAGTCCTTGATGTTGTTCTCCCAGCCATTGCGGAACATCGAACCGATGTTGACCGCGCTCACCGTTCCGACGGACTTGATCCGGCGGTCGTTGATTGCAGCGTTGGCGGTGTACCCCGCGCCGGCGCAGATGCCCATGGCGCCAATGTTCGCGTGGTCCACGTAAGGCAGCGTGGTCAGGTAGTCGATCACCGCACTTACGTCTTCGGTACGAACGTAGGGATTTTCCAACTGCCGGGGCTCGCCCGTGCTTTCGCCCTGGTAGGAGGCGTCGTAAGCAATGGTGACGAAGCCCTTTTCCGCCAGCTTCCTGGCGTAGAGGCCGGCGGTCTGCTCCTTCACGCCGCCTCCCGGGTGCGACACGACGATGGCCGGGTACTTCTTGCTCTTGTCGAAGCCCTCCGGAAAGTTGATTACGGCGGCCAGGGTGATGCTTTGGCCGTTGAAGTTCTTGAAGTTGACTTTTTGCATAGGGATATCCCGAGGTTCGGTGGAAAGCAAGCACGCATTCATCACAGCTTCAGACCTCCGGGGTGTCATATGGGACGCCCATTTCACCCTGGGACATTGCCCGAGAGTCTGTCGCTTGAGTTCGTATGGTAGGAAGCGTATTGACAAGCGACAAGGCGCTGACATCTACTACACATGTAAGCCTGGCTTAACAATGACGCACGATGGATCCATCCAAAATACCTGCGCTCGCTTGGTTCTCCCTCATTGCACAGCACGGTAGTTTCACGAAGGCTGCAGCGGAGATGGGGGTCACGCGTGCCGCGCTGTCGCAGAGCCTTAAAACTCTGGAGCAGCAACTGAATGTCAAGCTCATCTACCGCACGACGCGCGACATGTCGTTGACAGAGGAGGGGCAGCGTCTGTTCGACCAGATCCGCCCGGCGTTCGGGACGATCGAGCAAGCCGTGCGCAGCGTGGGCGAAGCCAATACGTCCCCCTCGGGTCTGTTGCGAATCAACACATCGAGGATTGCATCCCGGAACCTGATTGAACCGCATCTTGCTGAATTCCTTGCGCGCTATCCCGAGTTGAAGCTGGAAATCTTGCTGGATGACGGGTTCTCCAACATTGTGGCGGATGGATGTGACGCAGGCGTCCGCATGGGAGAAAGCCTGGCGCAACATGTCGTGGCTGTCCCGATTTCGCCGTCGTTGGAGATGGCCGTCGTTGCCTCGCCTGACTACTTCGAGCGCCGCGGTGTGCCGGAGTCTCCCGCAGATCTGGCCGAGCATGACTGCGTGGCGTACCGACACACATCGAGCGGAGCCATCTTTCGGTGGGAGTTCAGCTCCCCGGAACCGAATGGCCATGCGTTCGTTGTAGTGCCTCAGGGATCTTTGATCACCAATGATGACGACAGCATGATCCGCATGGCCCTTCAAGGCGCCGGACTCGTCCAACATGTGGATATTGCGGTGCGCCATCTGATCGCGGACGGTTCATTGATGCGCGTCCTTCAGCCGTGGTGCAAGCCTTTTGCGGGGTTCTACCTCTATGTTCCCTCGCGCGCTCAGATGCCCCTCAAGGTTCGCGTACTGATGGACTTCCTGATTGAAAAGAGAGGCCTCCTGGAGGCCGAGAAATCGGCTTTGGAGAATAGGCGGCGAAACGTCAAGAAGCGACGTGCAACGCGATAATGGCGCTGCCGAAGTCGCCTCTGAATCAGCGAACTTCTTCTCTGAGCATGACGCGGGCCATTGAAGGAGACATTAGCGGTCGCGCGCATTGCGCCGACCAGAACCCGTGGACAGCGCGCTGCCTTGGGAGATGAGTCGGTACGACGCGTGGGAAGGGGGGCGTTCTACTTTACCTACTGCCGCGCGAGCAGGCGCATGATCCTGCCAAAGTCATCGACCTGCTCCAGGTGCAGGACGCTGTCCAGGACCGTGTCGATGGTTGCGGCTGAAAGAAGACCATCGACGAAGGTGCGGAACTTGCAAACCAGTTCCTCCGTGGCCATGTAGGTCTGCGGGTCGGCCGAAGGCGTGCCCTTGGGGTAATGCTTCTCGGCAGCGAACGTCTGGCCACGTGCACGGATCTCAACGCGTGACGGGCGGCTGGTGATGTCCGCCGAAATGGACTGGAAGTAGGTCGGGTGTGTTTCCAGCTTTACCCGGTGCATCAGGGTCATGACCGATGGGTCGAACACGACGGACGGATCCTGCCATTGTCTGCCGGGTGGGATGCGGTGAGCAGCGACAGCCAGGCCATGCGCGAAGCAGAACTGCGCGTCATGCAGCTCGGTGATCTCGCGGTTTGTGAAGCAAGGCAGCTCGTAGGCCCAGCCCTCTCCGTAGGAAGTGATTCCCTTGATTTCCTCGACGCGTATGTCGTGCTGTGCCACGAGATCGATCAGTAGGTCCAGGGGTGCGTGCATGACGCGGCAGTGCGGATAAGGCTTGAACATCTGGAAGGCGGGGAAGCGCCATTCTTCGCCGAGTCCGGTGGTAAGAAGCTCAGGTGACCAGCGCGAGGTACCGACAAAGCGCGGATACCCGAATTCTTCGTCATCCAACATTTTCAGGTCACCACGGTGGCCAAGATCTCCCATGTCCGCGGCCGACAGCGCGGCATTGGTCAATGCGCCGGCCATCTGGTATTTGATCGTCGCGGTCGGCGTGTGCATGAACCAGGCGCGCTGCGAGTTGACCGGCGCTGTGGCGGCGGCGATGCCCAGTGCATTGGCCAGCCGGTCTACGTTAAGCCCCTTGAGCTTGGCAGCCGACGCCGTCGCGCCGAAAATCGTGCTGCTGTAGCCAACGACCGATGTATTCGCGGCCTTACCATCTTTGGTGTCGCGATAACCGCTCATGGCGGCGCCCAACCGGTAGGAAATCTCGTGCGATACGGCGATGGCGGCGATCAGATCACTTCCCGAGCGCTGGTGCACCTCGGCGGACGCGAAGGCGCCCGGCAGCACGTAGGGACTCACGTGGCCAGGCAGCAGCACGGAGTCCGCGTCCAACGCATTGATCAGCTCGCCGTTGGCGAATGCCGCGCCGTGCGGGGTGGACTTGCGAGATGTACCGATGATTGTCGCACTGCCTCCGGTGCCACCCAGCCGCCGGCCGGCCTCAATGCCGATGCGCCCCTTCGGATGTTCAATGCCTGCCAGCGCGCAGCCGATGGCGTCGAGTACGTCGCGCTTGCATTCTTCAACGACATTCGGTGGCAGCCGCGCGATTTCGGTATTCACCGAGAACTCTGCCAGGTGTTCGATAATGGTCTTGCCCATAGGATATTCACTCCTTTGCCAGCTTGAGGTCGGTGACGATCTTCATCGTGCGCTGCAGATCGTGCTGAAGGAACTGGGTGAAGGGTGCGTGGCAACACGGCGCTCGATAGGACAATCGTCGTCGGTTGCGTGTGGCTGCACGCTTCTCCTTCGTAGTGGCCGCTAGGCGGCGCGCAAGCTCGTCGTTGTCGTCCGCGCAGTTGCGGTGAGACGTTGGCGCAAACGAGTTTCGACGCCGCCGGCGGGCATCGTCAAGCGGTGGCCTCGCCAAGTTCCGTACTAAGAAAAATGCCATCATTGGGTCCCGCTTCGATGGCTTGCCAACGCGGTGATGGATGTGGCTTGCGCCAGTTTTCGTGGCGGCGCGGTCAAGTGGTTTGTTGCGGAGTGGGTTTAAGAACGTCCTTGCGCTGAAGTCTTGATTGCGCGCTTGTTTAGAAGGAGCAAAGTTCCTGCATTCATTGTGGATAGCCGCAATTCCACGGTGTACCTGGCACGGCGGCGGCCGCCAGCGTCGATGGTTAGTCCGGAGCGGCTGGATTGGTGCCCGCCGAAGCGTTGCCGGAGGGTTGGTAGAAATCCGGGGCTAACCGCCTGATCACTTCGCCGTCAAGCCGCCAGCCGAGGCACTTGTCCCAATGCGGCTTGGGCGATGTCGCCGCCGGAGGTCTGATGTGGGGTTCGGGCAGGGCTTCCCATTCCTGGCGCCGCGTTTCGCCGCCCACGGTCTGGTAGGCCACGGTACCGAGATTCATGAGCAGTTCGCGCAGATGCGTGCAGCCGCGGATGCTGCCCAATGTGATCTCCAGCGCCTTGCGCCAGCCGCGCGCGATGCTTGCGCCAACCAAGCCTTGCAGCGGCGGAATGCCCCCGGTGCATTCGCGAAAAGGAATCGAAGGCAGTACTGCAGCGATGGCCCGGACGGTATAAGTGTTGTCCAGCGTGATGCGGACCCGCATGTGGTGTATAGGCACGTCGGGCGGTTGCTCACCGCTTTCCCAACTGGGCCAGGGCGCGGTCTTGCTGTCCTTCATCTCACCTTCGATGTCCCATAAGCCGTCATCACGGCGAAAGCCTTGCATGATGACAGCGCGGGTATGCAGGTGGCGTCGTGGTGCCGACGGCGGCAATTCGTTGGCAAACGTTGGCGCGGAATGGTCGGCGGGCGCTTGGTCTTCGTGCATCGGGTCTTCTCGATGAGGGGTGCGCCGGCTATTGGATAGGCGGTGCTTCCGGTGTCGGGGAAAAGTGGTGCTGCAGAATCTGCCACACGCCCAGGCGCTTGACCAGCACCCAAGTTGTCCGCAGCGCCGATTCGGTTTCGCGCCCGTCTACGAGCACGAAGCGGAAGTTTGCATGCCCCTGCGCCAGCAACGTGTCCGCGCCAAGTTCAACCAGGGTCTGATCGGCCAGAGACATCGATGCCGAGCGCAGGGTCCCGGTGTACGAGGCAAAGTACCCCAGGATCGCCGCCTGGCCCACAGCGTGGCCCGGGCGGCCCCCAAAGAACAGCGCCTCGGGCGCGTACAGCGCGGTCAGCGCGTCGGCATTCCATGTCAGTGCGGCGGTGTTCCAGCGGCGCTCGACATCTTGCAGTACGGCCTGCGCACGCGCGGCGTTCGTGCTTGTCGCGTGATGTTCGGTCATGGTTGCCTTGTCATATCATTGCCAGGCGCGACCCGGGAGTTCCCGGCCACGCCATCCCCGTGCCAATGCCGGCAATGCTACGGCGACGACGCCCGCCAACTCAACCGAAAAGACAGGGAGTTCCGTACGTTGGAATGCCACAGCGCGGCTGCACGGCGGGAGTTTGCCGAGATGTTTCAAAGTACGGGAGAGTCCGCACAGAGTGATTGGTAATTTTCCTCGGGTACAGCATAGTGAACGCGTGCATGCCAGAAGTCGGTAGCCGTTGTCTCCATGCTCGCCTCAGCGAGCTTATGCCCCGAGGCTCGCCGCGGGGCTTCTTTTCGCACGATTGCCTCAATCTTCGATGGCGGAATCTGCCCCTACGGCGATTTGAAGCAACTCATCCGTCCTTTCCACGTGAAGGTTCCGGAAGCCGCGCTCGCGAATCTATGCCCTACGCGTCACGGCAACACCGTGGCCGGAGCAGGAAACGGTAGCCGATCGGACCCAGGGGGCACACCTGGCCCAACTGCGCGATCTGTTGCCCTACTAGGGGACGCCTTACGACTGGCGAAAAGCCGAAGCCAAGCCGAACACTGAGCGGGCGGACGCGATCTGCTGTATCCAGGCGCAGATGGCGGACTACGGGCTGACGCCGGACGAACTGGAAGCGGCAGGGCGCTTCGATCCGCCGCTTCTGCCGACGGTCTGCTAGCGCTGCATTCCAGCCATATTGTCGCAGGGACAGGTGAAACTTTCCGGCTTGCTCCCCGAGTGTCGTGGCGATCCGCTCGATGAGGTTCCGCTCCAGTCGGGTCAGGAAGCGGTCCGGTTGCGACGGAACGGCACGGTCTCCCTGACGACCCTATCATCGATAGCGTGTAAACACGCATCAGCGACGTTTAGAGTGCCGCCTGACTCGGGCAGCAAAAATGGATCGCTGTTCTCGTACAGCAGATGGGCCGATAGGGTACGTGTTGTGCAGCGATTCGACGGGGAAATTGGCTCGATCTCGAGCGCGTCGTTGCCGACGCGGATCATTACGCCGTCATCCCTGGGGTTGACGGTACACAGGCCGCCGCACTCCGCAATCTTGGCCGCGTGCCACGCTGGACCGGCGTCCCTTACCTCGGGCCAGCGGCACGGCGGCAAGCACTGCGGCATCAGTGGTCACACGCCTTCTGGAACCGATCGAGTACTAGAGCATCACCAGTACGCGGAACTAGCCGCACCTGCCCTTCGAAGCCAGGTTGGAATCGGCAGCTATCATTCTGCAATCATGCGAGCAATGACAGCTATTACGATAAGTATCCTTATCGTAATAGCAGCATACTTGCGCTAAACTTGCGAGCATGAAATCCCGCCTCACCCTGACCGACCCGCCACCGAGTGCGCAAGCCGGCTTCCCGGATGCCGCCGCCCTCGCCGCGCTACGCGCCTGGCATACGGGTCTGTCGAGCCGGGAAGCCGTTATCCGCTACTTGGGCGAGGCGCGGGCGCAAGGGCAGTCGTCGCGCGGCCTCCTGGGTCGGATCCGGCGCCAGTTGGCGGGGTATGCCCGCAGCCGCCAGCGCGAGGACCTGGCCCGACTGTTTGAGATGCCCGCGACCGAGCGGGCGGAGCAGGGCAGGGCAGCGGACCAGGCCATCGAGGCGCTGCGCACGCTGCCGCCGCCGGCACCGGCCATCAGCGACGACATCGGGTTGTGGCTGGCGCCGCGCGCGGTCGCGGCGCTGCGGGCGCAGGGCATCGACACGCTGGCGGCCCTGACCGTGCGGGTGCCGCGCCGGCGCCGCTGGTGGGCCGCAATCCCGGGCCTGGGCACGGCCGGGGCCCGGCAGGTTGAGGCGTTCTTCGCCCGGCATCCGCAACTGACCGACCGCGCGCGGGCGCTGATTGCCCAGACACCGCGGGGCATGGTCGTGCCATGGGAGCAACTGCGACTGCCGCATGAAGTGAATGGGTCGCAGGGGAAGTTCCGCGCGCCACGCGCAACTTGCACCCTCAATGCGGACAATGACTATGCGGCGATCCAGGCGTGGCTGGCCCTGCACGAATCGCCGGCCACCCAGCGGACTTACCGCAAGGAGGCCGAGCGCCTGATCCTGTGGGCGATTATCGAACGCGGGCGGCCGTTATCGTCGCTCACCACCGAGGATGCGACGGCCTACCGCAGCTTCCTGCGGCGCCCGGCGCCCCATGCGCGCTGGGTTGGGTCAGCCAGACCGCGGAGCGCGCCCGATTGGCGTCCGTTCACCGGCGGCCTGTCGGCCCGCTCCACCGCCCATGCCATGTCCATCCTGGGCGCGATGTTCCGCTGGCTGATCCAGCAACGCTATCTGCTGGCCAATCCGTTTGCCGGCATCAAGGTGCGGGGCGGGGGACGCACGGCGGCATTGGACAGCTCGCATGCCTTCACCGAAGGCGAATGGCTGCTGATTCGCACCCTTGCCGACGGCCTGGAGTGGTCGTATGGCTGGGACGCGCCGGCCGCGCAGCGGCTGCGTTTTGTGCTGGACTTTGGCTACGCCACCGGGCTGCGCGCCAGCGAGCTGGTCGGTGCAAGCCTCGGTGACATCGAGACCGACGGCCAGGGCGATCCCTGGCTCAAGCTGATCGGCAAGGGCAATCGCGCCGGCCGGGTTGCGCTGCCGCCGTTGGCCCGGGCGGCGCTGGATCATTACCTCGTCGCGCGCGCCCTGCCGGTGTCGGCGGCGCGATGGGACCCTACGACGCCGCTCGTCGGCGGGTTGGGCCAGGACACGGAGGCCGGTATCACCAGCACGCGTCTGTGGCATGTGGTGCGGCGATTTTTCGCACAGGCTGGCGCGCTGATCGCCAACGACCATCCGGCTGTGGCTGAGAAGCTAAAACACGCGAGCCCACACTGGATGCGACATACCCATGCGACCCACGCGCTGGCCCGAGGCGCGGAACTGACGACGGTTCGGGACAACCTGCGTCATGCCTCAATTTCTACGACCTCAACCTATCTGCACGGTGACGAAGTGAGGCGGGCACGACAGCTTGGGACTGCCTTCCCAGCCCATCGTGACTAGCCGAGTGATCCGTTGCGAAACAGAACCCGCGTGAGGGGAACATATGGAAGGTGAACCAGTGAGTGGCGCCGAGTCAGCCGCCGTCTACGATCACAGCCAAGTCATGAATCCAAGCTTCCGGCTGGCAGTGGGTGCCGATGGAAGTGCTGCCTGTAGGGATCTCTACGTGCAGACCTTTGCACGGTCGGAACAGGGTCCGGATGATTGGATTTCGCAGCCGGAGGGGCAGTGGCATCTGCTGGCGCGGATTCTGCCGCAAAGCATCCTGACGTATCCCGTTCACACCAATCCCCATGCGCAGCGCTATCTGACGCCTCGGCATGGGCGCATTCGGACGATCATCCTTCAGGGTGGCGAAGAGCATGCGATGCCCGATAGTCCTGTGGCCGCGGTGTCGCTCATTGAAGCGGCGCTGCCCTGGCGTGCCTCCAATGATTGCGCTTACGGCCTTGGACTGACGAAGGAGCTGGATGCAATCTGGTTGGGCATCCAGCAGATTTCTGGTGTCGACACGCTCATCGTGACCAAAGACGGTGAGACCAAGCTCGAAGGCAGCGCGGTTGTGATGCCCGAGCGAGAATTGGACATGCTGCGGCGCGCGCTGGAAAGGGCGAATCGGCATGTGCGCAGTCGTGTCCAGTTGGCGAAGACCACCCACATCCGGAATACCCTGCTGACCCAGTTAATCCCCGAGCGCTTTCCGCCGATCATCCAAGTCGGAGCCACCGGCGAACTCGTCGAGGTGCGTCTGGATCGAACGCGTCAATCGACTGCGGCAGTTCGCGCGCAGCGGCGCGCTACCGTTCGGGCCGTGCGAGAGAATGCCGCGCTGATTGCCCATGAAGCACCGGAGGAGCTAATGGAGCTCCATGCCGAAATCGAGCGGGTAACTTTGGCCAGCATGATCGAGCGTTATGAGGGGATGCTGGCACAGACGCTACCTGAAGGCCGGTGGCAGTCATTTTTCGAGAACAACATCTTCATCTTGACGATGCTGTTCGCTCGGCCCGTTCGTCTGCTTCATACCCAGTTTCACGCCCAAGGGTCGAGTTTGAGTGGCTCAGGGGCGCAAGTTGGAGATTTCTTGCTCGGGGAACTGGGGCAATCGCTGGCGATTGTCGAGATCAAGAAGCCTTCGACCATGCTCATGCTTAACGCCGCGTACCGGAACAGCGAGGTGTATGGACCAAGTGCCGAGCTGAGCGGGGCCATTACGCAGGTGCTGTACCAGCAGAGTGCCCTGCACAGCAACTGGCTTGCTCACCAGATTCGGCCGGAGCTGCGTGATTCCCGGCCCGACGCGACGAAATGCGTGATTATTGCCGGCTTGACGCCAACGGAGGAACGGCAGCGGCGCAGCTTCGAAATTTTTCGCAACGCGTGCAAGAATGTCGAGGTGGTAACTTTTGACGAGCTATTAGGCAAGCTACGGGTTCTGTTGCACCACCTGGCTCCCGCGAGTTGAGCAGACAACACCGATCCCTGTACTAAACCGGTTTGCTGCGTCACCAGAATCTGAGAAGGTCAAATTCGTGTATATCTCCAAGATTCATATCGAAAATTTTCGCCGGTTTGGTGCAGGCGATGAAGCCTTTGAGCTGTCGCTGAATCCCGGCCTGACAGCCTTAGTCGGGGAAAATGACGCGGGGAAGACGGCCATCATCGATGCGCTACGTCTGGTGATTGGCACGCGTGACCAGGAGTCGCTCAGACTGGATAGTACCGATTTTCATCAGACGCCCCTGGGGGCGCGTGCCAGGGACATCAGAATTCAGCTCACGTTTTCGGCGTTGACGCCAAGCGACAGAGCCGCATTTGCCGAGTATCTGACCTACCACGAAGACGGCCTTGCCGATCCGCGTCTCATTGTGACATGGATTGCTCGGCGGACGGAGGGTGGCTCTGGATTGCGCAGATACCTGCCGGTTGAATGGCGGACGGGAGCCATTGGTGACGGCCCCTCACTGGACTCGGAAGCCCGCTTCCAGCTTCAGGCAACCTATCTACGGCCGTTGCGTGACGCCGAGCGCGCCATGTCGGCAGGGCGTGGGTCGCGGCTATCCCAGATACTGCAGCATACAAAGGAGATCAAGGACGGCGTCGAGTTTGACGTCCAGGCGCTCCACACGCTGAAGCCAGAAGATCTTAGTGTGCTAGGCGTCGGCGACTACACGAATTACCTGATCGAAACGTCGCGCGGTGTCACAGTGACCCGGCAACGGCTGAATGATGACTATCTCAGGCATCTGTCCTTCTCTGGAGATATTCTGAATGCGCGCGTCCGCATTAACGGACATCGAGACGACAGTACCCGGTTGCGAACGCTGCTCGAGAAGCTTGAAGTCGCATTGGGCTCAAGCGACCTGTCGGAAGACGCACACTCTCGTGGCCTGGGTTCGAACAATGTCCTGTTTATGGCCTGTGAGCTTCTGCTTCTAGGCACGGAGGAGGATGGCTTTCCCCTGCTCATAATTGAGGAACCGGAGGCTCACTTGCATCCACAACGTCAGCTGCGGCTGATGGGTTTCCTCGCGGATCAGGCATCTAAGGAGCGGCCGGATGGCCAGCAAATTCAAGTCATCCTTACCACTCACAGTCCGAATCTGGCTTCCCACGTGAAACTGGATAACCTCGTACTTGTACGGGACGGTCGCGCCTATCCGATGGGCGAGGGGCAGACGAAGCTTGAGAGAACCGATTACCGTTTCCTGCAACGGTTCCTTGATGTGACGAAGGCAAACCTGTTCTTCGCCCGTGGGGTCGTCATCGTCGAGGGGGATGCTGAAAACATCCTACTTCCGACGCTAGCAAGGCTTGTGGGACGTGATTTCGAACGGTTTGGAGTGTCCGTCGTCAATGTGGGGGGTGTCGGACTTAGCCGTTATGGTCGTATCTTCATGCGTCGAAAGCCAGAGGCTAACCACGAGCTAAAAGTCCCGGTCGCATGCATTACCGACATGGATGTGATGCCCGATTGTGCGCCACAAATTGTGGGGAAGATCGAGGCGAACGCGACCATACCCGCGCTGCCGGGTTCGAAGCGCCGCTGGAGGGTAAAGAGCGACTTTCCAACGGGAGGTCTGGATGCGAGGCGGCAAAAGATCCGCGAGAAAGCCCAAGAGCAGCACGTTCGCACATTCGTGGCGGACGAATGGACGCTCGAGTACGATCTTGCATACTTCGGCTTGGAGAAGGAACTGTGGTTGTCGGCTGCCCTGGCCGACGCCGATGACAAGCTGAACGAGAAGAAGACAACGCCATTTCGGGTTATGTGGGTGGCTTTGCATGCCTACAAGACGATCGCTAGCCTGTCGCAAGAGGAACGTTGCTCGCACGTGTACGAGCCCTTCGCCCGATCCGGTGGCGTGTCGAAGGCGATTGCCGCCCAGTATTTGGCGGAACTGTTGGAGTCGAACGTGCGGCGGGACGAGAAGGCGCGGGATCGTTTGCTTTGGCGCCTTCCTCAATATATCCGGGATGCTATCGCTCATGTGACTGAGCCGTTTGAACCGCCACCTACGTCGGCGCCCGAGGCCAAGGCTGCAGACGACGCGCTTGACGACGCGAACCGCCCAGCGATGACACTGGGGGCCGATCTTGCGTGAACCGATTGCGCCAAGCCTCAGCCCTATCAGCGATACGGAAATCGCGTGGGCCTGTGCCATCATGGGGTTGCCAGATAGCGCCTTCTCGGCGGAGGGGAGCGAGGATCCCCGGCTTGCCGTCATGCGGTCCCTGGGCACGCTCGATGTCGAGGCCTGTCCTGGTAGCGGGAAGACAACCTTGCTGGTCGCGAAACTCGCAATTCTCGCCAATCGATGGACATCGAGTCGCAATGGGATCTGTGTGCTATCGCATACCAATGCCGCCAGGACTGAAATTGGCGATCGCTTGAGCGCATCAAGCGCAGGCGTACGCCTGCTGCGCCACCCACACTTCGTTGGCACAATTCATTCGTTCGTGAATGAGTTCCTGGCAGTGCCTTGGCTGCGTTCCAAGGGATTCCCCATCAGGGCGATTGATACCGAAATTGCACTGCAGGATCGATGGCGCCGGATCCCACGGAACATTCAACTCGGTCTCGGCAAAAAGTATATGGGATGGTGGTCCCTAACGTACACCAGGCCAGATTACACGGGAGGACCGAAGGAAGAGTACGCCAGTGCAACGCCCACATACAAAGCCATGCTTGACGCATGCCGGGCGTCGACAGCGGCGGGGTACTATTGCTTTGATGAAATGTTCATTTGGGCATCGGAGTTGCTCGATCGTCAACCGCATGTCATCAGCACGATTCGTCGTCGCTTCCCCTTCGTTTTTATTGACGAAGTCCAAGACAATTGCGAATTGCAAGCAGCATTTCTGCACCGACTGCTCGTGGACGGCGAGGATCCTGTGATTCGTCAACGCTTCGGCGATTCTAACCAAGCGATTTATCATGCGTCGGAGGCAGGGGGTGCAGTAACCGATTGCTTTCCGGGATCCGAAAAGGCTGATCTGCCGAATAGCTTTCGGTTTGGGAACGAGATTGCCTTGGTGTCTGCGCCGCTGGGGGTTCGGCCCCAAGCGCTTGTTGGGCAGGGACCAACGCCAGCGAAAGTCCAGCACGCCACCTGCAAGAACACACTCTTTCTGTTCGATGACACGTCGGTATTGGATGTGCTTCCCGCGTATGCGCGCCATTTGCTCAAATCCTTTGATCACGAGGCGCTCGCGAGAGGCGAGTTCACAGCGGTAGCTGGAGTTCATCGGTCGGATAAAGATGACCATCTGCCACGGTTCATGGGGCACTATGCGCCTGACTACCTTCCCGAACTCGCCGGTCGTCAGCCCAAACCGGCATCGTTCCTCCAGTTTCTCGCGCGCGCAAAGCTGGAGTTGGAGGAAACCCGAAGCACCCATCCAGTGACGCGATGTTGCGCGGAGGCGATGCTCAAGCTCATCGAACTCTCAAGTCCAGATCAAACCATCCCGCCTGTACGCCACGCTCATCGGCACCTGCTTACGCTACTCAGCAGCGACGGGGATCGCCGGAGCTATCTGACGATTCTGGATACCTTCATCGTACAGCGAGGCTATGTGTCTGCGGACCAATGGCAGGACACGATCCGCCCAAGTTTGATTGCCTTAGCCGCTGGGGTCATTGGAGGGGCGATCACCAAAGGGACGGCCCTCCAATTTCTCGCGTGGACAGAAGAATCGACTGTGCTAGAGAATGTTGACGTGAAACGTACGGTCAATCAATTTCAGTACCCTGACAAAAATCCAAAAGTGTCGATTCGCCTCGCATCGATTCACGGGGTGAAAGGGGAGACGCATACCGCGACGCTAGTCCTCGAGTCCTTTCAGAAGACGCACCAACTGAAGGCACTGCTACCGTGGCTTACCGGAAAGAAGCCAAAAGGGAAGAGCGACAATACGGCAGAAACTCCGACACTACAGGAACGTCTGAAATTGCACTACGTTGCCATGACCCGCCCTTCCCATATGCTGTGTTTGGCGTTGCGACGCGATGCCCTGGGAAAGGGAGATCTAGAGGCTTTTCAGGGAAGGGATTGGCATATTGTCGATTGCAATGGTTCCGAAACCTAGCCCGCTACTGCGCGTGGTAAGACAAAGTTGACTAAGTTCAAAGAAATAGGGAGGGGCTACTTTGGGGCCAATACTGGATCTGCTCAAGCATTTGAAACTGGGACGCTCGCCGGTGTGCGCGGTGTTCATTGCGTTAATCGGCTATCTGGTCGGGAGGCGCTTTTGGCCAAACGACATAGATCCGTTGCCCGTCGGATGGACATGGGTGCCTCCCATCTTGGTCATGGCCCTCGGCGTGCAGATCGCAGTCTGGATGGTTACACCCATCTACGCTTCCATCAAAGCTGCGCGAACCGATGGACGAGCGCGGAAAGCCCATTTAGAGTCTCCGCTCAACGAGGCGGAATCGCAGGTGCTGTATTGCATTGCAAAGAGCAACGCGAGGGAAGTGAACCTCTATCTAGCGGCCGAGGCCGCACAACTGCCGTTTAGCGACACGGAACTGCTGGCGATTGCCAATCGTCTATGCTCGCGGCAGATCCTCAGCATACCGGCGTTCAGTGGGGCGAAGGTTGCCTTGACCGATGCCGGCCGCCGGCGCTCGGAGAGTGTCGTCCAGAAAATCGACGTCATGATCGCCGCGGAGTTGCGGGTTGGCGACCGGGTGCGTCACATCAACACGGGCCAAGAAAAGTCGTGGCCAACAAGACAGCACACATCGGCAAGACGTTCCAATTCGGCCATCCGGTCATTTGCCAATGGGACCAGAAAGACGGCCCCAGGGTGAGTTCGTTCCAGCAGGGCCTCCTGGAGCGGCTCCCGCCGGCGAATGATGAAAGCTGACGCTGGGCGATCTTGCCTTCGTAAGCGACGCTATATGGTAGGTCAGTGATGACCGGGTCCGCGACCGTTTCCGCGCAACTGCACGCGCGTCCAGCGCATCACCACAGGGCAGAGTCATTCTTCGTTGCCAAGTCAGGCTAAAACTTGAAGGAAACAAATGATGGCAATGACAGATATTTACGCATTCGTAGGGGCACTAGGGGCCGTGGTCACTGCAGTAGCTACCTTCTTTCTCTGGCGCGTCACTACAGTCTTGGCAAAAGAGACAAAACGAATGGCGGAAGCCACCTCGCAGCCCCACGTGGTGGCCACGCTGGACGTGAACCGTTGGTCAGTTCGGCATTTCGATCTCAACGTCGACAATACCGGCAATGCCACGGCCTACGATATTGAAATCGAATTTGATCCCCCGCTGGAGAACGGAGAAGCTCGCGGTGACCTTGACATCCCGTTTCAACGAATCAGCGTACTCAAACCTAGTCAAGGTCTTTCCAGCTATGTCGCAGAATACGCGGCGATAAAAGACAAGGCGTACACCGTCAAGATCAGTTGGCGCCGCTCACCGACGGATGCTTTGCGAGAGGAGAACAGTTACACCTTGAATCTAGCTGATAAGATTGGCATTAGCCAACTGGGCAACGATCCTCTTGTTCAAGCGGCCGGTGATATTCGGAAGTTTCGAGAAGATTTTTCTCGGCTTGCGCGCGGGAACACGCGTTTCAAGGTCGATTCATTTTCTTCATCGGATCGCCGCCGCGAGCGAGAGGCCATAGCCCAAAGGCGACGCCGATGGCCGGAAGAGCAAGTGCGTGAGTCGAGTGGTGGTGCTGACTCTGACGCGGTCAGACAAAACGGCTCCATGGATGACCAGTCCTGACACCTAGCCCGTCGTCACTGCCCCCCGACGCTGCCCACTCCGATAGTTCGGCCCTACAGCGCACCATCGGGCAACTATCGCAACTAGGGACGGGCCAGAAATGTAAAGAAAGCGCGGACAGCCAATGCAATTGGAAACCGACTGCGAATCGGCAGAAAATTGATCGATTGACGTCGATCGCATCACCATGAACACGATCCATACTGACAAGAATCTCCGACGAGCGCTGTACTCGGTCTATCCCGCCCAATTTGAGGCGCTGAAAGCCTGCCCCGACCAGCTGCACTATGGCGACGCAACGCGGATGCTTACGAGCCTCATGGGCTCCAAGCCTTGGTCGTGGCGAGTTGTGGGCATCACGCCTGCTGCACTCGACATTTTTTCTGCAAACGATTTCCAGAAGCCTAAGCGAGAACTACAACGAGGACACATTCATAGCCGATCGACTACCGCGAAAGCTTTGTTCAGTTCGGTAAAGCCCAAGTCTATTAGGGCATTCTTTGACTACTTCCTAGACCGCGACAAGACCGTCATCATGCTGAACAGAGAAAATCCGAGCCGAGGAAGTCGGCCTGTGCCAGGCTATTACCCAATCGATCTATCCCTAGAGCTTTTCCCCTGTGACTCGCTTATTGGATGGAAACAAGGCGAGGATGAGGAGCTTTTTCTCCGCACCCTACACAAGAATCGGTCTCGCCAGCACCGGTCGTGTGGCTGGCCAGAAACGAAGACTTGCAACAACTGCCGTGCTACTGCATAAGTATGTGAAAACGCAAAGCCCGCGTGCGCCGGCTTCGGATGCAAATTCTGCGATTCTGCTGGGAACCCAAGTTTGAATATGCTTGCAGTGTGGTATATGGTGCATATTGCGCAATCGGAGACAGATGTGGGCCGAATCTTTGTCAACTTACCTGATACGCAAATAGAGGCGTTAGCGGCAATAGCGGAGGCCGAACATCGTTCACGGGCGGCTGTCGTCCGCGATGCCATCAAGAGGTACATTTCGCAGCGAAAGCTGGCGCTTGGGCCTGATGTGTTCGGGCTATGGAAGGACAAGAAGATCGACGGCCTCGCATACCAGAAGAAGCGGCGCTCGGAATGGTGAATGGCGATCGATATGCATCAAAGGGCACTTTCGTCGCGGCGTATGGCAGCAACGGCACAGTCAGAGCCGCTGACCGTGGCGGTGCCAAGCGATGCCTTGAATGATCCGCACCCTCGCCCTAGGCCGTGGTAAAAATCAGGGGCGGCCGTCGGCCCCAGCGAACCGGGCGTTCGCGCGGCGTGGGGGTGGACATAGGGCTTCCAAATCCCAATCTCGCGAACCCCAAACGTTGATGAGCCAGATGGAAGGCGATGTGGGCATTGCGGGCTTCGCTGGGATGGGCGAATGGCAGATACTGATATGCGTGGCCACCGGATTGAAACTCCAGGATTCCGCCTGCCAACTGCTCGGTGATGGCCATGATTCCCCCCGGCCGGTGGACCCGCGTGCGTTGTCTCAACAGTCGCCAGGGCGAGTCTCCCCAGGACATGATCGTTACGTCGTCGGGGTGGTAATGCGGGCGCGTGCCGGCCAGCAGTGCCTCGAAGCCGTTCAAACAGCCAGCGTAGCCCGCTTTCACCGGGCCAGTGACACGCTCCTCGGGCGCGCGGTAGTCCGGGTAGATATTGACGAATAGGAGGTTGCCCAGTTTCCCGGACAGTAGGGGCTCGGTCACGGCGGCGAAATAGCGTCTTGCGACGGCCTCGTCGTTGTCTGGCAAGAGATGCAGGCCGTCCTGCCGCATGGGCCAGTTCAGCCTGTGTGGCTTACCCTCACGCTTGGGCACGATCGGATACCAGTCGTGGCCCACGATGATGACCAGGCGGCGCCCCGGGGCTTTGCCGTAGGTACGATGCAGAGCGTGGTCCGTCCAGGGACTGATGCCGAAGCTAAAGCCAAGGTCGTGCTGCCTGCAAAGCGTTACCATGCGGGCGGCCAGCTCCGGCGCCGATATGGCGCGACCGCTCTGCACCTCGGTATCGAGTTTCTCGACGGTTGTGCTGAAGGACTCGTACTTTTCGAGCGTTGCCCGATGGAAATCCGACGTTAGGTATGCCCATGGGCGCGTACGCGCGGTATCCCAGTAGCTCGCTAACTCCGGGGTAATGCGAGGAAAGATCTCACGGTAAGCCTCGATGATTCGTTGCGCTTCTGTACGGTCGTAATGCATCGTCCTCGAAGAAGTATCGTCTGGCATGGAGTTTGGGGGAACTGTTCTTGGTGTTCGATGCAAGGTGAGCCAAGCGGGCCGCTGGCCCGCAAGCACCCTATGGCTTTACACGAAAATGCTCGATCGACTGGCCAGCGTTTACGGCGCGCTGTAGTCAGTCCGGCAGATCGCCGTGACCATCCCACGCGTGGCCAAAAGCATCTCGGAAGCAAATCGGACGGGCGGAGGCATTGGCCAGCGACGCTGCTTCAGAAAAGCAGCCTGCGTTCTGAAGGTCGGCCAGATGCAGGCCATAGCGGGCCATTTGTGTCTTGATCCATAGGATCGTCGCGGCGCGCTCGCGCAACAGTTGGGTGTCAGAATCCTGGGGAAGGGCAGGAGGCATGCAGGCGATAGAGCTAGGATCGAAGCAGCAGGAGGGACAGGCCAGGGCATCGGGGCCAGATGCAAGAGCGATTCTAACGTGTGCGCCACGCCCCAGGTTTACGCCTGACCCTCGGGATTTTCCCCCGCACGCCGGCGAGGCATTGCGATAGCTGTACCTGTCGCAAGATACGGCGCGGGATGCCGAGACGTCCGCAGCTAATGCCTGCGACGCGACTGCCTAAGGAATTGCGTCGTCGTGCGGAAGCGCTTTTTGCTTGAGCACCGTCTGCCTGGGCTGTACAACAGTGCAGCTAACTCCGGATTTCCCGTCCAGCAAATCCGCACGTAGTCCAGCCAATCCCGGTTCCCTAGACAACAAACGCTGCAAAGGATTTTGCCTCCCGCCGACAGTAAGCCTCCCGGACCGTTACCGCCGACAGGGGTCGCGAGCAGGATCTTTGAACATAACGTTTGTTATGCGATTTTTGCATAACCCCGCAGGGCGGGCGGTTGGGTAGCCATTGAGCCGGCGAATCCCAGCTATCCGTCATGAAAGCTACTCTGGCCCTCGGACGATTTCTCCCCACGAATATAAGGGAGACGTCGCGGTCGTTCGCTTCACCGGGGCGAGAACTTGCAGCGCGATGCTAACGAGTTGGACCGGTCTGATCAGTTCGCGGTCCACATCGTGAATTTTGGCTTCCGTGGTATAGATGGCTTGCTGGTCTCCTGCAGTTCGCCACGCTTCCTTCAAGACGGCGTGGTAATGCCCGGTACTTTGCGTACCGCTACCGTCGTTGCTGATATCGACAGCAGCAAGCAGCTGAGCTGCTTCCTCATCGCCGTCTGGCAGCAGTTCAATGCGTACCCGCAACATAGTGGTTCCTTGCTTGATTGGTTCACCGGATGGGCACCAGTATGCGACGCGCCTTCCGTCGTTGACACGGAAGGCGGCCACAAAAGGGGGGCGCGAAGGCGTTGCTACTGGGCTTGCTCCATGTCGTCAAGCTTGGCTCGAAGTGTTTCGACGAGCCAGCAGAGGAAACATTCCCATCCTTCCCGGGTAATGGCTAAACCCTTGCCACTCTCGACCAGAACGCAGGTTGAGAGATCTCCGTCTGTAAGCTCCGGCCGGAGCAGTAGCCAACGAGCAAGGATGCTCTCCAACTCGTACGGGACGTCGTGCAGGTAAAGGTAGGAGCCGACTTCAGTCTCGACGTAAGGAAGCCCGGCCGGCAGCCAGGCCGACAAAAGCCGCATTTTCTGTTGCAGTGACATAGCAGACCTGGCTAAGACAACCCGTTTCGTTCCCATCTGTGATGGTAAAGCGGTTTTCAGTGGGCGAGTCAGAATGTTGGCCGAAGTGACCTCAGAGGGAACTGCGCATGGTCGCCAGAGCGCTGCCATCAAACGTGAGATGGCCAAGGCGAAACCGTCCAGGGACTCCAAGCCGAGGATTTCTTCCCGAGCGGGAAGTTTTGCGTGCTTGTAGAGACTTTGCCGCGTGAATCTTCCCGAGCGGGAAGATAGGCCGCGCCCGAACCCCAGTCGGGCAGCTAAAACCGCGACGTAAAGCCGTACGGAAAAGATAAGAAGCGCCTCATAGATCAATGCATGACACTTTTACGTCGAGTTACCGGACAACTTTACGTTAGAGGACTAACTTAGCCAGAAGCGGACATTACCGCTTAGCTGCTACACCTACGCTTCGCATAATGTATATTATGTTAAATAAAGTATAGGCAGCACCTCCGACCCGCCCAGCGCCTCCTACGCAGCTTGAGCAAAACGCAAGCCTCCAATCTCATTCCTTCCGTGCGCCAGCCCACATTGGCTCTCTGCCTGCCCCCCTAAGCTAGAAAAGTCCGGTCGGATGTCCTTCGGCATGCCACCGTGAGCTTCCAGCGCGGAACTCCCGCATTCCATGGCAACGCTGTCACTGGAGGTGATGCAAATGCGTCAACGCATGATTTTCCGGAAAACCGTGTGGGCGTCAGTGGTTGGTTTCTTCCTGCTGGCACCGTCGGTTCACGCAGCTCCGCCCGTCAGCTTTGATAATGACGCCTGCAACAACCCTTCCGCGGAAGCCAGGCTGAGGCAGCGAGAAGCTGCCGTGCTCGGCCCGGCCCATGCCGAGTCGCATGCCCGGGCACGTGGCAAACAGTGTCGGGTGGCAGCCGGGCTGGACCGGGTTGCCACGCCGGATGACCAGGTGCTGGCAGCGGCCAGGGCTCAGGCCACCAATACGGCGGGCCAATGGAGCCAGCCATTCGTCATCCCGGTAGTCGGCATCACTGCGGTATTGCTACACACCGGCAAGGTGCTGTTCTGGTCGTACGAGCCTACGCAGTACCATAATCCGGCAGCGTCGAACACCGGTGTCGCCTATGTGTGGGATCCCGCGACACGCACGGGGCATCCCATAACGCCGCCTGAGAACATCTGGTGTGCCGGCCAGACGATATTGAGCGACGGCAGGGTTTTCATTGCGGGTGGCAATCTGCGCTACCCCGACCCGAATGCGCCAGAAGGCCAGCAGAACTTCCAGGGCGCGCTGAGCAGCTATACGTTCAATCCGCTCAGCGAGAGCTGGACCACCCAGCCAAATATGTCGGTCGGCCGCTGGTATCCGACCGTGACCAAGCTGGCAGACAACCGGGTAGTCATCACCAGCGGCCTCGACGAAACGGGATCCGGAAATACCACGTCGGTGGTCGAACTGTTCACCCCTGCCGCGGGCATGGACAGCGTAGGCACGATGAGCACGGTGTCGTTCCACCATCCGTCCGGCATGTACCCGTTCCAATACCTGCTTGGTTCTGGCCAGATGATGCAGGCCGGGCCGGCCTTCTTCAATACCGTGCTGCTGACGCCCGGCACGTGGTCATGGAGCGGCATTCCGAACATGCTGAGTTCGCACTATGAGTACGCCAACGGCGTGCTCTATACCGATGCCTCGGTCACGCCCGCCAAACAGGTCGTGATGATCGCCGGTGGCGCCGAAGGCGACAGCGCCTTCCGCAACAACGAATGGTTCGATGTCGGCAACCCCAACGCAGGGTGGCGACAATTTCCGCAGTGGCTGCAGCCTCGCCATAACGCCAATACCGTGATCCTGCCGGATGGAACGCTGTTTACGGTGGGCGGCAATGCGGCCAGCAACGGTTATGACAACCCGCATTTTGACAGCGAGCTTTACAACAAGCCGGCCGGGGATCCGACCGGGACCTGGATTCCGATGAGCCCGAACACGATACAGGCGGGCTACCACTCCAGTGCCATTCTGTTGCCCGACGCCACCGTCTTGCTGTCCCAGGACGACATGAATCCCCTGGCCGTCAGTACGCACCAGGCACAGGTGTATTCGCCACCGTACCTGTTCAAGGGCGCGCGCCCGAATATCACCAGCGCACCGGGTACATTGAGCCTGGGACAAACCTTTACCGTTGGCTCCAGCACGCCCAGTGTTTCCAGCGTTGCACTGGTGGCGCCGGGGGCCGTGACGCACGGCAACGACATGCACCAACGCTATATCAAATTGCGCCATACCAAACAGGGCGCCAAGAACCTGCGCGTCACCCTGCCCGCCTCCAGTTCGCTGGTGCCGCCCGGTTACTACATGCTGTTTATCATCGACTCGCAAGGGGTGCCTTCCGTCGCCAAATTCGTTCGGGTTTCCTGAGGCAGGAGGTCGCACGGCATGACGGCATGATTGTTGCAAGGCCGGGTATGGTTGCCCGTTCAGGAGACAGTCATGCCATTCGATGCACGCCAGCCCGGCCGCCGTGGGCACCATGTCAAATCCCCGCTTGCGGCGGTATTGCTATGCCTGACAACCGGCCTGTACGCCGCGCCGCCCGCCGGCGACGTGGACTTCATGAACAAGGCCGCACAGGCAGGCCAGATGGAGATCGATGCCAGCAAGCTGGCCGAGACCAAGGCCACCAGCGCCACGGTCAAGCGTTTTGCCGGGCAGATGCTGCAGGACCACCGCGCCGCCGCGGAAGATCTCAAGCGACTGGCCAACGCCAAGGGCGTCCAATTGCCGACCACCCCGAGTCCCGCTGACCAGAAGAAGCTGGAAGCCATTGGCGCACTGCAAGGCGCCAGCTTCGACAAGCAGTACGCCGACGAAGTCGGGGTCAAGGCGCACAACGATGCGGTGGCACTATTCCGCAAGGCCGCGAGCGATGCGCGCGACAACGATGTACGGGATTTTGCAAAGAAGACCTTGCCGACGCTCGAGCACCATCTGGAATCCGCCAGGAAAATGGCATCGGAGGTATCGCGATAGCTGCCCGCAATGCTGGTCAGCCGGAGAGACGCCCACCCTTCCCTTCGCACCGCCACTCGGACAGGTGTAGCGAATAACGGCTGACCGTGCCAGCGGCAAGGCATCTGACGTCAGGGGAGGCAATATTGTGTGCACCAATTTCACCGCGGTGACGGGCCCGGTGCTGCGCGATGTTTTCGGGGCAGAACCGCCACCAGGAACATGGAAGCCGGAAATATGGCCAGGCGATGCCGCGCCGATCGTCCGTGCGGATGCCCGTGGCCGGCGCGAATGTTTGCTGGCCACCTTTGGCCTCGTGCCGCGCGCACGCCACGTCCACGGCGCGCGGGATTTTGAAACCATGAATGTCCGCGCCGAGTGCGTCGGTGACAGGCGCGGTTCGTGCAGCGCCTGGCACCGCACCCAGCTGTGCCTGGTGCCTGCGATGGCCATTTACGAGCCGTGCTACGTCGCGGGCCAGGGCTGGATCCGCTACCGGATCTGGCTACCGGACGAGCCGGCGCTTGGCATCGCCGGGCTGTGGAGGCAATGGCCGGATGGCTCCTATTCCTTCGCCATGTTCACGGTGAGCGCGCCTGGTCATGCGGTGATGAAGCTGATGCACACCCCCGGCAAGGAAAAACGGGCGGTTGTGATGATTCCGTACCTGCAGTGGCAAGCGTGGCTCGCGTGCCGGGATCCCGAACTGGCGCGAAGCTTCATGGCGCTCTATCCGGCAGAGAAGATGATGGCGGTTCCTGCCCCGCTTACGCCCCAACCCGCCGAGGAATCCGGCACGGCCGGCGTGGCCGCGCCAACCAGGTAGCCTGCTCAGGCGAAACGGTCATGCAGGATGGAAGCGCTCAGCTGACGCTTCTTCCAGTACATATGGTCGATGCGCTGCTGCAGCTTTCCCAGCACCGCAGGGTCCAGGGTTTCATAGGTCAGCAGCACGGCGGGGTGCGAGCCGTCGCCATCTTCATGCTCCAGGCTGTCGAATGGCGGGAATCCGTATTTCTCCAGGAACGTCCGGATTTCCTCGTCCGAGGTGTCGGGGTCGATATTGGTGAGCAGCAGGCGGCTCATTCTCTCTCGCAATTACAAGGTGACGGCGGGCGGGTGCTTTTTTTGAGGTTAGCACCTCGGCACCGTCCCTGCAGGACTGGACACATCATCGCAGCACGCCATCGCCGCGCCAGCATGCTGCACGGCCGCGATTGAATGAATTCCCGCTCCGTGAGCGGACAGCGTTGCAAATAATCCATGCCTGGCCGCTGCGGCCTACCAGGTAGCGCGGATATTCCGTCAGGCGCGCGGCTGGAACATGAGCGCGCCGTAGTGACTGGCCATGCCCGTTGCGCCGCGCCAAAGCAAAAACCCCTCGCAGCACACGCTGTCGAGGGGTTTTGCACAATAAGAGCCTGGCGATGACCTA